>JANYBM010000160.1 GCA_025361125.1 Holophagaceae bacterium | reverse complement strand
TGGTCGGGGCGAGAGGATTCGAACCTCCGACCCTCTGCTCCCAAAGCAGATGCGCTACCAGGCTGCGCTACGCCCCGATGAAGTTAGTGTAGCTGGTTATTTGGATGGGGCGTTGGCGGAAACTTTCGGGGCCATGATGTTCCATCCGGCACGCTGCAAGTCCATCACATTGCCAGCAATGCCGACGAGCATGAGGGTTTCCTGTTCGTCGCCGCCCATTTTCTTGGCACCGGCAGGAGGTAGTGCCGCAATTTGGGAAGACCTCATATCCTTGACCCAGTTCAGGTTCAAGTCGAAGGCGATCTTCTTTTGTTGGCTATTGAGTTCACCCGCAACCGTCTTCATCAAGCCGTTGGCATCGTAGGAAACACGCAGCGAGCCAGGACCATCAAAGCCCTTGCTGTGATTGCTGATGGCGATGTTCTGGAGCTTGCCTTTGTTGTAGGTGAATTCAAAACTTGTGTGGACGCCATTGGCTTCGTTGTTGTAGTTGAGCTTGCGAGGCATTTTGGACGTCTTCTCGAAGGTCAGGTCCATGCGACCACGCTTCCAGAATCCGAGGGTTTCGGACAGATTCTGCTCACGCTTTTTTGGATCATAGGCGCCGGTAGGGGCGTTGAAGCTGAGCGTCTGGAGGGTCTCTCCACCCGAGGTCTCTTCCTTCCCCAAGGTCGCGTTGAAGGCGCTGGATTCGGAGTAGACCTTGCGAATGTCAATGATCACTTCACGAAACCAACCCATGTAGGAAAGAGGAGCGTCGGCTGGACCTGGATCCACCCGGGTCGTATAAGCATTCAATTCTTTGCTGTAGATGAATCCCTTGTTGCCTACGCGGGTCCAAATACCATTGCCCAGGTCGCCGCTGAAATCAGTCTTGAAATCGCCATTCGCGAAGTAGGTGGTCTTGATGTTTACGTTGGCATTGCCGGCCTTGGTGGCCCCACCTTTGAGGAGGCCGCCAGAGTCCCCGGCAACCTTCGCGTTGATGGCCGAAGCAGAGAGAACCGCCCTGACGGAACCATCCATCTGAACGGCTGTGATGTTCTGGTAGGGCTGGCCGAACCAGGCAGAGTTGACTGAATCCAAGACTGATGAAAGGGTTTCCTTGGCGAATTTTGCTTCCAGAGCATTGGCTTTGGGGGCTTCCTTTTCGGTAACCACCTTGGTGGCCTTGGGCACCGGACTATTTTGTGGAGCCGGGGTCAGGGCCGTCTGGGCAGCCAGGACGGCGGTGAGACTGAAGGGCAGCAGATTCATCAAACGCATGTATAACTCCTAGGTATGAAATTAGTGGTGCGGGTTGGACTTTTGTTCCCGTTTTCTGCGGCCAAAACAGGCCTTGCACAGGGCGACGGATGCATCTTGCGGAACAAAGCTCAGGTATTCAGAGGTTCCACACTCCACACAAGTGATTTGGGTGAGCACTTGGGTTCCCGAGCTGCGTGATTTTGATGTCCGATGGAATTCCTTGGAATAGCAGGCGGGGCAGAGAAAGAATTTTTGATCCGGCGTTACGGTGAACCCGGCACCGCAAGTGGCGCAGGTCTTCTCGCGCAGCATTGGCACATCGGTGCGTGGCGTGGGCTTTTGCAAGCGAACCACCCCAGAACCTTCAGGGCTTGGACCAGCCGGTCCACTGGGTAAAGAACTTTTGACAGCCATCAAATGTTCGAGCTTCCCTTCTGGGCAAAAGGAAAGTCTAACATTTCATCGGGATCTGATCGAGCTTGAAGATTGGAAGGCACACATAACCCCCCTGCTGGCATTCTGGGCAGATGAATACCGCCGACGATCTGTTGGGGCCACTCCTGGATGGCAATGCGCGGGCCTTGGCTCGGGCCATCAGCTGGATGGAGAATGGCCACCCGCAGGCCCGTCGGCTCATGGCCAAGGTCTGGCCCCAGCTTGGCAATGCCTCAGTTCTGGGGCTTACCGGCGCTCCTGGGTCGGGCAAATCCACGCTGACTGATCAAATAGCTCGGACATTGCTGCAGAAAGGCCAAAAGGTCGGCATTCTCGCCGTGGATCCCACCTCTCCCTTCAGTGGTGGCGCCATCCTTGGGGATCGCATCCGTATGGGCCGCATCGCGCCGGACCCTGGGATCTTCATCCGCAGCATGGCTACGCGCGGAGCCCTGGGTGGGCTGGCGCGGGCCACCCAAGATGCCATTGATTTATTGGATGCGGCGGGTTTCGACACGGTGATCGTGGAAACCGTAGGAGTTGGACAAGACGAAGTGGATGTGGTGAGTTGCGTGCATACCTGCGCCGTGGTGCTGATACCAGGCCTGGGAGATGAAATCCAGGCCATCAAAGCCGGCATCATGGAAGTGGCGGATCTCTTTGTGATCAACAAGGCTGACCGGGATGGCGTGGAACAGGTGGAGCAGGAGATCGAGGCCATGAAGAGCCTGAGCCCACCTAAACCCTGGGATCCGCCCGTGTGCCAGGTCATTGCCACGCAGGGCAAGGGCATTCCGGAAATGCTGGCGCATGTTCGCGAGCACAATGCTTGGTTGCTCGGCAGCGGCGGCCTTGAGCGTAAGGCCCAGGAGCGCGCCAAGCTGCGTTTCGACTCTCTTTTAGCCGAAGAAGCTTCCCGCCGCGCCAAGGCCCGGGCCGGTAAGCGTGTCCAGGAACTAATCACCGCCATCGCCAACCGGGAACTCGATCCTTATGCGGCAGTGGAAATAGTCCTGGGTCCTGGGGCCTGAGTGAGCACCAACGCTGCCTTATGACCCCTGACTCACTTGTGGTACGGCGTGCCCTTCAGGATCGCGAAGGCGCGGTACAGCTGTTCCAGGAACATCACGCGAGTCAGATCATGAGGAAAGGTCATAGGGCCGAGCGAACATTTTTCTTTGATGGTGACCTTCAAACCTGGGTCAAAGCCATGGCTGCTGCCGATGGCAAAGCCCAGGCTAAGGCCTTTATCCATGGCTTGGCCCAGCCAGGCCGCAAAGGCCTCCGAACTACGCGCGGGAACCTCAGGCGTTAGCAGCACCGGGCATTGATGGGTCGCCAATTTGGGTAATAAACGGTTGGCCTCGTCCTTCAGCGCCCGGGCTGGTTCGCCGCGGCCATCGGCCAGCTCCACAACCTCCAGACGGGCGTGGGGCTTCAGCATTGAAAGGTAATGCGCTTCCCATTCTCTGGCACAGGCAAGCTTGGGGCGGCCAAAAACATAGAGCCGGAAAGGATATGACATGGGTCACCTTCCGAGGTTTTAGGGGGTAAGAAATGAGAATAAGTTTGGAAGTGCCTGCGAATTCACGGCAAGATTCCCAAGTAAACGGTTTCTGGAGGCCACATGGCAAGCATTGGACGAAACATCACGGGATTGGGGGCACTGGCAGCGCTGGTGATTTCCATGGGGTGCGAAAACAAAGAAGGCCCCATCCCCAATGTTCCCCCCACAGCCGCGCAGACTCCCGGTGCCATTCTGCCCCACCTTCAATATCTGGCGGCCTGGAAGAACTATAAACATCTGATCCTCATCGCGCCCATCAGCCCCGATGTGGTTTTCCCCTCGGCCTGGTGGTTCCATAAACACGCCAAAGATCTCAAGATTTCCCTGACTCCCGAAGAAATGCAGAATCTTGGCATCACGAAACTCGCGAGCCGCCTGGACGACCTGCCCCGCGCACCGGAGGATGGTTATGGCATCGAGGAAGCCCGCATGGCCTTCAACGCTGGCATTTACCGACTGATCAAGGGTCTTCCCGTAAAGATCTGGGGAGAAATGAAAGTCTCCAAGGTCAGCATGAACCCCGGAAACAACAAGGTGATGGATGTGATGCTGAGCTATAACAATCACCCGATGATTCAGGTCAGTTGCATCAAGAAAGTCGATGCTGGGGGCGGAGGCGAATTCTACGGCGTGGCCAACATTTGGTACCAGGTCCGCCCAGAAACCGTAAAGTAGGCCACAGAATCAGTCTTCCCGGCCCTTTGGAAATTTCCACTTCGCCCACGAAGGCGGGCCTGAGAAACTAGACCGTTCGGATTGGTGGGGCGTCCCAGAATGAACCGATCCGCCACGGAGAGCTCATGCCCAAAAAAATCGTTCACGTGGTGGGTACCGGCACCATCGGCGAACCTCTCGTCGGTCTGCTGACCCATTACCAACAAGAGCTTGGCCTGGACGAGGTGACCTTCCATAAGCACAGCATCAGTGATCGGCCCAAAGTGAAGGCGCTGATCAGCCGCGGCGCCAAGCTGGTGGTGGACGATGAAAAAAGGGATGGTTTCAAGGCCGCTGGGATGATCCCAGCCATGAGCCACGAGCACGCCCTGAAACAAGCCTCAGTGATCATTGACTGCTCCCCCCAGGGCATCGAGATGAAGGAGAAGATCTACAAGCACTACGAGCACAACACCCTGGGGTTCATCGCCCAAGGCAGCGAGTTCGGTTTCGGAAAGATGTACGCCCGGGGCATCAATGATGAAGTCATCACCGCCCATGACCAGTACATCCAGGTGGTGAGCTGCAATACCCATAACCTGAGCTGTCTACTGGAAACGCTGGCGCTTTCCGGCGGTAACGACAACCTGATCGAAGGCACCTTCGTTTGCATGCGTCGCGCCAACGACATCAGCCAGGTGAAGGATTTCTGTCCTGGTCCCCAGGTGGGAGCGCACAAGGAGGGCCGATTCGGTACCCATCATGCGCGCGATGCCTACCATCTGTTCCAGACCAAGGGCCTTGAGCTGAACTTGTTCTCGTCCGCCGTGAAGCTCAACACGCAGTACATGCACAGCCTTTGGTTCGATCTGCGCCTGAAAAACCCGACCAATCTCGAAGCCCTCAAGACCAAAATCAGAGCCAATGACCGCATCGCCATCACCGACAAAATGGACGCCAACACCGTCTTTTCCTTCGGCCGCGACCAGGGCCACTTCGGCCGCATCCTCAATCAGACCGTGATCCCCTTAAAGACGCTCACCATGCCCACTAAGAATCGCGTGGTGGGATTCTGCTTCACACCCCAGGATGGCAACAGCCTGCTGTCGAGCCTCGCCGCCGCCCTGCGCTTCACCCATCCCAAGGATTGGGAAACCCGCATCCAGGTGCTGAAGCCCTTCTTTTTTGATGAAGTGTGATCCTCTACCGCGCCCATCTGCTCTGGTCCGACTCCCTCAACGAACTGCGGGACATAGAGGATGGTGGACTGCTGGTAGATGAGGCGGGTCTCATCGTTGCCTCGGGGTCCTTTGACGAAACCGTTGCCCAGCACCCGCTTACAGAAGTCCGGGATCTGCGCCCCCACTGGATTCTACCAGGCCTCATTGATCTTCACGTCCACTTGCCGCAATACGAATCCGTGGCCATGGACGGCCTTGAGTTGTTGCCTTGGCTCAACACGCACATCTTCCCAGCAGAAGCCCGGTTCGCAGATCCAGGCCTGGCGAAATCTGCCGCACAGCAATTTTTTGGTGATCTGCTAAGCCTTGGCACCACCACGGCGGTGGTGTATTCCACTGTCCACCAGGAAGCCACGGACATCGCTTTTCGGGAAGCCGAAAGCTGCGGCATCCGGTGCGCCATGGGCAAGGTGATGATGGATCAAAACGCCCCGGAAGCCTTATCTGAGGATACCGAAACATCCCTTCAGCAAAGCGATGAGCTCATCCAACAGTGGCACGGGAAGGCTGATGGGCGCTTGCTGTACGCCCTGGCGCCGCGCTTCGCGCCCATGTGTACGCCCGCCCTCATGCGCGGCGTGGGAACTCTTTCAGAAAAAACGGGCGCCTACATCCAGACTCATCTGGCGGAAAGTTTGGATGAAATCCTGTGGGTCGCCAAGCTTTTCCCCGAATGTGCGAACTATACGGATGTTTATCGTCAGTACGGAATGTTGAATACCCGCACACTGCTGGGCCACGGCGTGCATCTCACAGCTACGGAACGAGCCATGATCCGCAGGGCCGGTAGTACCATCGTCCATTGCCCCAGCTCCAATGCCTTTCTGAAAAGTGGCGTCATGCCCCTGCGGCGCTGGTTGGAGGAAGGTCTCTTGGTGGGCCTGGGCACCGATGTGGCGGGTGGGCCGACGCTTTCCATGTGGAACGAGATGGCCATGGCCGGCACGGTTTCCAAGTTGCGTTGCACGTTGTTGCAGGAACCGGAAGCCACTGTGAAACCTGCTGAAGCTTTCCATCTTGCCACCAGAGGAGCCGCGAGTTCATTGGGTCTGAAGGATCGCATCGGCGGTCTGGACAAAGGCATGGAGGCGGATTTCATCGTAGTGGATCCTCGTGTGGTGGATCCCGCAAAGCGTAATGATGATGCCACTGATCGCGTTTTATCCAGGCTCATCTATCGCGCAGTTCCGCGCATGGTGAAAGCCACCTTTGTACGCGGGAGCCAATGTTTCATCCAGGAAAGTTGATTCCTCAATCTTTCTACAGGCGCGACGTTGATCTCGTGGCGTGGGAACTTCTGGGCCAATTGCTGGTGCGCGATGAGGTGATCCTTCGCATTACCGAAGTTGAAGCCTACGGTGGCCCTGAAGACAGCGCCAGCCATGTGCGCCACGGCCGCACCGAGCGTAACGCCATCATGTGGGGCAAAGGTGGCCACGCCTATTTGTACCTGTGCTATGGACTCCATTGGATGCTGAATGTGGTGACCGGCGACGAAGGCCAGGGTGCCGCCGTGCTCATTCGCGCCTGCGAACCGGTGGCAGGGACGGAAACCTTGTTGGCCCGCCGAATGATGATGACCGTTAAACCGGCATTACTGGCGGGCCCAGGCCGTGTGGCCCAAGGCTTAAGCCTGGACCAGGTCTTCAACGGCGAGGCCCTCTTCCGCAAAGGCGACCTGGAACTGCGGGTGGGCGAGCCTCCTCAGGCAATTCTCAGCGGTCCCCGGGTAGGAATCGCCTTTGCCTCCCCGGGAGATCAGCACGCCCTGAGGCGCTACGCCGTAGCTGGGACGCCCTGGATCAGTGCGCCAAAATTCGGGTGACCCCAAGCTCCACCAGGTGAATCACACGAGGGAGCTAAGACCTGAGCATTTTCCATGGACGCTTTTCGACTGACGATTGAATTGCGGTGAGCAGGGGTGGTGTCAGCCCTAAACCCCTTAACTCTTGACTCTCAACTCTTCGACTTCTTGACTCCTCGGTTCCTCGATTCCTCGATTCAGGACTTGGGCCTTGGAACTTCGGTTCATCCCGGCAGCTTGTCCCGGTCAAGGATGCTGGGCCCAGACCCAGCCGCCTTTTCGTAAGTGCCGTCGCCCCGGTTCACGTACTTGGTCAAGCCCTTCGACGCGATCTCCGCATCGCTGAACGTCTCCTTATGAAAGAAGCCACCCAGACGTTTGAGATCCGCGGGTAGCGACATCATGCGGGTCAACGTTCCCCCGCAAGCTTCGCACAACGCAGGCTCCGCTTCGGCCCCACGAACCAACGCTTCGAGAATCTCGCCGCATGCCTCGCAGCGGTATTCAAAGATGGGCATCGCGGTCCTCCGAAAACCGAGTGTAGCAAAGCCCACTGCTGAGCCTCATACTTGAACTCCGCACGATGCGGCCTCTCTAGGGAGACGCAAGTTCGGGCACACAACCACCAGAACGGGGGTGACCGGTTTCGACAGGTTATGACTCGGGTGCATGGTGCAGGCGGGGGTTGGACGGATGGCCCCCTTAACAATCCGCCCAAACAAAACTGCCAACGATAACTTCGAACTGGCCCTCGCCGCTTAATTTTTCTTAAGCAACGAGCGAGTCCCCGCGATCTTCTGGTAACGGGCTCGTAAAACCTTCCAAAGGGTGACTCCGGTCTGCCGGC
>JANYBM010000145.1 GCA_025361125.1 Holophagaceae bacterium | reverse complement strand
GGGATGATGCTGAGCCAGAGGGGGAGTGGCATGGCTTGGCTTCGGAATGGATCAAGATGGTGGTTAGCGGCCCTGGTGCTTTGCCTGGCCCCGCGGAGCGCAATAGCTCAAACCACCCTGACCGTGCTCCAGAACATGGACTACGGGGAAGTAGTCGTGACCGCCGGGGGTGGAACGATCGTTATGAATGCAAGCAGCGGAGCCATCTCTAGCACTACGGGGGGCGTCTCAAATACTTCCGCCTTCACAACCTTCAACGGAAACATACAAGTGACAGGACCCGCGAAGCGTAAATTCATGATCTTCACCACGGTCAATTCCTTCACTATGAATGGCCCAGGTGGTGGATCCTTTACGGTGGCCACCGCGCCTATCACTAGCGACTTACCTGGGGATCAGGGCCAGCTCCCTAATTCGCCCCCTACGACAGCCACCCTTTTCTTCCACACTGGAGGTACGCTCACTATTCCATTCGGACTCCCCACTGGCACCTACACTGGTTTTCTCCCTCTCTTTGTTGGCGATGTCAATAATGGCGGGAATCCTTCCACCGTCGTAAACCTGCCCGTGTTCATCCGGATCCAGATCCCCATCGCGTTGTCCAAAACCTCCGACATGGATTTCGGGATCATCATCCCTGGTGGTGCCGCAGGCACAGTCACCCTGGTGCCAAGCACCAATGCAGAGAGTTTTGGCGGGGGCGTGGTTTATGCTGCCGCCACCGGCCAGCCTGCCATCTTTGCGGTCACCGGAGGCGCGAATCACGCCTACAGCATCGCCGCGACCCCCTCTCCACTGACACTCAATGGCTCCCTTGGGGGAACCATGAGTTTGACCCTCGTCACAGACTTGGGAGTTTCGGGCACTCTGAATGGTACGGGTAATGGAACCGTGAAGGTTGGCGGCACACTCTCTGTTGGGGCGACCCAGACCGAGGGTAGCTATACCGGTAATTTCCAAATGACGGTTAGTTATCCTTGAAGTTATATTTAGCTGTCCATAAGCAAGTTATCCTTCCAACGACCCTGCATATGCGGGGTCGAATTGCATATATCCAATAACAGGGTCGAAATAATTCCATGGGCAAAAAATACTTTGTGATTGACTTGCTATTTTCCATGTTTCCTCCTATCTTTGATTCACCGGGGTAAGACGAAGGACCCGGACCCCAACCAAACATCCCTCCTTCGTTTCCATTCAGGAGCCCGCCATGAAAAAGAACCTCATCCTCGCAGCCATCGCGCTGACCTCCACCGTTGGCTTCGCCGCGGGCAACAGTGCTACTGACAGCACCGCTGTCGCCAAAGCCAAGATCCGAAAGGCCATCACCATCGCGAAAACCGCTGACCTGGACTTCGGCGGCATTGTGATCACCGGCATTGGAACCTCTGATACCGCCATCATCAATGCCAATACTGGTGCGGAGACGACCACTGTTGCCGGGGGTGTCATCACCGGTCAATTCAACACCCCTGCAGCCGCTAAGTTCAATGTGGGCGGCACGAAAAGCGCCACCTACGCCGTGACTTTGCCTGGCGCTGCGGTGACCTTGACCGG
Source organism: Holophagaceae bacterium (assembly GCA_025361125.1). GTDB lineage: Bacteria > Acidobacteriota > Holophagae > Holophagales > Holophagaceae > JANXPB01. The sequence continues at coordinate 53,130 of JANYBM010000145.1, read as the reverse complement.
TAGCAATGGCGGCACTCTGAGCGCAACTGCGTTCACTTTTTATTCAACCACAGCCGCCAGTGGAACGAATGCGGCCCTTAACGCATCCGGCACAGACATCCTGGGTGTCGGCGCGACACTTACGATCCTTGCCGCAACTATTGATGGTGATTACACCAGTGCGGGATTCACCGTAACCGTCGCCTACAACTGATCATCTCCTGGGGTCCGACTTGACAGGGGGCGCCCTTTAGCGCCCCCTGTCTTGTATCTGCGGAGGAATCATGTTGCGTCGAACCATCCTAAGCTTCGGAATCTTTTTCTCGGTAGGTAGCCTGTTGAACGCCCAGGCTTCTGCGGGAAACCTGATGGTGTCCCCGGCCCGGGTGGTGCTCGAGGGGCGCGCTCGAACCGAGGAACTGATCCTGGGCAATACAGGAACAGAACCTGCGGTTTATCGGATCCGCCTGGTCCATATGGCCATGACCGAAGAGGGCGGCATCAAAGAGATTCCCGATGCTCCGGACGGAGTGACGCCGGATATGCAGAACGGAGTGGATCCAGCCCAGTTGATCCGCTATTCACCCCATCAAGTGACTCTGGAACCAGGGCAGACCCAAGTGCTTCGAGTCATGCTCCGCAAGCCAGCACAATTGGCCGATGGTGAATATCGGATCCATGTGCTCTTCCAAGCCGTCCCCAATGAATTGGCGGGAGGCAAGGTGGCGGAGACCACTACCCCGTCGACCCAGAAAGGCCTTTCCATCCACCTGACCCCTATCATCGGCTTGGCTATCCCGATCATCGTGCGCAGCGGTCAGACCGCCGCCGAGCCGGGCTTTCAGAATCTTGCCCTGGAACACAAGGGAGAGCGATTCCTCCTTACTGCTGATCTCACCCGCAGTGGGAATGCCAGTTTATATGGCGATCTCCAGGTGGACTTCACACCCGCAAAAGGCATCGCAAATGCGGCAATGGGCACGCAAGGTGGATTGGCAGTCTATCCACCGCTGGCCAAGCGAAAAATCCGGATTCCGTTGGATGTGCCCAAAGAGTTTCCTGGGTTTTCCGGAGGACGCCTTCATGTACGCTTCCAGGCCCCGAACGGGGGCAAGGTCATGGCCGAAGCGGATTTGCGGGTGCCATGAAGAGATCCGGTCCACAACCCTCCCGCGCCCATCGCGCGACCTGGCCGAACATTGGGCTGGCAGGGTTATTGGGGCTATATCCGGCTGGATTGTACGCAGGCTCCGCAGCCATTCCCGGGACCCTGAATCATGCTGGTCCTGCGGCGACTCGATCCACCGAGAGCAGCCCCACAGCTAACTTGGGGGGACTTCCTGGCGGCGCCTATTCCGAACGCTCTGAAGAAGAAATGTTGCTGTTCGAGGTTCGCCTCGAAGGTGCGACCCTTAGCGACACCTTTCCTGGCTACCCGGTAAAGGGTGCCATTTTTGTTCCTCTCGGCGAGCTTTGCCGACTTCTGGGCTTGGCCATCACTACGGACCCACTCACAGGCCGGGCCTCGGGTTTCATCATCAAGGAAGCCCGCACGTTCAAGCTGGACTTGGGGTCTGGCACCCTGGAGGTGGAAGGCAAGAAAAGTTCTCTCGACCGGTCTCAAATTGAATTGCACCGGGATGATCTTTACGTGGATACCCGGCTGCTCAGCCAGTTGCTTCCCATTGAGCTCAAGGTGGATCGCCTGGGCTCGCGCATCAACGTGATTCCCCGGGAACCGCTGCCCGCCCAAGCGATGGCATTGCGCGAACGGAGCCGCATGGCCTTCGGCGGAAGCCGCGCCGATAAGCACCATTATGTGCCTCTGGACGATCCCTACCGGTGGGCGGAGTGGCCCATGGTGGACCAGACAGTCCGCATCGGCAGTAGCTCTGCAAGCGGCGCCGGGTCCAGAACCAGCCTTCAAAGCACTACTTACGCCAGCGGCGACCTACTGAAGATGACCTCGAATCTTTACATCTTCGCCGATAGCCAAGGTAGCCGCAGCCTGCGGGCGACCCTGGGGCGACGGGATCCGGATTCGCGCTTGCTCGGGCCACTGGGCGCCTCGGAATTCCAACTGGGGGAAGTCTTTGATCCCGGCCTGGACGGTGTCAGTTTCCCCAATTCAGGTACCGGCGTCTTTGTCACGAATCTCCCGCTTTCCTCGGATATTTTTGGCGACAAGAAAACGTTTCGGGGCGATCTTCCTCCCGGTTGGCAGGTAGAGCTTTACCAGAATGGTGCCCTGGCTGGATTTCAGGGTTCACGGGCCGATGGTCTGTACGAATTCCTGAACCTTCCGCTGCAGCACGGATGGAATGATTTCCGCATGGTCTTCTATGGCCCCGGAGGTGAGCGGCGCGAAGAAACTTACCATCTGGATGCATCCCAACCCCAAGTCTCGACAGGCGGGTTCCGGTATCGTCTGGCTGCCATGCGTCTACATGGAGATATCGGCGATCAAGGCCAGTTCGTGGGACAGTACGGATTTTCAGATCATGTTTCGGCCTTCGGCGCCATCAGTCGCGCATCCTTGACCGATGGCTCCCACTTTTATTCCCAGGGCGGCGTGCAGGGCCGATGGAACCTACTGAGCCTTCAAGGATCCTTCACCAAGCAACAGGACGGAGGATCTGCGGGACAACTGGCCTTGAGCACTCGGCTAGGCAGTAGCCTTTCACTTACGTTCAAACACGCTGAGCTTTGGCAGGATTTCGCGAGTCCGGTTTTCCTTCCCACCAATGGTCCCATCCGGCGCAGGGATGAGCTGGATGCCCAAGGCCTGCTGCCCAGCATCGAACATCCTTTTTTCAATGTGGGATTGAATGCCCAGCGAGACACGCTGCTGAATGGCGGAGAGGTCTTAAGGTTGAGCCCGCGCTTTGGGGGATCCGCTGGCGGCTGGTTCTACTCGAACTTCCTGACCTACCAGCGGCTGCGGCTGACGGGCCAGGAGGCCGTGGCCAGCAGCTTCGGGAACCTATTGTTGACGCGCTTCTTTGGCGGTTTCGCGGCCCGCGGAGAGGCCACCTACAGTGTTGGGCCCATCCGACATTTGCAGAACGTCGGAGCCTATCTGGACTTATTCAAATTCCAGCCCTGGACCCTCCAGGCGGGTGTGTTGCGGGTGGTGGATGCCCGCGACAATCGCTTAGTCGTGTCTGCCAACAAGGCTCAGGGACTGGTGAGCATCGCCTTTGATGGCAGTTGGTCAAGTCGCTCAGGTTGGACGGCTGCGCTCACCTTGCGGATGGGGCTGGCGCGGGAACCCCGTTCTGGACATTGGGCGGCCCAAGCTCAAAGTGCCGCCAGTTTCGGTGGGATCTCCGCGCTCACCTATCTCGATACCAATGCGAACGGTCGTCCGGATGCCGGTGAAGCGCCACTGTCTGATATCGGCTTCTTCGTGAATGGTGTCAACCGACCCGGCGGCACGGATGCCAGGGGTGTGAATTTCCTTCGCAATATTCCCCCGGATACCCGCACCAAGGTGTTGCTTTCGCCATCTACCCTACCGGACCCGCTGATGAAGCAGGAGGGCGATGGCTTCAGTTTCCTGGCGCGCCCCGGCCACATCGTTCAGGCCGAAGTACCGGTCGTACAGACCGGTGACATTAATGGCACCGTCTTCCAGAAACCCAATCGCACGGCGCTGCCGGGAATCACCCTGGAACTACTGGATGCTACTGGCAAGGTGGTTGCCTCCATGCGAACCGCCTACGATGGTTATTACGAATTCTCGGATCTCCAGCCCGCCATTTACCAACTTCGCATCAAAGCCGAAGATTTAACGCGCCGTCATCTGATGCTGCCGGAACCTAAAAAAATCCTGCTGCAAGGTGAAGTGCCCGAAGCCAACGGCGTGGATTGGAATTTGGAACCTGAGCCTGAAATCCAACCCAAATAACTAGAGAAGCAGTGCTGGTTTCGTACCGGTTGTTAATCGCAGTCGCTGATTTCTTGGCAGACCCTGCTCCTGTGCTGGATGGCAAGCACGATGACTTCACTACCAATTATTTCGTAGACTACACGCCAGTCCCCTACACGCAACTTCCAGTAGCCAGCAAGTGTGCCCCGCAGGGGTTTCCCATACCGGGACGGGTCTTCGACCAGCCGAGTCTCGATAGCGCTTCTGATGCGCTCACGCATGGTTTTGGTGAGTACGGCGGCGTCTTCCTTTACCGCGGGATGAAAAATGACACTAAAGGTCATCCCATCATCGGCCGAAAACCTGATCAGCAGTTAGCGCACGCACTCGTTTAAAGGTGGCTGCTCGCGCGTCGGCCACCTTGGCCAGCGCGATGTCTTCGCGCAGTTCCAGGGATTCCCGCAAGAGATCGTGGGCAAAGGATGAGAGCGATGCACCTTCCCGTGCGGCTAATTTGGCCACCACCGCGTAAAGCTCCTTGTCGCAGACGATGTTGATGCGTGGATTGCTAGAAGGCATGAATACTCCAGCTGGAATCAAGAAAGTGTAACACTAGTGACACACTGCCTCAGCTTTTCCCAATGGCCAGGACATTCGCGGCCCATTCGATCCAATGTTTCGCCGCACTATCCTTGCCGAGCTTGAGGGCAGCCAGGGTTTCCGTGGTGGGTTCGGAAAGCGAGAGGATGGGGACGTCCGGTAGCCCATAGGCGGCGGCGCAGACCATGACTCTGGCCGCGTTGCCAAGGGTGACTACTTTCAGCTTGCCCATGGAGCGGGCGTGGGTTTCAAAGATAAGCGTCTGCAAGCGATCCAGATTCCAAGGACGGGTGATGCGATCGAAATCAATGATGTCGCCTTTAGGAGAAAATCCTGCATAGGTCATGGCGAGACCATGGGTGCGAGGCGGCCGGTCGTCCCAGAAGCCACCGCGACCCATGGCGAAGTCCTCGTCCTTTTTGTGCAACAAGCCCGCGCTTCGCAGTGCCTGCCAGATGAGGTAGCTGCTGCCTTCGTCATCATTCCAAAAGGGAACCGCCTGGGTGATGGCCCGTTGATCCGCGAAACCGCCCACCAGCAGGATGAGGATGGCGCCCTTTTCGGGAAACAGGGTTGGTATTTCAAGAGGCGTGTAATTCCGTCGCTCCTGGGTGACTCCGACCCCATGGGCATGGCGTCGCTCCTGCGCTGGCGCGCCTGTGTGGGCGGTTTCCAACGAGGAACCGCCTTCCGTGCGGCGCACGTACAGCCGACCTTCTTCCAGGCGGGCGAGAATTTCCTGAACGCTGAACTTCACCGTGTCATGAGGGGATTTTTTAGGTTGGCCCACGGGCTCCATGGCTCACTTTCCCATCAATCTGGAGGATGATGAGGGATTCTAACTCATCGAGGAACATTCATGGACATCTTGCTGCTGCCGGGGAAACGAACGCCTTTCGCTGAATACAATGGCCTGCTGCGTCACCAGCGGGCCCAGGATCTCGGAGCCCACGCTGGAAGGGCAGCGCTGCGGACAGCTTCGGTGGATCCCGCTCATATTGATCACGTGGTTTTTGGCATGGTGCTGCACACCACCGCCGACGCGCTTTACGCCGCCCGTCACGTGGGCCTGAATTCCGGCGTGCCACAGGAAATCCCGGCCCTGCTGGTGAACCGCCTGTGTGGTTCGGGCTTCGAGGCGGTGGCTGTCGCCGCACGGATGTTGAAGGTGGGCGATGCCACGGCGGTGCTGGCGGGAGGCATGGAGGCCATGAGCCAAGCCCCTTTCGTGCTGCGGGGCGATCTGCGTTCAGGGCTCAAGCTTGGCGGTGGCAAGCTTGAAGACAGTCTGATGCAGGGACTTTACGACACCCAATGCGGACTCTACATGGCCCAAACCGCGGAGAATATCGCGAAGGATCGCGGCATCACCCGGGAAGCCCAGGATGCCTTTTCTGCAAGAAGCCAGGCCCGCGCCGAAGCCGCCTGGACTTCAGGAATCTATACGGAAGAAATCGCAACCATGGAAGTGTCCCAGGGGCGCAAGACCATCCTGGTGGAGCACGACGATCACTTGCGGCCGGGTACCACCCCTGAAGCTTTGTCCAAACTGTCAGCGGCCTTTGGCAAGGACGGAACCGTCACCGGCGGCAATGCCTCTGGCATCGTGGATGGCGCCGCGGCGATGGTGGTGACCACCAGCGATGTAGTCGCGAAGCACGGCTGGAAACCCATCGCGCGGCTCGTGGCCTCAAGCGCTGTGGGTGTGGAGCCTGCACGCATGGGCCTGGGTCCCGTGCCAGCGATTCGAGCCGTCCTGGCCAAAGCGAACCTGAAGCTGGCCGACATGGATTTGATTGAAGTGAATGAAGCCTTCGCCGCGCAATGCCTGGCTGTGATGCATGATCTTGAGCTGGATCCCGACAAAACCAATGTGGATGGCGGCGCCATCGCCCTGGGGCATCCCTTGGGCGCCAGCGGGACACGCCTTCTGCTGCATCTCGCCTATCGGCTGCGGGCCACCGGCAAACGCTACGGCCTTGCGGCTGCCTGCATCGGTGGGGGCATGGGCATGGCCGTGATCATCGAGCGCTGCTAGAACGTGATCCCCATTTCTACCTGGTTCAGCGCATCCACCTGGAAGCCGATGTGCTCAAAGAAGGCTGCTCCCATTGACTCTGGGAAAAGTGGGGGGAAATGGATGGCGTGGCCGGGGTGCATGGCGGCTATGGCGGTAATGAGCTGCGTCGCCAAGTGCTGGCGCCGATGTTCCGGATTTATATAAAGACCCCGGAGCACGAGCATGGCGTTAGAGGATTCGTAGATCAGCGCCCACGCTTTACCACCTAAACTGGCCACTCGCGCCGGAGCACCTAGTACTGCCAGGGTTTCAGCTTCCAACTGCCACGGCAGGTCCATGGCTTCAGCAGAGACGACTTGGTTCCAGCTAGGTGTGTCGTGCAGTTCCAACTGGCCGGGGCTCGCGATTGGGAAGCGCCAGGTGCGCCCCACCAATCGCCGCAGGATTTGGAGCCCTGCGCCTTCATACAGGCTCCGGGCTGCGTCATTGTCTTCGAAAACTTCCAATCGCAGTTCCCGATCACCGCCTCCCGGTCGGTTCCTGGCATCGGTCAGGATTGCTTCGAGGAGCCTCCGGCCCACGCCTTGGCGCCGGGCTTCAGCCACGACACCCATGGCGGCCAAACGGCTGCGGCCCCCTCTTCTGGCCAGGAGTGCGAACCCCGCAGGTTGGCCATCCTTCAGCGCAATTTTGGAGGCATGGAGATCCACATCTTCCGTGCGGATGCGATGGCTCAACCGCTCTGCAGTCATGTGTACCGGAAAGAGATAGCCCGCGAAGCCACGGTTGAAAAGCACCGTCAATGCATCAAGGCTGAAGCTGGATGCACTGAGAACTTCTAACCGCTCGCTAGCCATGAACATCCTTATCCTGTCGCAACAACTCATAGCGGCGAAAAACGGGTGCTTGGAATCTGAGCTGTGGGTTATTTAAAGGTCACGGTCTGCTTCCCCAAATCGGTCTCCTTGAGAAATTTCACGAGGCCGGGGCCGTAGGTGCGCTGGTCGTCCCACATGGACATGTGGCTGCCTTCGGGACAGAACAGGAAGCTGCCGTGCTGCACTTGCTGCGCTACCCATTTCATGTGGGCGGGGTCCATGGTGTCGTGCTTGGCGCCGATGACCAGAGTGGGCATTGTCAGGGTTTTGAGATCTGCCTTCCGATCCCACTTTTCCAGGCGGCCCGAGGCGCCGAATTCGCTGGGCCCCTGCATGAGCACATAGACCTCCTTATTCAAACGGGCGAAGGCCCGATTCACGGCATCGGGCCAGTCCGGCAGTCGGCACATGTGCTTGGCGTAGAAATTGGGCATGAGCAGTTCCATATAACGCGGGCTCTCGTACTGGCCCTTTGCTTCCAGCTCTTTCACTTCTTTCACCACCGCTGGATCCATCTGCTTGGCGAGCACTTCAGCCGCATACCGGTTGTAGTCGGGGATGCTCATCATCATGTTGGAGATGATCAGGCCCTTGAGATTCGCTCCGTATTTCAGAGCGTATTCAACGGCGAGGATGCCGCCCCAACTGTGTCCCAGGAGGTAGCAGTTATCCTTGTTCAGACCGAGGGCGACGCGCACCTGTTCCACTTCTTCAACAAAACGGGCGGTTTCCCACAAAGAGTTGTCCTTGGGCTGGTCGGAATACGCCGAGCCTAGCTGATCGTAATAGATGAACTCGACCCCTTCGGCGGGCAGGAAGCCTTCCAGGGACTCGAAATACTCATGAGTAGCGCCTGGTCCACCATGCAGCAGGAGCACTTTGATGCGGGGATTGTTCCCGAAGCGTTTGGTCCAAACCTTGAACTCACCCTTGGGAGTCTTGATGGGAATGAGCTTCACGCCTCCGGTCTGGATGGCGTCCTTGTTGGTGAAGTAGCTGCGTAGCGTGGTTGGCAATGTTTGGGCTGAAGCGGCAGCACCCGTGAGAAAGAACAAGCCGAGGAACGCGAGGCCGAGGCGCATGGAGTTCTCCAGTAAGGTTGACTCCCTTATACGTCCATCTTGAATCCATGAACAGGAATTGATCAGTGAACGGAGAGCGCGTGATCTGCCAGCTCAACATAGGCGTCGTAGCCAGAGAAAGGCTCGGCCCGCTCCACGGCTTGGCGGACTTTCTGGAGCATCAACCGGTTCTCTTTCCTCTCAAGGTGCAGAACATCAAACGCCTCCAGGACCTTGGCCTTCATTCCATTGCCTCGGGCCACATCGTGGGTCATGCCATCGGACCCGGCTTCGAATTCCGACAGCAGGTGAGGGATTCGCCAGGCACCGGGCGCGCGATCCACCATGTGCAATAGTGCGCACCAGTCACTGAAATAAGTGGATGCCTCCACGAAGCCCCCGCAATCCAACAAAGCCTTCCTGGAAATCAGAGTGCTGTTGGTGTGCGGCATGCAGCGGAGAATGTCGGAGAAACCCGCGAGTCCCTCGCCCGCGGGGTGCTTGGTGGGTACCGCAAACCGTTTCCTGGAAGTGACTTTGAGGGTGCTGCCAAAAACGAAAGACGCCCCGGATCGAGCTGCAGCCGCCACTAATTTCTCCAGGCGATTCGAATAGACAATATCGTCATCATCCAGAAAAATCACCCAATCGCCATTAGCCTCCTTAAGCCCCAGGTTCCTGGCTTTGGCGACGCTATGCAGAGTGCTCTGCACCAATCGGCAAGGGACCTTCGACTCCATTAGGAGGGCCGCTGTGGAGGGATCCTCACCATCCTCCACCACAAGAATTTCACTGTACTTCCACCGCTCGGCCGCGAGGCTTTTCAATGCCCTGAGCAGAAGTTTCGGCCGCCGATGCGTGGTGATGATGGAGGTGATTTTCAAAGAGCCCATGAACTTGAGGATAGAAGCAATAGGGGGGTCGCAGGTGGGAACGTCCAGGATTCCGGATGGGCCGAGGCATACTGGGGTTTTATGAGGCCCTGGATGAACTCAGGCTTGCCCTTCCCCTCAATGGTGCGGACCTTGTGGGTCCTAATCTGGATTCTAGGATCCGGACTGCTGGGATGGCAGCTACCCTTTGCCCCGGCCAATGTGCAAGTCGGAGCCCTTTCTCTCGACGATGGCCCCCATGTGCTTTGGAATGGTTCCCACGCCCGTATTTTGAGGGTTCGCGGGGGACGGGTGGAAGTGGAGGAAGCCACCGGACCTTTTACCTTGGCCCTGCCTGGGGTAGCTGCCCACCCCATCACCCTGCAGCCGGTAAATCCGCTTCCGGCCCAGGCGGTTTTCCCGGCCCCCAAAAAGATCCTGGCGGTCAGCGATATCCATGGCCGCTTCGATACGCTGCTGAAGCTGCTGAAGGCCCAAAAGGTGATCGACGATGGGCTCCGATGGACTTTCGGGCAGGGCCATCTTGTGGTAGTTGGCGATGCTATGGATCGGGGTCCCAATGTCACGGAAGTCCTTTGGTTTTTGAGGGCCCTTGAAGGAGCCGCCCGGAAAAAGGGTGGGTGGGTCCATGTCCTCCCTGGCAACCACGAAGTCATGGTGGCTGCCGGTGATCTCCGGTACCTCCATCCGAAATACGACCGAAAGATCGAGGGCCTGCCGTCCCAACCTGAACTCCTCGGTCCGAATTCCGAACTCGGGCGCTGGTTGCGCAGCCGCCCCGTCCTGCTCAAACTGGGGAACTTTCTTTTTGTCCATGGCGGAGTTTCTCCAGAATTGGTGGCCCAGGGCTGGGACATCAAGCAGATCAATACGCGCTTCTTGGCTGCCTGGGGGCTGCGCGGACGCATGGCCGAAGGAGACGCCGCTTTCCTCCTCGGACCCAATGGGCCCGTCTGGTACCGGGGCCTTCTTCCACCGGGCGGGTCGCCATCCTCCACTGAAGCGGAGATCACCCAGGCCCTGAAGCATTTCCGCGTCGGAGCCATGATCGTGGGCCACACCACGCAGAACCACGTGACCGCCTTTCATGGCGGGAAGGTGTTCGTGATCGATGCCGGGATCTGGGAAGGTCAACCGGGCGAGGCCTGGCTCTGGGATGGTGGACGGGCGTGGCGTGCCAGCGCGGACGGACGGCGGGAGCCACTGTTGCCCTAAACCAGCCGGACCGGTTCGATGGGTCCATTCCGGGGTATAAAATGGAAGCCCACGACAACATAAATCATTGCGGGGCTTGACCTTTCTAATTCCCTCTCCAGTGCGGGATTTCAAACAATTCCACCGCAACGTTCACCCATGGGACACGTCTTGAATGCGCCAAGAAGGCGTATCCAGAAATGTACGGGGATGAATCCATGTAAAGGTTGGTAATAGATCGGTTGAAATCAGGTGAAAAAATAAAAATATTCTCAGCATGGCAAAATTGATTTGATATAGCATCTTATTCTCAAAGCACCACACCCACGAGGAGGGGTCATATGAGGAAGAGCATTTCGGCAGTATTCACACTGGCGCTGGCATTCGCTGCATTCGCATCGCCGGCCACCGCGACAGAGGGCAAGAAGGCAGGCACCGCTGTCCTGGTTGCAGCTGGTGACATCAAGTGGAGCGACGTGCCCGGCTTTCCAGGCGTGAGCATGGCGGTTCTCCAGGGTGACCCCGCCAAGGGTCCACATCATTCCATGCTCAAGTTCAAGGATGGATTCGCCGCGCCGCTGCACCATCATTCCTCCGACCACTTCGGTACGGTCGTATCGGGAACGCTGGTGCTCACGGTTGACGGCAAGGAGACGAAACTTCCGGCCGGTTCCTATTTCTCGTTCAAGGGCAGGAAGCAGCACATGACCCGGTGCGAGCCTGGAGCCGATTGCGTGCTCTCCATGGACGTCCGCGGAAAGTGGGACGTGGTTCCAGAAAAGACCGACACCGCCAAACAGAAATAACCCGCTCTACCGTCATTTCATTATTGGTTCCACTGGTCATGCCATCCGGGTTCATCCTGAATCAAAAGAAGGAAACCCATGCGCTTGTCCAAGTCCTACCGGAAACTATCCCCTGCCCTTTTCGAGGCCCAGCTCAACCTCACAAAACAGACCCGTGAGGCGGGCCTCGACCCCAAACTGCTGGACCTGCTTGATCTCCGGGTCTCCCAGCTGAACGGCTGTGCCTACTGCATGGACATGCACGGCACAGACCTGCTGAAGCTGGGCGAAACACCCCGTCGCCTGACGGTGTTGGCCGCCTGGCGCGAGACAGATTTCTTCGACCCGAAGGAACAAGCCGCGCTCGCCTGGGCGGAGGCGCTCACACAGTTGACCCTCCAGCCTGAGATGGATCAGCCCTTCAAGGCGCTGAAGGATCATTTCACGGAACCTCAGATCGTGGCGCTCACCTTCGCCATCCTCTCCATCAATGGCTGGAACCGGTTGGGCGTAGGCTTCCGCCTCGACCTCCCCGAATAGTCCACCAGCCACAGCCCACGGCCCAGTCTCACAGCCCCTTGCGTGGCCTTACCAGCGCGTTGGCCAGGCTCAGCCCCATCACCAAGGCCACCGCCAGAAAGACCATACGGAAGGCGGTCTGAAGGCCCACTTCGGTTTCCCCCATGGTGAGAAAGGCCAGCCCACGAAAGCCGATGGAGCCCGGCACCAGCAATAGGAGGCCCGGAAGTTCCATGATCTGGTTGGGCAGGCGCGTCTTGCGGCCGAACAGGTTGGCGGTGATGCCCAGGGCCATGGCGCCCAGGCCGGCACCCAGCTCCGGGCCCAGCCATGCAGAGCCAAGGCGCGAGGACACGAAGGCCACGAGGCTCGCCAGTAGGATCCAGCCGAAATCGCGTTTCCGTGCCTGGAACAGCACCACATAGGCCAGCGGTGCCGCAAGCAGGGCCACCCACTCGGTCCAGCCCGCCATGGGGATCGAAGGAGATTCCCGGAAGGCTGAAGCGAACTGCATGGCGATCTGGCGTCCCAGTGCCACGCCAAAGGCAAGCATCATCAAGACCATGACTGCGTCCACCAGACGAGCCGAACCGGCCACGAGGTTGCCCGTGGCCACTTCACGCAACGCCACGGTGAGTTTCAGCCCCGGCAGCAGGATGACGATGCCGGCGAGGGTGATGGTGAAGGCCGCGGTATGCGGGATGAAGTGGGCTGCCAACACACCACCGAAACCCGCAAGTGTCGCAGCCAGCAGGACCAGCACCTGGGCCAGATGATGCTGCTTAGAAGTCCAGAACCCCAGCAGACAAATGAGCAGCCCGAGCAACGCCGAGAGCAGCATCTCCCGCCACCCACCACCAAAGAAACGCGCGGCCATGGCGCTGGACAGCCCGAAACTTGCCGCCACCAGCGCCCGGCCGAATCGCGGTGCCCGGGCCACGATCTCCTGAACCCGCGCCGCGGCCTCTTCGATGGGCAGGTCCCCTTTGATGACTTCCTTCACGAGGGCCTGGATGCTTACCAGTTTTTCCAGATCGGTCTCGCCGGGTTCCGCCCGCACGATGAAGACCTCCCGCCGGGTACCACTCCGCAACTCTGCAAAAAAGGCGGTGGGATGGGCCAGAAAATCCCCTTCGAGCCCCAGTGAGGCCACGAGCCGCTGCATGGCCTCCTCGAAGCGATGCGCGGGAGTCCCAAAGCTGTGCAGCGCCTTACCTATCTCCAAGCAAAAGGCGATGCGGGAATCTTGGGAAGGAGTTGGGGTGTCATTCATTGCATCCGCCTGCAATTTGATGTCCTTGTAGCTCTTCAGGCTAACTCAGACTGGCAGGGAGTCCGCATTGCCCCCACATACCACCACGCCGATAGCTCGTTTCTCAGCAGGAGCCCAGGCGCCGCTCAAAAGGGCCGCCAGGGCCACGGCACCGCCAGGTTCGGCGACGACCTTGGCCTCCCGCCAGAGCCAGGCCTGGGCATTCAGAATTGCCTCCTCACTGACAAGGATCGTGGGACCGACTCGATCCTTCATGATCTCCCAGGGCAGCGACCCGATGCTGGGGGCACCTAGTGAATTGCGCGCGATGCCCTCGGCTTTCACGGCTACCGGATGTCCGGCTTTTTGAGCCTCGAACAGCCCAGGACAGCCCTCTGACTCGATGGGAATGACTTCGGCAGTGCCTGCCATGGCGAGAGCCACTGCCGCGGGAAAACCACCACCCCCCACCGCCAATAGCCAATGGCGGATTTGGGGGGCCTGTTCCAGCAACTCCAAGCCGAGGGTGCCCTGCCCGGCCAGCGTCGGTTCCTGATCATAGGGATGGACCAGGGGCCAGCCGGTTTCACGCACGAGAGTTTCCGCCGCGTGAAAAACATCCGCAGGCACATCGCCCAATTGGCGAACGTCCGCGCCAGTGAGTTTCATAGCCACCACCTTGGTAGCCGCGGCGCTCTTGGGCACAAAGATCACTGCTTGTTTATTCAACACTTTCGAAGCATGGGCCACCGCCAGCCCATGATTGCCGCCCGAGAGGGCAATGACGTTTTCGCTTTTGATTTGCAACAGGGAATTGAACGCGCCGCGAGGCTTGAAGGAACCCGTCACCTGCAAGTTTTCCAGCTTCAATATCACCGGCAAAGAGCCTGAGGGTGTGGGTAAAAGCACCTCCAACATGGGTGTTAAACGGATGAACGGAGCGATGCGTATGCGTGCGGTCTCGATATCCGATTTCGTGAGCACTAGCGGACGCCCCAATCCAGCACAACCTTGCCGCTTTGTCCGCTACGCATGGCGTCGAAACCCTTCTGGAAATCATCAATGCTGAAGCGGTGCGTGATGATCGGACTGAGGTCCAGACCGCTTTGCAGCATGGCCACCATTTTGTACCACGTCTCAAACATCTCCCTTCCATACACGCCCTTCACCAACAATCCTTTGAATACCACCTTGCCCCAATCAATTGCCTGTTCGCCGGGCATGATGCCGAGCATGGCGATCTTGCCGCCATGGTTCATGACATCGAGCATTTGTTTAAAGGCGGTGGCATTTCCGCTCATCTCCATACCCACATCGAAGCCTTCGGTCATACCAAGGTTCTGCATCACCTGTTTTAGATCCTGATTCAGTACATTTACCGTCGCCGTGGCGCCCATTTTCTTTGCCAGGTCCAGCCGGTAATCATTCACATCCGTGATGACCACATGCCTCGCACCAACGTGCTTCGCGATGGCCGCAGCCATGACGCCGATGGGGCCTGCGCCGGTGATGAGAACATCCTCCCCGACCAGGTCAAAGCTCAGGGCGGTGTGTGTGGCATTGCCATACGGATCGAAAATAGAAGCCATTTCATCGGAGATGTTGTCAGGAATGTGATAGACGTTTTCCGCGTCAATCACCAGGTATTCCGCGAAGGAGCCTGGTCGATTCACGCCCACCCCCTTGGTGTTGCGGCACAGGTGGCGCTTGCCCGCCCGACAGTTGCGGCAGAATCCGCAAGTGAGGTGCCCTTCGCCGCTCACCCGGTCGCCAGGCTTGAAGGCGTCCACCTCGATGCCAATTCTTTCCACGATACCGAAATACTCATGGCCCACGATCATAGGCACGGGAATCGTCTTCTGGCTCCACTCGTCCCAATTGTAGATGTGCACGTCCGTGCCGCAGATCGCCGACTTGTGGATGCGGATCATCACGTCGTGCACACCAACCATGGGAACGGGTGCCTCCGTGGTGATCCAGATGCCTTCTTCTTGCTTCAGTTTGATGAGGGCTTTCATGAGTACCTCCGCAATGAAATCATCTCTTGTTGATCGGGAATGACTCGAAATGGCCGCGAATTGAAAACATGTATTTTATTCGCGTCACTCTCGATTCCAATTTTTGTTAGTGGATCACTCCCAACTCCCGCCCCACTTTTTCGAATGCCGCAATCGCAAAATCCAGATCTGCGGTTGAGTGCCCGGCGCTCATTTGTGTGCGGATTCTAGCCTGGCCTTTGGGCACAACGGGGAAGAAGAAGCCAATGACGTAGACACCTTCTTCGAGCAGTGCGTTAGCCATGGCTTGAGCCAGAGCGGCGTCTCCCAGCATGACGGGGATGATGGGATGCTCCCCTGGCAGCAGGCGGAATCCCAGCTTGCTCATGCCTGCGCGAAAGTGCGCGGCGTTGGCCCGGAGACAATTCCGTAGATTGTCGCCGTCGGCCAGCAGATCCAGCGCTGCGATGCTTGCCGCAGTAATGGCCGGGGCAAGAGAATTGGAGAAGAGATAGGGACGCGCCTTCTGCCGCAGCCATTCGACAACTTCTTTTTTCGAGGAGATGTAGCCGCCGCTGGCGCCGCCCAGGGCCTTGCCCAGCGTGCCGCTGAGGATATCCACGCGGCCCATGACGCCGCAGTGCTCGTGGGTGCCGCGGCCTTTCTCACCCATGAAACCCACCGCATGGCTATCGTCCACCATCACCATGGCCCCATGTTTTTCCGCAAGGTCGCAGATGGCGGGAAGTTTGGCGATGTAGCCATCCATGGAGAACACGCCATCGGTGACCACGAGCTTGAAGCGGGCACCGCCGGCTTCCTTCAACTTCGCTTCGAGGTCCGCCATGTCGGAGTTGGCGTAGCGGTAGCGCTGCGCCTTGGAAAGGCGGATGCCGTCGATGATCGAAGCGTGGTTGAGCGCGTCGCTGATGAGCGCATCTTCCTCGCCTAGTAAGGCTTCGAATACGCCACCATTGGCATCAAAACAGCTCGAATAGAGTTGTGTGTCTTCCATGCCGAGAAAGGCGCTGAGTCCAGATTCCAGCTCCTTGTGGATGTCCTGGGTGCCGCAGATGAAGCGCACCGACGACATCCCGAAACCATGAGAATCCAATCCCTTCTTGCTGGCCGCGATGAGATTAGGGTGATTGGAAAGGCCTAGATAATTGTTCGCGCAAAGATTCATTACGGGCCTGCCGTTGGCGGTGATGCGTGCGCTTTGCGGCGAGGTGATGACCCGCTCACTTTTGAAGAGCCCTGCCTCACGAAGCTTTTCGGTTTCGGTGCGGAGATGGTCCAGGAAATCGGAATTCATAAAAACCTCGAAAAAAATGGATGACCTTTCAGGTTTGTTAACTTAATGCCAACAGTCGCGCCCTCAAATCCGGCCAGCCTTCCCAGTAACTCAGCCTCAAAAAGGCTGTAAGCACGAGCGCGTGATGGATCTTGCCGCTGCGAAGACATTCCTCCCATTCCTTCCAGGAAGAGGCCCAGACCTGGAGTTCCTCGGCGGAGTCGAGTTGCAGGTCTGCCGTGGCCTCGCAGTTCAAGGCCAGGTAGGTGTGGGCCCGGTTCGTCTGGGTGGCTGGATTGGGTGTACAGCTTCCCAGCGAAATCCAGGCATCAGTGCTGAAGCCTGATTCTTCGAGCAGTTCGCGCTGGGCTGATTCCAGTGGACCTTCACCGGGATCGCAACACCCCCCGGGGATTTCCAAGGTGGCTTCATTGATGCCATGCCGGTACTGCTCCACCACGAGCAGTTCCAGTTCCTTCGTGAAAGCGATGACATTCACCCAATCCGGTCCCTGTAATCGGTAGAAGGCGTGCTCCCGTCCGGTATGGGGCGAGGTGCGCCGAGCCACCATTTGGGTGAAAAGCCTCGAGTCCTGCCTGGTGGTCACGTCCCCTTCGATCCAGGGTTCGCCAGGGTCAAAGCCTTCGGAATGCTGGGCCAGGAGCCTCATTTCAGCCCTTCTCCGCCACCGACTGCATGCGTCCCAGAATGTGATGCGTGATCATCTCCAGGGCCCGGCGGTTTTCCACCCCCGTGGGCACGATGAGGTCCGCCCACCGTTTGCTGGGTTCAACGAATTCCAAGTGCATGGGTCGCACGCTCTGCTCGTACTGTTCCATCACGCTTTCCAGGCTTCGACCTCGTTCTTTGGTGTCCCGGCGGATGCGGCGCAGGATGCGAATATCGGCATCCGTATCTACGAAAATCTTCACATCCAATTGTTCCCGCAACTCAGGCAGCGCGAAGAGCAACAGGCCTTCCAGAATCACCACGGGTTGGGATGGAAGCGGCGGACCAAAACCGGTTCGATCACTGATGGAAAAATCATACATGGGCTTACGGATAGGCTCATTGCGATGGAGCGCCGCCATGTGGGCCGCCATCAATTCCAGATCAAATGCATGAGGATGGTCCCAATTGATGGAATTGCTGCCGAAGCGTGCTTTCACAATATCCAGTGGCGCGTAGTAGGCGTCCATATCCAGTAACAGAGAGCCGAAGCCCGCTCCCGCCCCGGAGCTGGCGCTGCCCTTTCGAATACGCCGCACCAGTTCATTGGCCACAGACGTTTTCCCGCTGCCAGATCCCCCTACGATGCCAACCAACCATGGATGATCCTGCATTGCGCCCCCAGATTTGTTTCCGGGGAGGAGCGCCTGCTCGCTTCGCCTGCTACGTCCCCCCCGGGACTCCTTCCTTGTTGTCGGACAAAGCCCGACCACAAGGTCTGCCTCCAATCCTATCTTCCTTGGGTGACTTGATGGGATTCGGATTAGGGTACCTATGCGGGTGAAGCCTGGAGCCCACTAGGAATCGAGGGTGGCACCTGCAGTAATTGCCATGAAGCGGTGCCCACCGTATGCTGAATGCGCCATGTCACCAAAACTTTCGTATATCCTGCCTGCCCTGTTGCTGCTGACCCTGGGTTGCAGCAGTAGCACTGACCCGCGGCTACCAACCCAGCTTTACGAGGATGCATTGCAAAAAAACCAGTCTGGCCGAGGGGATGCAGCCCGGCTGATGATGGAAGAGCTTGTCAGGCAATTCCCAGATTCGGAAGCGGCCACCAAAGCGCGAAAAGATATCTATCAGATTGACGCACTGCAAAAAAAGGATTTAGTCCAGCGGCAACAGGAAGTCCGAACCATCCTGAAACGGGTCATGGATGCACTTTCCCGCTATAAGACAAAAAAAGGTGAATATCCGAGCAGCCTCATGGACTTGGTACCTGAATACCTAGAGTCCGCACCCCTGACACCCTGGGGTCATCCATTTCCCTACCGTGCCTTTGTGGGGGTTCCCATTGAGGACGTCACGGACCGCCGGGGCAAATTAAGTCAAAAGTTCAACACCAAACTTGATCACTACCATTTATGTTGCCTGGGAACCGATTTCGAGCCCGGTGGCTTGGGCATGGCAGCCGATATCCTGGTGAAGGACGGTGAGATCCTGGACTCCGTGAAAGAAAAAAACTTCTCTCCTCCACCCACACCTCAGCCGGTGCGGTGAAGCGGTCATCAACTATCCGCTCTGAGCCATTGCAACATCATAGGTAACCCAAACCTGACCCTATCTTGAAAATCTATGGAGATCTCATGCGTCGTGTCGTACTCGCATCGGTAGTCCTTGCCCTCCTTGCCTGCGGTTCATCAAAATTGCAGAAAAGCGAAGCGGAGCGCGATATCAAGAAGGACTACCCAGTGCTGGTCATGGTGTCCGTACCCGCCAAGGTCTCTGCGGAAAAGGGCACCGAGCCACATAAAAAACTGCTACTGCTCCATGACAATCTAGCGAAGACAGGCTGGTTCACCATCCAGCGCACTGACCAAGGCAAACGCGAGGAATTCACCTACCAACTGAACGCCAATGCACCCAAAACCGCCATGGCAGCGCCCTCGGGTGGTTTTCAGGTGAAGGCGGCCGAAGCTGACTTCGTGAGAGCCACGGGGCTCGCCCCCGCAGGCAACAGTTCAGTCGTCACATACCAGATCCGGCTAACGAAGCCCACGCCCCAATTCCCTCTTTTCGAGGCCCTGTACCCGGGTGCGAAAATCGGCCAAACCAAAGATCGCCATGCCACCTACCAGAAGCAGGGCCGGGACTGGGTATTGATGGGGACGGATGAGAAATTCATGAAAGCGAATTGAAGGTCCGGAGGCTTTCCCGAGAGCTGTTCAATAGAGCCGCGCGATCAAGCAGGCGAGGGCAGTCTCCACTCTTAGAATCCTTGGCCCCAGACCCACGGGCTTAAAGCCACCGCGAATCAGGCTTTCGACCTCCGTGTCCAACCAACCACCTTCAGGTCCCATAGCCAGGGTCGTGGCCGTGTTGACACCACAGGGACAGGGATCTAGAGACCCAGGATGGGCAACCAGCAGCAAGCTGCCTTCACTCAAGATGGGCAGTTCATCTTCCACGAAGGTTTTGAAAAATCGCGCCAGGTGCAACTCAGGAAGCACCGTGTCCTTGGCCTGCTCTAGTCCAAGCACCCGCTGTTGTAGCAAATTTTCATCACTCAGCCGTGGGCTTTTCCAATAACTTTTTTCGACTTTCCAGGCGTTGACCAGGACGATTCGCGCGGCACCAAGACTCGTGGCGGCAACCAGGGCGCGGTTCAAAACCTTGGGTCGTGGCAAGGCAAGAATCAGTGTCAACGGCAGCTTGGGCGGAGACTCCTGATCCAGGATCACGTCAAGCTCCAGCACGGCAGGATCCAAGCGCGTGACCCGGCCACGGCCCATCAGTCCATTTAAGATTCCCACGGTGAGTGAATCCCCGAGGGCTGCCCGGTGGATTTCCAGCACATGGGCCAGACGGCGACCCTCCAGCCGCACTCGATCAGGCGTTACAAAGTCATTTTCGGCGAGCAGGACAAGGTTCATGGCCGGGAGAGATCCTTCACCAGAATACGGTCCACATCCACTTGGCTTCCTACATTGAAATGGTGAAATCCCACATCCATGAAACCGCAGCGGGCATAAAAGGCCAAAGCCCTGGGATTGTTTTCCCAGACCCCCAACCATAGGGTGCAAGCACCCTTTCCCTTCGCGACCTTGATACAGGCCTCCATCAGCGCAGGTCCGATGCCTTCGCCCACGGCTTTCTGCAGGACATAGATCCGCACCAACTCGATGGGGTCCAGGCCTTGGATGCAGGGTTCAGCTGGGCCTTGGCGCACCAAGGCATAGCCAACGGTTTCCTCCCCTGCCTCCACCAACAAGAAGGTGCAGGCGGGGTCTTCCAATTCACGACCGAGCTTCTCAGCATTGAAGGCATCCTGCAGGAATGAACCAAAATCCTCTGCCGTATAGAAAACCTCAAAAGCTTCTCGGAAGGTGCGCACGCTGAGGTCTAACAACAACTCCAAATCAGCTGACGTGGCACAACGGATCAACATAGTGGAGTCACTTCCCCAGCAGACCGCGCAGGGTTCTTCCGTCTTCGTAGACCAGATCGTCCACTCGCCATCCCGCGGGGGTTTTGCGCAACTTGGCCGCCACAGTCCGTCGGCGGCCATTACCCGTGAAGATCACCGGTATGCGTGTGACATCTCCCCTTATTTCGGAATTCCCGACCACAAACCGTTTGGGGTATTCCTGGCTATCGGTAAAGGGGTCGCCATCAATAGCAGGCACCTCGTCTGGGTTACTGGGTTTGTCCAGCTCCGCGTTGAGTTGTTTCAAAAAATCGGCCGTCAGCCACTTGGCCTTGCGGGCAACCGAGGCTTTGGTAAAGCCCATGTCGTGTTTGAAGTGATCGGTGAGAAGGTAACGAACGACGCTCACAGGCGTCTCGGGCTTTACCACTGGTGCTAGTGACGTCAAGGTGGCTACAAGTAGGGGGAGAAGGGGGAGAGTCATGAAGATGATGTTAGCTTCCCTTGCCCTCCACAGGCCTTCTTCTTGCGAACTTTGGTGGCAGCGACTTTCAATGCCTTCCGCATCCATCTATCCAGCACTTCAGAATCCTCAAGGATGTCCTCCGGCACTTCGAAATAGCCCATGGCCCGCTCATCCCCAAAGGGATGAAAGGCTTCCATCCCCTTGGCGGCGAAATCACCTCGGTTGCTGTCATCCACTTTGAAGTAGAGCCGATCATCATCCATCAATCCGAAGAAGAGCCCTTCGGAGTAGACACCCACACCCCCGAACATGGATCTCGCGCTCACGGGTGCCACGGTGCCAAGCTGTTCCAGCACAAACTCGCGATAGGACTTGCTTACGGACATCTTCAGCGCACCTGGTCAATTGCTCTTCTGATCTCCAAAACTTGTACCACCAGATCGCCACTTTTTCATCTACTCAATACACACCGCCCGGCCTCATGATTTGCCTGCAGCCTAGGGGCGCTTTAGCGGTGGACCGCGCTACACTGGACCTGATGAGGCCCATTCGATTTCCTTCCTTCCTGGTCCAGGTGCAGCTCTTTGGAGCGCATAAGCCGTGGTAAAAGCGAAGTCGAGTACCAAAGCTCCCGTCAGCAGCGGGCCGATTTCCATCCAGCTCCTGTCCGAAGCCCGCGTGCTGGAATTACACCGTGCGCTGGTGGTCTTTTCCGCCAATACGGAGGCCCCGGTAAAAGACCTTGGACTGCGGGATGACCAATTGTTGGAAGCCGCCGTTTCCCGGCAATTCCAAAGCACGGGTCTGCTGTTGGAAGGCTCTGACCCCAGAGAGAAAATCGCTACCTTGCTTCAGGGCCTATTGGATGAGCTGCCCTTTTATGACGGCAATGCCCAAACGGCCCTGCTCGCCACCTTGATGCACTTGGATCTCAATAATTTCGCACCCAATCAGGTTTCCCACGATGACCTGTACCGGCTGGTTGCCGCCATGATCACCCACGAAACAACTGAACTTCCCATGAAAGGAGCGAAGGCGGCAAGCCGCAAAGCCCACGTAAAGGCCACCCAGGAAGATGAGTTGTCGCGGGTATTTCAGTGGCTCATGGCCAATTCAAGATGGGCCGATCACCGGGAATACCCGCTTCCCTTGCCCGAATTGAAAAGGTTGCTGAACGGCTTGGACGCTGATCTCGGAGATCCTGAAGGCGGACAAATTGAAGTACTCAAGGCCGATGCCCAAACCGAAAAACGATTCCTTGGACTGGGTTCCAAGACCGTTTCCCGCATGATCCCCGTGATGAGCTTTCCAGATCCTGGCGAGGATGGTCTGGTATCCGCCAATATTCTTCGTGATATCCAGAAAGCCTTGGGCTTGCCTGGGTCAGAGGAGAAGCCTTTGTATGATTGGCTTGCGAAGATCCAGTCCTTCCTGCGGCAATACCAGACCCTGTGGCCGAGGTTGGCGAAATTGTAGGGGTGGTCTGAAATAATATATTCTCCCCGAGGTTCCCCATGTCCATCGAAGCCGCCCTCTCCTACCTTTCCTCGCCGCATCTGGAGGCGGATCTTCGTACAGAATTGCAAGGCCTTCTGGACCAGGCGAAGGCTGGAGATGAAGCCGCCATTGCTGAGCTGGCTGATCGTTTCTCGGAGCCTCTGGCTTTTGGTACCGGTGGTCTGAGGGGCATCATGGGGGCCGGCCTTAAACGCATGAACAAACCCAACGTGCGGCGTACGACCTTGGCCCTCGCCGCGGTCACGAAGCGCCATGCGCCGGGCAAGAAAGTTGCACTGGTAGGGTTTGACACACGGCACAATTCCGTGAGCTTTGGCCGCGAAGCCGCGCGCGTATTGGCAGCCGCGGGATTTGACGTATTCCTGGGCAACCGCCCGCTGCCCACACCTTTCCTCTGCTTCGCCATGCGGAAATTGGGGGCAGCCTGCGGCGTGATCATCACTGCGTCCCACAATCCTAAGGCCTACAACGGCTACAAAGCCTACGATGATCGCGGCGCGCAGGTGCTCAGCCCCTGGGACACCGAAATCGAAGCAGATGCATCGGCCTTGCCCCTGGTGCCGGAGAGTCCCTCGGAATCCTTGGATCTAACCATCAGGCCCATCCCCCTCGAAATCGAAGAAGCCTACCTGGCACTGGGACTCTCCTTGCGCCAAGAACCGACAATATTCGTTAATCCAAAGCTGTTGTTCACGCCCTTTCACGGCACCGGTAGTGCTTTTGTGCCCGAGTTGTTCCGCCGCGCTCACATCCCTTTGGAAATTTGCGAATCGCAGTCGGTGCAAGATGGAGACTTTCCCACGGCGCCACGCCCCAACCCCGAAGAAATCGCCGCTTATGCCGCTCCCTTGGCGGATGCAAAAAAATTCGACAGCGATGCCATCCTGGCCAACGATCCTGATGCCGACCGCATCGGCGTCGTTGCGAAACGTGCTGGCGTATGGGAATTGATGAGTGGTAACGATCTGGCGGCCCTTACCTTGGACTACCTATGCAGTCATAAGGGCCGCGTAGGGGTGTGCGTCAGCACCGTGGTGACCTCGGATTTCATGGCCGAAGTAGCTCGACATTACGGCCTCCAGGTCACCTGGACCCTAACGGGGTTCAAAAATATCGCTGCCTCCATGGACCGGCTGGACGAAGTTCATGAGACGTACGCTTTCGGCGCTGAAGAGAGTTTCGGGATGTTGCTCAGCGATCAAATGCGCGACAAGGATGGTGTCCTGGCCGCACTGGTGGTGGGCGAAATGATCGGCCATTACAAGGCCAAGGGACTCGGATTATTCGAAGCTGTGGACGCCTTACAAACCCGCATCGGCATTTTCCACAATCGCCTGGTGAATCTTGAAGACCCCCGTCCAGGTGGCGCTCAGCGCTTTAGTGAGGCCATGGCGCGCATCCGATCAGCAGGTCTCGCGCAGATGGGTGGAGAAAAAGTCGTGGCCTGGGAAGACTTCCAAACCGGCCAGTGGCACGGACCGAAAGGTGAAGTTTCTCCCATCCTGGATCGCCCCGATCGCATGGATATCGCCCAGGAAATCCCCCGTAGCAACGTACTTAAATTCCGCCTGGAAAGCGGTGCCTTCGCCGCCTTCCGCCCCAGTGGCACCGAGCCCAAACTCAAGATCTACCTGCAAAGCCGCACTGACAAAGCCCTACTCGATAGGCTCGAAGCAGAAGGACGAGGCCTGCTCGGGTTATAGGCCTGATACGGATGGCCGGTCATGGGCTAACGAGGACCCAACGCTACAGCCTCACACTAGGGTGTTGTCACCATCTGCCGCGTCGCTGAATACGAATTTACGGGTTGGACTGATGGGGTTGCCGCCAGGCCCACCACACGGAAGGCTCCGTGCTGTTGGCCGAGTGCTTGAAACCTCATCAAACCCCCGGCAGAGCTCAGATAAGTGGACATCATCGCCGAAGCCTTTTCCGTTCCAACCACACCCGCGACACCGCCCCCGATGGATCCGAATTGCCCATGGTCCACGTTTACTGACTTGCCGGTGCGGAAACCCCAGCGCTCATCCCACCCTGCGAAGCCAGTGAAATCAGGAATCTGCACATTATGGACGCCTGCTCCCAACCAACCTTCACTGAACAGCAAGTACCAGTAAACCTGCTCCTGGTTTATATTCTGGCTCAAGGCGAACTGTTGCAATCTGGGCAAAGGGGTCACCGAGGACCAACTGATTCCCGGTCGCCGATAGGGGCCCGGCAGCCAGTCAACCTGGAAGGGCGGTATGGGGGTTGGGAAGGTGATGGACAGAGGTCCAGGCAGTCCTTGGCTTCCACCGTAGATGCTTTCTTCATGATTCAGGCCGAAGGCGCCAAAGCCATAGCCATAGCTATCGCCTGATTCGCTCTTTTTCGATGGGAAGGCCGCATAGGAAGGCAAGGCCGTTCCGTCCCCCAGCCCGAAGTACTGCCCACCAGAAGTAAAGTACCGGACGATGCCTTGAATGACTTCATCACTTCCGATGGGACTGTAGCTGATGGGTTGGAGAGGGCCCGGATCGAATCCATCCGCTGCAAAATCCACATCTCGCACCGTATCGCCTTGCGCATCACGGCCACGGTCCAGAAAGAGGCGCGTAGGTAAATGAGTATCCAGGTCGGAGAATATCCAGCCCGCCAAATCGCCTCTGCCCTTTAAAACCTTGGTCAGGTAGGATTTGTCGCTGCCAGCAAAGGGAATCGTTGCGGCGCTGGTCACCAGGTAGCCCGAGGCGGTGCCCTGCCCCCGGATTCTTCCTTGCAATGAATACAGCACTGGATCAGGCCCTCCCCCTGACGACGGGTTGCAAATGAAATAGACACCCAGGGAACTGGATTCCTGCATGGTCTGAAAAATGTAATTCATCTGGAATGAATGGAAGGAACCAATGCCGCAGTCGTAACCGTAAGCGAGGCCATAGCGTCCAGCCTGATCGGTCACCGCGGCCTGGTAAGCCCCTTCGTTTCCTTCCAGCACTCTCCAGGGCGCATCCCCATCCTTGAAAGCCATGAAGGGCAGATTGGCTTGGGTGAAATTCACATAGGTGAAGACAGGGAGTAGCCGGGCGGCAGGCACGCTGACCTTGAAAGATAAATCCTTAGCTTCGAAATTCCCGCGCGCATGAAACGTTAAAGCGTGTTCTCCGGCTGTGGCCCAGCCTGCCACCGCCACGGAAATTTTTGCCACAATGGGATCAGTCCCCATCGTGAAGGTTGAGGGAATGACACTCGCCGTCACATCCAGGCCTTGGGCATCCACAGAAAGAGCTACTTTGCCCGAGTAGCCATCAATGGGACGGACGGTCGCTGTGAAGAGCCCCAGGGTGTCCGGAGCCACCGTAAGGGATGCCTGGTCGAGACTCAACGCAATGTCGGGGGCAGGGAAAGGTATCGAGGTTTGTTCGCCAGCACAGTTCAAGGTGAGCGCCAAGGCCAAACCTGCGGAACATGATTGGAGACGTTTCCAGAATGGGTTCATGGCCTACCTGCTTTCAAAACTTTGCCCAACGATTCCCGCAATGCGCTGCTTGCGCAAGAGCAAAGTCCGGAAACGCTCCTGGGCTTCAAGCAGCGCCGTGCGGTGCGCTGGCTCATCAATCACGGTAGCTGCTTGCCCAAGGCGATCTACTTCTTTTCGGGCCTGATCCAACGCTGGGTTCACCCGTAAAACGCGCAGCTCTCGGCGCCCCCCCATTCCTCCCTGCAGATCCCGTGCATTGTTTTCTGTCCAGAGAGGCTCATAACTCACATTTCTTAGCTTTACGCTGACTTGCCCTCTCAAATCTGTTTCCCGGGTGATTATTACATGAAGGGCCGCGCCATCCCGATTATCACCTGCCGCCACCGGAAAGAGATCCGCGCGGTAGAAGCGATCTTGATTGGCTATGAAGTTACCCAGCGAATAGGCCACGATCGCCTTGCGCCCCCCGGCTTCCAATGGCTCGATGGGTTGCAGCACATGGGGATGGGAGGCGATGATCAGATCGGCTCCCGCCTCCACCAACCCCTTTGCAATGTCCCTCTGGCGTTGGGTTGGGGCATGCTGGTATTCATTGCCCCAGTGCACGCTCACGACGATTACATCCGCTTGGAAACCGATGGCTTTGATGGCCTTTTTGGCGGGTTCCAGGTTCAATGGGCGGACCCACGGTTCAGAAGCTTTTCGGTTCAAATCTATGTTAAATACGTCTGTAAAGGCCAGAAATGCGAACTTGATTCCATTTTTTTCTATAATCCTGAATTGCTCAGCCTTGGCCTGATTTTCTCCACTTCCCACGGCCACGATGCCTGCCTCCCGTAAGCGATCCAAGGTTTCCAGCACCCCCTTGGCACCCTGGTCGAAAGCATGGTTGTTGGCCGTTGAAAGCACTGTGAAACCGCTTGCGCGGAGTGCCTTAGGAAGGCCTTCTGGCGCGTTGAATTGGAAAGGCACTCCCGGATTTCCAGTGCTGGGCGCCACGGGAGTTTCCAGATTGCCAAACGTTATATCGCTATCCTTGAGGATGGGTACCAGATCCGCCCAAAGACTTGGGAACCCGCCCTCCTGCTGGTCCGGCGATTGCATGGCCGCTTTCTTCACATCGTAATGCATCATGATGTCGCCCACCGCCACCAGATGGACCTGGGAGATCACTTTAGGCAGTCGCGCCGCATCAGGGTCTGGCATGGGTGGCACCGGTTTGTGGCCGCAGGCCAAGGCCAGCAATAAGCCAAGGCTCGCTGCCCTTATTTTCAGCAACTGTGTTCCTCCGGTCCCTGCCCATCCCCGGGACCATAGAAAACTTCTATGGGAACCATGGGCAGGGCAGTACGAACCTGATCCGCCAGGTCATCCAGTTCTTTCGCCGTCAAGGGCCTGGCCTCGGGTTCCGGTGTAGGCCGCGCGACAGTGTAGAGCTGGATGCCTTGGAGTTGACCTCCAAGGCCTTGAATGCCACGCAGAATCCCACAATAGGCCGCAATTTCTGCGACTGATGGCCCCTGCCCTTTCCAACTCAAAAAGAGCGACTGGATGGTAAGTGGCCTAAGGCGTGCTGTAATTTCAATATTTTCAATGATACGTTGGAAGGGAATGGAAGACCGGTTGATCTCTTTGTAATAGGCCTCGGTACCTGCATCCAGCTTGGCCCATATTTCACCATTGTTGGCCATTAAGGTATCCAGACCCTGCACCACCTCCCGGGCCTGGAGGCGGCTGGAATCAGTGATCAGTACGAGTTTGACATCCTGCAATCCACGCTGCCATTTGAGATGCGCGACGCGCTCCACGGCCTCGGCGAATTCCTTGGCGGTGGTGGGCTCGCCGTCGCCACTGAAGGCAATGTCATTGAGCCGGCGCTGTTCAGGTTTTGCTGAATCGAAGGGTGGAAAGGTGAACAGGCTCCCGTCCAGGGTGAGCTCCAGCAGGGCCGACAGCTCCATCTCCAGCTGATCCAGATCGATGTCACGCCGCTTTCCAGCTTTGGTTCGGTCAACTTCGCAATAAACGCAATCGAAGTTGCAGACCTTGTCTGGATTCAGGTTCACACCCAGGGAAACCCCCTTGGACCGGCGTGAAATCACCGGATAGCAGTAGACGAATTCCGCCCAGGAACGGCGGTGATCAAGATGGGCTGGGATGAGTTCGGTCATAAAGTTACGCACAAAGAGCAACACTACTCAGCTAAAGGCTCGGGCCGCAACAGAATTGAGAGTTGTTAGGATGCCAAGGCCCAGGCACACTTAAGGTTTGCATTCAGGAGAACTCATGGCAACTGAACGTACTTTCGCCATCGTGAAGCCAGACGCCGTCAAGGACGGCCATGCGGGTGAAATCATCAGTGCCATTGAGCAAAGCGGCCTGAAGATCCGCAGCCTCAAGTGTGTACAGTTGAGCGCCGATATCTGCAAGGGCTTCTACCACGAACACGTGGGTAAGGGCTTTTACCAGGAACTGGAAGATTTCATGACCGAAGGCCCCGTGGTGATGATGTGCCTGGAAGGTGATGGCGCGATCCTGAAATGGCGCGATCTCATGGGCCCCACCAACCCCGCCAATGCCCCGGAAGGCACGCTCCGTAAGCGTTTTGGTACCAACATCGGCCGCAATGCCACCCATGGCTCAGACAGCCCCGGGAGCGCCGCGTTTGAGGTGGCCTATTTCTTCAATGCCTTCGAACTTAGTTGAGAGTCGAGGTTCAATGAAAAGGGCGCCCCGAGGCGCCCTTTTTTTTCTTTAGACTTGGGCCTCATCCCTCTTTCACCGCCCACAATGCTGCCTGACAAAGCCGTTTCACACCACCCACGATATCCATGGCCTGAAGCGTGCTTTCGGTGAGCCAGATTCCGCCTTCGGGCGGCGTGGGAAGCTGATCCTGAGTGGCTTTGCAGCGCAGGAGATGGGTGATGTACAGACGTTGCTGGCCTTCGAGTCCTTCCAGGCGCAGGAGCCAGGGCGTGGGCAGGCGGGAGGTTCGCTCATCAAAAACCACCGGTAGTTTGCTGCTATCTGAAAAGCGAAAGGGAATTTTCCAAGTGGCATCAATGAGGTTCTGCAGCAATGCAGGTGGAAGAAACCCCGGCGCCCAGGGCACTTGCGGCGGCATCAGCAGGCCCCGGTGGGGCGAATGCACTGAAGGCACCAACAACACGGATGGGTTTGAGGAGCCATGCACCAGCACGCCTTCGATGAAGGTGGTCAGGTAAATGGGACCCTCGGCCATTGTTTATCTCCCTCCGGCGGACTGAAGCTCTTTCATAATGCCGTTTTTTGCCTTCTGCACCAGCTCTAAAATTTGAGCAGGGGGGACTTTCTCGACGACCTTGGTGCGGCGGTCCCGCAGTTCAATCAGGCCCTCCTTCAGTCCGCGGGCACCCACCAGGATGCGAAGGGGAAAGCCGAGCAAGTCTGCATCCTTGAATTTGGCACCAGGGCTCAAACCTTCGCGCTCATCGTGGAGCACTTCAAACCCGGCCGCTTCGAGCTCCTTTTCAACCTGATCCGCCAGGCTGCTGACTTCGGGATTCGCAGGATCCAGACTGAGCAGGTGGATCTGGAAAGGCGCGATGGGCCAGGGCCAAATGATGCCATCCGCATCATAGTTCTGCTCGATGGTGGCGGCCACGGTGCGCGTGACGCCAATGCCATAGCAACCCATGACCATAGGTTGCTCCTTGCCCTGCTCGTCGAGGAACGTGCAGTTCATGCTCTTGGAATACTTGGTACCCAGCTTGAAGACCTGGCCCACTTCGATGCCGCGGAAGGCCTGGTAATGCCCTTTATGACAGCGGGTGCAAGTGTCACCTTCAGTCGCCATGCGGATGTCTGCCGAGGTGCAACCCGGCAGATCCCTTTCCGGCGAAAAACCAAAGTGATGGTAGTCCGTGCGGTTCGCGCCGCAGGTCAGGTTCACCGCTCCCTGAAGGCTCAAATCCACGAAAAAGTGGACATCCTTCAACCCAACGGGACCCATGAATCCTGATTTGGCGCCGGTGATGGCTTCGGCTTCTTCAATTGGGAACAATTCGATTTCTGTCGCGCCGATGAGATTCTTCACCTTCACAGCATTGACTTCGTGATCACCCCTGAGCACGGCACCCACGAGCTTGGTGGTCCGATCCGCCAAAGTGACGCGGTAGAGGAAAAACTTGCTGGTTTGGGCGATGGGCATCCCACTGGGATGCTCCGCATCAATCATGCCTGCGGCCTGGGCTTCCTGACTGACAATGCCGGGAGTGCAAAAATGGTCCCGCCTAAGCTCGAAGGCAGCTCCATGAGCTTCGGCCTGCACCGCTGGAGCCTCGGTCTTTTCAATGTTGGAGGTGTATTCGCAGGCGTTGCAGCTCAAAATGCCGTCTTCGCCGCTGCCGGCAAGCACATGAAATTCATGCGTGAAGGAGCCACCGATGGCACCGCTATCGGCCTCCACAGATCTGAATTTCACCCCAAGCCGCGCGAATATTCGTTTGTAGGCTTCGAACATGACCCAGTATTCACGGTCAGCATCCGCGTCGTCCGCATGGAAGGAATAGCCATCCTTCATGATGAATTCACGCCCTCGCATGAGACCGAAGCGCGGGCGGATCTCATCGCGGAATTTGGTTTGGATCTGGAACACGTTGATAGGCAGTTGCTTATAACTGTGGACCGTGCGGCGGACCATGTCCGTCACCACTTCCTCGTGAGTGGGCCCCAAGCAAAACCAAGTGTCCTTGCGGTCCTTGAAGCGCAGCAGCTCCTTGCCGTAAAAAGTCCAACGGCCGCTCTCTTCCCATAATTCGGCAGGCTGGACCGTAGGCATCAGGATTTCCTGACAGCCGTCTTTCTCGAGTTCTTCGCGGACGATTTGCTCGAACTTGCGGATGCTGCGCAAGGCCAGCGGAAAGTAGCTGTAGATGCCAGCCGCCTGCTTATGGATCATCCCTGCGCGCATCATCAGCTGTTGGCTGATGACATCAGCGTCTTTGGGCGTTTCGCGAAGGGTCTGGAGTAGGAGTTTCGATTGCTTCATATTGGTCTCATTTCAAGTAGGGAAAATAACCACGCAGAGGGTAGCGGAGTAGCGGAGGGAAGCGGAGAAAAGGAGGGTTGAAAAAGAAATGCTTTCTCAGCTACCCTCCGCTACTCCGCTGCCCTCCGCGTAGTGTTTTTTAGTTTAGGAGCGATCCGATGAGCTGACTTGCGGCTTTGCCATCATAGGCGCCACCTGCTGTGGCTTGGAGAGCCTTCATGACCTGGCCCAGATCTTTTTTTGAACTCGCTCCGGTGTCAGCGATGGCCTGGCGGATGGCGGCTTCAAGTTGGGCTCCCTCCAGCATGGCCGGCAAGTAGGGCTTGAGGATGGCGATTTCGGCCTGCTCGGACGCGGCACGATCCGCATAACCGGCCTTGGCGAATTGCTCAACGCTATCTTCACGACTCTTCACCAGCCGTTTGAACACCGTGATGGTATCTGCCTCGCTCAAGGTTCCTTGAGGCCCAAGGCCCTTGGCGATGGCCTCGTTTTTGTAAGCTGCCAGGGCCATGCGCAGCACGCCGGTCCGGGCGCTGTCCTTCGCCAACATGGAAGTTTTTAGATCGGCCTGAAGGCGCTGGAGCATGGGGACCTCACCTGAAAATGACTGAATCTTTCATCCTGCCGAAAGGTCTTTCGTATATGCAAAGAACGGCGCCCAAGCGCCGTCCCACTTCAGTCTTAAAGTCTAGCGCCCGCAGCCCCCTAGGACTGTTCGTACTTGATGACTTCCACCGGACACCCGGCGGCGGCGGCAATGATGCTGTCCGTCAGATCGGCTTGGACGTCATCGTTCAGCTCACTCATTTCTTCACGGTTCTCGCTGTCCACGCCATCTTTTCGCGCACTGCCCATGATGTTGCAGCTGGTGTCGGTCACGTGAAAGACATCCGGGGTTTCTGCTTCACAGGCGTTGCATACGATGCAGCCTTCTTCGATCCAAACCTTGGTGATTGCCATGGGGCCGACTCCTCTGTCTACGCGTTGAGCGAACCTTTCAAGATTATCAAAGGAACCAGGCATCGCCAAGCACAGACCTCGTGGGGGGCATGGGTTTGAGGTATGAGCGTTGAGCTTGGGGCCATCAGCATCAAAACTCATGACTGCTGGATCATTGCCAAGTGCCACTGCCCATAGCCTCCTTGTGGGAGACTTATCAAGTGGCTTCCCGAGAATTGGACATCCTGACCCGCATCCAAGCCCTGTTACCTGGTGGCGAAGCATTAATTGACGATTGCGGAGCCATCCCGGCAGCACCGCCCGGCGAAGTGCTGTTGGTCACAACGGACTTGATGGAAGAGGGAATTCATTTCCGCACGGAGTGGCATCCGCCCGAACTCCTAGGCTCGAAACTCCTGAAAGTTAATTTGTCGGATCTCGATGCCTCGGGCGCAAGGTTCCTCGGTTTCACACTCACCTTGGCTTTACCGCCGGAGCTAGAGATGCTTTGGCTGGAAGCGTTTTTGAAGGGTCTGGCGGAGGCGGCCCGTGAATTCAATATTCCGGTGCTTGGGGGCGACACGGTGGGGCGCTCCAAAGGCATCGGTTTGGGCCTAACGGCCTTCGGTTCCGCGAGGCGTTGGCTGCGGCGCGATGGGATTAGCAAAGGTGATCATCTTTTCGTGGATCAATCTTTGGGTCGGAGTCTGAGCGGATTGCGAAAACTGGAACGTGGCCTGCGCTGGGAGCCATCCCATCCTGATCCCGACATCAGGTGCCACCTGGCTCCGAGCCCCAACCTGGGACTTGGACCGCGGCTTGCGGGAATGCCTGAAATCCATGGGTGCATAGATCTTTCGGATGGTCTTTCAAAGGACTTGAGGATGCTGGCAGATGCCAGTGGCGTGACCATGAAATTGCAGCCAGGGCTTACCGCCGATGAGCTTTTTGGTGGCGAAGACTACGCCCGGTGTTTCGCGTCATCCGTAAAAAAAGAAGACCTGGAATCCCGTCTGGGGATTCCACTTCAAACGGTGGCTGAGGCCGTGGACCAAGGGGAATCACCGGTACTCGTTTATGCTGGAGACTCATGGATTCCTTTGGACGACCACAGCTTTGATCATTTTGAACTCCCCTCTCATCAGCCAGGCATTTCATGATGGATGATTCCGCCCAAGCGACTCCCCCAAAGGTCGCAGAAGCCCAGCAGCGGGGTCTTTCCGCCAGGCTCAAGCAGCACATTCTGCATCCAGATTTGGATCCAGAAAAAATCGCCTGGAGCTTCGCCGTCGGGCTGGCGGTGGCTTTCAATCCCTTGCTTGGATTGCATACAGCCATGGTGCTGCTTTTTTGCGCGTTGTTTCGAAGCCTGAACCGGCCTCTGATGTTCATCGCCGCGTTCATCAACAATCCTTGGACCATGGTGCCCATCGCCACCGCGTCAGCCTACCTTGGGAATTTCATCCGGGGACGTGGCATCATCCTGGATCTATCCACCGTCCATTGGCATGAGATCGGATGGCGCAGTTTCGTGACCTGGCAGGGGTTCGAAGCCCTGCATGAAATGCTACGACCCGTGTTGAAATCATACCTATACGGAGGCATGTTGCTTAGCCTCCTCGCCATCCCCTCAGGTTACTGGGCCATGCTACTGCTGGCCCGCCGAATGCGCCGGATCCACTTCACATCACTAAAATAAGGAGCACTCATGGACATGCGATTCCTGATGAAACAGGCCCAGGCCATGCAAACGAAACTGGCGGAAGCTCAGCAAACACTTCGGGTCGAAGGCACCGCGGGTGGGCAGTCGGTAAAGGTCATGCTGAATGGCGCCAAGGAAGTCCAGAAGATTTCCATCGCCAAAGAAGCCATGGATCCTGAAGATCCCTCCATGCTCGAAGACCTTCTGTTAGTCGCCTTCAAGGACGCGGCCCAGAAGGCCGATGAAGCCATGGCCAAGGCCACTGGAGGCATGGGCGCTGGATTGAATATCCCAGGCCTGAAAGCCTGATGAACCTCCCCGCCCCTCTACAGGCGGTTGTGGACGCCTTGCAAAAACTCCCTGGTGTGGGATCAAAGAGTGCGCAGCGCATGGCGTTGCACCTTCTCAAAGAAGGACCACAGGCCATGGAGCACCTGGGTGCGTTGCTGACGCAGGCCGCCCACCGAGTGGGATTTTGCGAGCGCTGTGGCGCCTTCACCGACCAACCCATCTGTTCCATCTGCCAGGATCCCAAACGGGAACCAACGGTCCTTGCTGTAGTGGCGGAGGCATCCAATGTCCTCACCTTCGAGCGCAATGGCCAGTTCCGTGGTCGCTACTTCGTGCTGGGTGGATTGATCTCGCCCCTTCGCGGAGTGGGCCCAGACCAGCTCAGGATCCGCGAATTGCTCAAGCGCCTGGAGGATCACGAGATTCACGAGATTGTCTTGGCGCTCAATCCCACCATGGATGGAGAATCCACCGCAGCCTGGCTGGCGCGTATTCTGGAGCCGCTCGGATTGAAGGTCACGCGCATCGGCATGGGGTTGCCGGTAGGCAGCGATCTGGAGTACGCCGATGACTTGACCCTCAGCCGGGCCATGGAAGGGCGAAGGCTGGTCTGAGGTCCTATTAAGGTTGATAAACCTCTGCTGATCTGAGCCCGCCGCCCAGAATGAGCACACGACCATCGTCCAGGAGGATGGCCAAATGCCCAGCCCTGGGTGCTGAGAGGTTCCCTGTGGTGAGCCAGGCATTGGCCAGAGCCAAGGGATCAAAGGTCTCGGCGGTAGCCGTATTGTCATGGTTGGTCTGGCCCCCCACCGCGAGCAACCGTCCATCCCGGAGCTGGGTAAGACTGAACAGTGCCCTCGGGTAGTTCATGGGTTTGAGCATTTCTGAAATCCCGCGGCCGCCGGCGCCAGCAGGGTCGTAATGCTCGACAAAGGCCTTGGGTCCCGAGTAGGAGGGATCTGCCCCACCCACCACGAGGGCGCTGCCGTCCACAAGGCCTGCGGCACAGTGGAAGAACCGGCCCACTTTCAACCAGGCCAGTGGCGCCGATAGCCCTGTGACAGGCCCAGGCGTGAAGCGCTCCACGGCATCCAAGGGACTGTAGCCATCCCCTCCGTAGATCACGACTGAACCATCCAGCAAGGACTGGAAGGCATAGTGGGCTCTTTCATGCAGGAGTTGTCCGAACGGCGAGAAGGTTCCTTTTCCGCCATCTCCGAGGGGATCGAAGACCTCCACACTGTTGCCACCAAAAATCATCACCCGGCCATCGGGGAGCAGCGTTGCATTGCGTTCTGTCCCGCCTGCGGGAGTAGCAGACACCAATGCAAAAGCGCCTTTCCCGCCATTGGCGGAAGGATCAAAGATCTCGGCGGTGGCCGGGTTGGAACCCGATGAGCCGGAGGATGGGTCGCCACCCACCATAAGCACGCGCCCATCTCTGAGGAGCGTAGCAGTGTGCAGGTAACGGGGCTTCTTCATGGGCGGCCCCTGGACAAACCCTCCGATCCCTCCACCTAGTGACGGATCGAAGAACTCAGTGCTGGCAAGGATCGGGCCCATATCATCGCCACCCGTGAGCAGCACCCGGCCATCTTTGAGCTTGACTGCCCTGCTCCCGTAGCCGTATTCCCACAAGGGGGGGCCTACCGGATGGAAGGCCGAAGTGGCAGTCCCTGAGACCACCAAGGCCAGAGGCAAGACCCGCGTCCTTCCGTTCCCGATGCATCTAAGGGTCAAGGCAACGGATCCCTCAGGCGCGTTTCCATCCGCATGGAGAGTCAGAAGGGAGGAATCGCCGCTTGTGGGGGTCGGGGTAAAAGCTGCTGTGATGCCCGCCGGGAGCCCTTCCAGACTCAAGGCCAGCGATGAAGCATCTCCGCCGTAGTGGGAAATACGAACGGTCGTTGATGAATCAGAGGGGGAACCCGCACGAAATAATTGGACGTTGCTGTCCAGGCTCACCTTGAATCCGCGAACTGTGACGGGCAGGGACCGTCCGCCGCCACCTCCGCCGGGGCCCATCGCAAAGAAAGCCAGGGCATAATTCCCGGCCTCCATAGCGGCATCCGCGGAGATGGGAAAGGAAGTCGAATTCCCGCTGATGTACATCGGAAACCCTGCCAAGGATAGTCCGCTGGGAAGGGTGGCATCACCGAACAATGTGACTGGGCCCGTGATGTCCTCCCGACGCTGGATGCTGGCGGAAACATTGGCCTGGGTGCCAGGGTCAAGCACAACGCTGGATGGATCCAAAGAGAGCACCAGTGCTGGTAGCTTCGTGATCCATAGGACGAAAAGGCTCGTGTGCCAAAGTGTGCCGGAACTACCCTTGAGCGAGATAGCGTACTTGCCCTCTGCCACAGTTGTGGGGATCCGAACCGTCACCACTGAGCTATCGCCGACGGCAGGGTTGGGGGAGATGCTTGCGGTGGCATCCGTGGGCAGGCCCTCCACGCTCAGCTCCACAGCTCCTGTGAATCCTCCGGCCCGGGTGACATAAAACCTTTGCCCCATTCCGCCTCCCGGCGAAACGACCCAGGCATTGCCAGCCCCCCCTAGGCTGAAATCGGGGCCTGGAACGCCCACGGCCACGCTGAGGGGGGTCGTGCGCTGCAAGGAGCCCGACACACCACGCAGAGTTAGGCTATAGGTTCCAGGGGCACAGGAGGCACTGGCAGTGAAATTTAGGAAGCTATACGAACCGGTGGCCGGATTGCTGGCGAAGACTGCGGTGAGCCCGACGGGAAGGCCATCGGCGCTGAAGCTGACACCATCTTCGAAGCCTCCAGAGCGATTGAGGTTGACGGCGATAGAAGCCGAAGTGCCCTGGGCCATGGCCAAACTGGGATAGGTGGTGCTGAGTTGGAAATCCGGCGCGGGGCTGACGGTGACATTGAGCAAGGTTGCGTGCTGAAGGGAGCCAGCTGCACCCTGCAGGTTAAGGGCGTAGGTCCCAGGGGTGCAGGAGGCGCTTGCACTGAAGGTGAGAGAGCTGGTGGAACCGGTGGCCGGGTTGGGGGTGAAGACCGCGGTAAGGCCGCTGGGGAGGCCGTCAACGCTGAAGTTCACTCCGTCAGCAAGACCACCAGAACGATTGAGATTGACCTGGGTTGAAACGGACGTGCCCTGGGTCAGAGTTAGGTTGGTGGTCGTGACGCCGAGTTGGAAGTCCGGCGCGGGGCTGACCGTGAAGGTAAGCGGAAGACTCGGAGAGTTCCCTCCTGCGCTGGCCTGGACCACCACCGAATAGGTACCGGTCGGCGTGTCTGCGGCGGCCACTAAATGGAGTGTGGTGCTACTTCCTGGGGCCGGGTTCGGGCTGAAAGTCCCCAGGGCGCCGACGGGGAAGCCAAGCACAGTGAACTGGACCGGTTGATCAAAGCCCCCGGTGCGGGAAATGGAGAGTTGGAGATCTTGCTTTCCACCGGCCTGGATAGTGGCTGATTGGGTGGCCAAGCTGAATTGGAAAGTAGCTGGCGCGCGGGCAGGGTCTGGACTTCCCGATCCGCTACAACCCAGGCTCCACAACATAACCAGGAGTAGGAGGCCCTTCAGCATTGGAAACCCTTTTTCTATCATGCTGTCCCTCAGCAATCACATCCAAACCAACTCACCAGTCTGTCCGCTTTCCTTTGTCTGTTTCATCACTAACTACCGGAGACAGGGCTGCTCCAAGCGCAGAAAAACGCAACACCTAATAGTGATAGTTCCAGACTGCCAAGGTATACCGAGGTGTTGGTCAGTCTTGGTTTTCAGGTTCCGGCCACGGGCTCGGCTCACCGATGCCCCAGCGGCGTTGGTACCAGACCTGATCCATATAGAGGCCATGGGCGGGGGCGGAGATGCCCGACTTACTACGATCTTGCGCGGCGAGAATCGTGGCGATGGAGTCCGGTGATTTTCTGCCACGACCCACGTCCACCAGTGTTCCGGTCATGATGCGCACCTGATGCATCAGAAATCGGGTGCCCTCGAAAACCAGATCCAGTGCGGTCCCACGGTCCCTAAGTTCAACCTTGAATAACCTACGGACGGCCGTCTTCGCCGAACATTCCGCAGCTCGAAAGCTGGAAAAATCGTGTTCTCCAACCAGCTGCACAGCGGCTTGGGTCATGGCTTCCCGGTCCAATGGCGCTTTGCCATATTGATGCCAGGCCCGGTTGAGCAGGAACGGATCCGCGGCAGGCCCTTCTTGAAGCTTGTAGACATAACGCTTGGCCACGGCGTGGTGCCGAGGGAAGAAACCCAAGGGAGCAGTCTCCGCGGTCATCACCCTGGCATCAGGGGGCAGATGGGCGTTAAGGGCCGCCATCAAGCGATAAGGGTCCCAGGCTCGCGCGGTGAGTACCAGCACACCCTGAGCCTTCGCATGGACCCCCGCGTCCGTCCGACCGGTGCCTTGGGGCATGGGTGCGTCTGGATCCAGGGCTTGGAGCGCCTTCCACAATTCCCCTTGAACACTTCGCAAGGTGGTCTGAATTTGCCATCCATAGAAGCTCGTGCCGACGTAGGCCAGGCGCAGAAAGAAGGGAAAGGACATGGCTTCATTGTAGGCTTGGAGGGCTTTCCCAACGGCAAAAATCCGTGGAACGTTGCGACTGCTTTGCTGTGGAACAATGCTGTCTCCTGAAGGCGCACCTATAGTGCATCTGCTTATTTTCTAGGAGTTAGGATTCAGGAATATTGCCTCTTCAGCCAGGTTGATAGATTCTAGACTCCCTATTTAAGCTTGATCCCGAAAATAAATTTATGAAAACCCTTGACGCCACTGCATCCAGACCGTACCTTCGTTGGAGTTTAGCAAACACCTAGGAACCGCAAGGGTTTCAAGCTCCTTTCCAATTGAAAAGCTAGTGGAACCGGGACATCTCATCGTGGGGTGATTCTGATTTCCTTTACCCGGGGACCGATGTCCCCATTTTCGGAGGTACTTCATGAATAAAGCCGAACTGGTCACCGCCATTTCGGACAAGGCAGGAATCACCAAGGCCCAGGCTGCTGCAGCCCTGGACCAGATGATCTCCAGCGTGTCCGGCGCCCTTCGCACAGGCGACAAAGTCACTCTCGTGGGCTTTGGAACCTTCTCGACGGTGAGCCGCGGACCCCGCACGGGCCGCAATCCACGGGACAACAAGCCCATCAAGATCGCCGCGAAGAAGGTCGCGAAGTTCAAGCCAGGCAAAAAGCTGGCTGACGACGTGAACGGCAAGGGCGGTAAAAAGAAGAAGTAATACCCGCAAGCGCAGTTATCTCCTGAAACTTGGTGATGTTGTTCAGCCCACTTCGGTGGGCTGAATTTATTATTAACTAATGTTTTACACTCATTAGTTTTTGTTCCACACCAAGAAAAGCAAAAAACCACCCTGTCTACGCTTTGTTCCACTAGCTCATCTCTAAATACCGCTATGGTTGGATCGAGCGAATGGCTCGGCCTCAAAAAGCCCCCCATGGCCGGTTTGGGTCGAGCTATCCATCGAAGAATGACCGCCAGCAAGCCTTTTGGATTTTCGATTGTCACTTGATGATTGACGATTGAAGCGCGGAGAGGCACGAAGATGATGGCATTCTTAAGGCCTCGCATGACCACCCCAGCACCCTTGAATTCCACGCCCTTGATCGCCCTTTGCTTGGGCGGTATGGATCCATCCGCAGGTGCAGGCCTGTTGCGGGATGTGATGACCCTCCAGGCCCTTGGCGTGTACCCCATGGCCGTAAGCACCGCCGAGACCTTGCAGAATGGCCTGGCCTGCCAACAGATCGAAGCCCCCTCCATGGACCCGGTGAAGCGGCTCGAAATCCTTGGCCCCCATCTCGTGGGGCGCTGGGGGGTGAAGCTGGGTATGGCCGCCCTGAATGAAGGGACCTTCCGGCGCCTTGCAGCCACCTTAAGGGCCCTTGATCCCCCGATCCGTATTTGGGACCCCATCCTTGCCCCCTCGGCAGGCGTGGGTCTGCACGACGGGGGAGAACTGCGCCGCATGGCAGATGTGCTTCTGAAAGATGGGTTCTGGGTGGTGAGTCCGAATCGCGGCGAGGCCGCCGCCGCCGCCGGCCTTCCGCCTGCTCAAATCCAGACCGCGGGAGTCGAAATCCTGGCCCGACCTTGGCTGGAACGCGGTGCCCACGCCGTATGGCTCAAGGGTGGTCATGCCCCTGGCCCTGACATCCAAGATCTCTGGATCACCGCAAAGAGCATCACCGCGCTGCCTGCTTCACCCCGCCTTCCAGGCCAACGGCGTGGCACTGGCTGCACCTTGGCCGCCACGTGGTTGGGCCTCCGCCTCTTGGGCCGCTCGGAACTCGTCGCCGCAGAGGAATCGGCTCAGCGCCTCAGAAACCGATGGAGCCAAGTCTTCGCTCCTGGCGGCGCGGGTCGCCCGGTCTTTGCCCCCGAGGCATTCTCGAGCTTGCCGGAGGCCGCGTGCGATTGACGGAAGGCAAGGGCTATTTCATCCGTTGCGGCACCGACACACCTTTTGCAGGATGGACGGGTACTCGGGTTCTGGAGTGCGTCGCGCCTACTCCGCCTTTATCTCCATGGATGGCACTGAGGGCTCTCAACGAGATGACAGCCTTGCTACCGGGTGGCCTTGCGCTTGTCTGGGACGCGGAACCATCTTGGCTGCATGCGTTGGGGGGCGATTCCAGGACTGGATTTTTTGAGGCCCTGAGCACTCTGCCCGGCCTTTCCCTCCATATACGGGAAAATGCCGTGGTTCATTTCGCTTCCGGGATTTTTCGTGGCTGGATGCATGGGCCAGAAGCACCTGCGGGTTCAGCGGGTGAACTTTGGCGGCAAGGTGCCTTGGGCTGGGTGCCGGATAGTGGCAAAGCCTGGTCTCTGCCTGATTTTGGCCATGTCCCCCATGGTGATACAGCGCTCCTGTCCGCCTCCGATGAAGTGGTGCCGGGCTTTCTTTGGGGCGAATTGCTATTGCCCCTCGGCGCCCTGCCTGCCCTGGACCTTGAAGCAATCGCCATCGATCTCGAAGCAACCCAACTGGAATTGGAACGGGCTTTCAGCCAGCGCATGAGCGAGGGTGGCTGGCCCCAGACTCTTCCCTTTCAGCGCAAACGCTGCGGTTGGCGGGTGGGGATCCTGGGCGGGTCAGAGTTTCAAAGTGCCAGTGGATCCTGGAACGCAGCGGCGGATGGATTACGGAACCTGATGAGGATTCTTGAATCCCGTTTGAAATCATCGGTTCAATTAGGTCCTTGCCATGACCCGGAAGTAGCTAATTTGCTGGGTCTTCAGGCCATGCGGGAAGGCCATCCATGGCGCAACAGTTTGGCCCTTCCACCGGCACCACCGAGTTTCACGATCGGCCTAGGTGCCGATGCTCGAATCCCGTCTCCACTGGAATCCCGCGCGGCCTTTCCTGTGGAATTCAAAGACCTTCTACAGCACCCACCCGTGGCCCTTCTCCGAGTTCCCGCCATCCCTAGCGAAGGTGCTGTCAACGCCATGTTGGCAAGGCTTCCCGCCATCCCGGCTCTGCGCTGGGTGCCCCCGGAAATCAATCTGCCAGGCCCGTTCACTCCCGAGCAGCCCTGGGCTCCCGCCGCGGAATTTCCCTTCCCATCGGATCCACACGCCGGCGTCCAACGCGGCTTGTTTGGGGAGTGGGAATGATTTGGATTCTCGCTCCCATGCGTAGGTTTCAAGGAAGCATTGCAGGCTTTTAGGAGCATCCATGACCAAGCCGCTCATCATCGCCAAAGGGCCTGTGGATCTGGAGATCCTGCCCTGCATGGCCAACCGCCACGGTCTTGTTGCGGGTGCCACAGGCACCGGAAAAACCGTTTCCTTGCGCGTGATGGCCGAGCGCTTCAGCGCCATCGGCGTGCCGGTCTTCATGGCGGACGTGAAAGGCGACCTTTCTGGGATGGCTAAAACCGGCTCTGAGAATCCGAAGATCACCGAACGCCTCCAAGCTTTGGGTTCTCCGGAATTTTCCTTCCAAGGTTGCCCGGTCACGTTCTGGGATCTTTTCGGCCAGGCCGGACATCCGGTGCGGACGACCATCAGCGACATGGGACCACTGCTGCTCGCGCGGATGCTCAACCTCAATGACACCCAGGGCAGTGTGTTGTCCATGACCTTCAAGATTGCTGATGACAATGGCTTTCTGCTACTGGATCTCAAGGATCTTCGTTCCATGCTGCAATACGTCGGAGACCATGCGGCAGACTTCAGAACCCAGTACGGAAATGTCAGTGCCGCCAGCATCGGTGCCATTCAGCGTGGCCTCCTGGAACTCGAAAACCAAGGCGGGGCACACTTCTTCGGCGAACCTGCCCTGGATCTCGATGACCTGATGCAGACCGGCCCCGATGGCCGCGGCATGGTGAACATCCTGGCGGCGGACAAGCTCATCACAGCGCCGAAACTCTACGCCACCTTCCTGCTCTGGATGTTGTCGGAACTCTTCGAACGGATGCCGGAGGTCGGTGATCCAGAAAAACCTAAACTCGTGTTTTTCTTCGACGAAGCCCATTTGCTGTTCGAGGATGCGCCGGAAGCACTGCTCTCCAAGATCGAACAAGTGGTACGCCTCATCCGCTCCAAAGGCGTGGGCGTCTACTTCTGCAGCCAGAATCCCCTCGACATCCCCGACAAGGTGCTGGGGCAGCTGGGGCACCGGATCCAACATGCCTTGCGGGCCTTCACGCCCCGTGACCAGAAGGCGGTGAAGGCTGCCGCCACGACCTTCCGCACCAATCCTGATCTGGAGGTGGAAACGGCCATCACCGAATTGGGTGTGGGCGAAGCCCTGGTGAGTTTCCTGGATGAAAAAGGCACACCGGGCATGGTGCAGCGAGCCCTGATCTATCCGCCTCAAAGCCAGCTTCCTCCACTCAACACCGATGAGAGAAAACAAGTCATCGCCCAAAGCCTGGTGGCGGGCCATTACGAAAACGAACTGGATCGCGATAGCGCTTTTGAGATGCTGAAAACCCGCGCCGAGCAGCAGGCACAAGCGGCTCACCAGGAGCAGCAGCAAGCCGCCGAAGCCAAGGCCGAAGCCGCGGGCATTGGTCGCATGGGCTTTGCCGAATCCTTCGGTAAAAGTGTCGTCCGCGCCGCTGGCAGCCAGATCGGAAGGTCCCTTATCCGCGGCGTCATGGGCTCACTTTTCGGGGGTGGCGGCAGCAGGAAGCGAAGCATCTGGTGAGAGTCGTGCTTATGAAAAAATGAACCACGCGGAGAGAAGCGGAGGGAAAATAGAGGGAAACAGAGAAAAACAATCATCTGGAAAGTGCTATCTCCCCTCTTTTTTTTGTCCCCGTAAATCCCCGTTCAACCCCGGCCGAAAAAGCTTTTATCAGCCGAGGATGAACGGGGATTTACACGGATTAATATCCCCTTGTCCACGTATGTGTGATAGCGAAGGCTCGAAGTTATACACCTGATTTTTCATCCATGGAAATCCGTAAAATCCGTGGCGAATGTTTTCGTTGATTCGGCAAAAGTCCCTGATCTTATTTTCCATTTTTGGATTGCCGATTGGATTTTGTAACCAGCAAATCCTAGCCCTCATGCCGCCTGCATGTGCTTCAGCGCTTCCAGATCCGCGAGCAGTTCTTCGGGGTCGTTGCATTGGTTCAGTTTCTGCCGGAAGGCCACACCGCCGGGGATGCCTTTGGTGAACCAGGAACCGATCTTCTTGATCTTGTGCAAGGCCTCCCTTGGTTCCAGCAATTCGAGCAGGATACGGAAAAAGCGGAGTGTGGCATCCACGCGCATTTCTGTGGTCACATGGAATTCCGGGTCCAGCACCTCGCGGAAGATGAAGGGGTTGTATAGCGCGCCGCGGCCGATCATCACGGCGGCGCAGCCGGTTTCGCGGTCCATGCGGAAGGCGTCCTGGGGCGTG
This sequence comes from Holophagaceae bacterium, assembly GCA_025361125.1. Lineage (GTDB taxonomy): Bacteria > Acidobacteriota > Holophagae > Holophagales > Holophagaceae > JANXPB01. The sequence continues at coordinate 9,402 of JANYBM010000145.1, read as the reverse complement.
ACCACATCGCCGTTGCCGATGATGGGATAGCGCACGCCCGCATCCACCGCGCGGGCGATGATGCTCCAGTCGGCGTTGCCTTCGTATTGCTGCGCCCGTGTCCGGGGATGGATCGCCAAAGCCTCGATGCCCGCGCCTTCGAACATATGCAAGAAATCCAGGAACTCACCGCGCTCCTTTTGGGAAGCGTCCCAGCCCGCACGCATCTTGACGGTGACGGGGATCTTCACGGCCTTGACCATGGCCGAGACGCAGGATTCCGCGAGCCGGATATCTCGCAGCAGGGCCGAGCCCGCGCCGCCTTTGGTCACGTTGCTCGCGGGGCAGCCCATATTGAGATCCACCATGTCGGCACCGGCCTCTTCGCAGAGCCGCGCAGTCTCCGCGAGGACCGAAGGCGTACCCCCGGAAAGTTGCATGGAGTACGGGTGCTCACCGGTATTGGCCATCATCTTCTCGGCTTTGCGGGCAGAGCGGATCAGCGCTTCGCTGGAGATCATCTCACTTACCACAAGCCCTACCCCACCGATTTCCTTGATGAATTTCCGGAAGGGCTGATCGGTGATTTCATGCAGCGGCGCCATGACCAGCCGGGGACTGATCTCCAGATCGCGGATGAAAAAAGAGCCATGGGGAAAGGTCACGAGGGTGTTCACTCCAAGACCCCAGAATACGTGGAACCCCACCGAAACTCATCCAGAGATCCATCTTGTGGGGCCCGCGAGGGCTTATCTACTAAGCTTTGAGTCGATTTACGCGGCGGGCGGATTCCAGCACGGAAAGCCGCAGGAGCAACTTCACACGTTGCCGGATATCCGCTGCATCAGCACTCTTCAGCAAGAATTCGGATGCGCCACACGGCGCTTCATTCAATTCACCTTTCAAATCCGAATCCAACACCAGCATGAGAATGGGCACATGCGCGGTGGCTTCCGCGCTGCGAATGCGTTTAGAAACCTCCACCGCGTCACCATCCTTTGGATCATGTTCAAGGATGAGCAGATCCGGGAGCAGGTCACTTTCAAGAGCTTCTGAAAGCGGAGCGAGCCCTTCAAAGATTTTGGCCGTGAACCCTTCCCGTTCCAATTGGGACGTGATTCTTAAGCGCAAGGACTGATTGGTGGAAGCCATCCAAACCACAGGCTTGAACGATGAATCTTTATCGAGAAGTTCAACAACTGGGGCGTCTGTCCCCAATTCCTGCTCCAGACCTCGGATGAGCAACAAAGTTGAGATCTTGGACTGCAGTTCAATCAGGGAGGGGGGCTTCCGAAGAAAACCGGCTGCCCCCGCGGCAAAGCTGCGCTCCTTGGCATCACGGCCCAAGGCCGTAAGCAATACCACCGGCACGCCATTCATCTCGGGGAGGCGCTTCATCCAAATGCAGGCTTCAAAGCCATCCATGCCAGGCATCACCACATCCATGAGCACCAGATCTGGCTTTTCGTCTGGGATCATTTTCACCGCTTCTTCTCCGTTCTTGGCGATCCCGACCTTGCAACCCAGGGTTTTTACTTGAGCTTCAAAGAGTCGGCGCATGAATGAATCGTCATCCACCAATAGCACCTTGCTGGACGCAAGATCATGTCCGAAGCCAAGGATGATGCCCATGGGCCAACCCCTTCCTATTCGTATTTAATAAGTTTACTCCGACCTAGGCGCCCGCTACCACGAGCCGGTTTCTGCCGTGGAGTTTGGCTTCAATCAAGGCCTGATCCGCAAGCTCGATAAGGGCGTCTGGATTTGCGCCCACATTGGTTTTACCTGGGAAACCAGAAAGACCACAACTGAACGTGACGGCGAAGGGTTCGGTTTCAGAAATGGCTTCCAGCCCCCGGTAATGGTGGGCGGAAAAAGCTTCTCTGATGGAATCCAAGCGATGCAGAGCACCTTCTTCATCCGTATCCAACAGGATCGCGCCGAATTCATCGCCACCCAGCCGTCCAAGAATGTCCGTTTCACGAAGTTGTTGTTGCAAGTGGCGCGTGAGGCTGCGAATGACCCGGTCTCCCACAGGGTGGCCGTAGGTGTCATTGACCCGCTTGAACTCATCAATATCTATGACCGCAAGGGCCAAACTGCCCTGACGTCTGGCGGCCCGGGAAAGTTCGAGTTTTAGATGGTATTTAAAATTCCCATGATTCAAAAGTCCCGTGAGGCTGTCCCGATTCATGTTGGCCCGCAGCAACCGCGCACGGGTCACTCTCGCTGCCAGCGAAGCCACCAGATGCTCCGGTGAGATGGGTTTTTCCAGGAAATCATCGCCACCCATGGAAAGCCCGCTCATCTGGCGATCAATGTCCGTTTCCGAAGATAGAAAGACAATGGGAATGCCCATGAAAGCATCTTGTTGACGGATGACCGTGGCAAGTTCAAGTCCAGAACACCCTGGCATGTAGAGATCCATGAGAACGAGATCTGGGCGCTCGGTGAGCAAAGGTTCCATGACCTGAAGTGGATTGCTGACCACTGTGACTTGCATCCCCGCGCGGCGGAGGACGTGGGCATAGTGTGTGGATTCCGTGGCAGAGTCCTCGATCATGAGAATGCGGTATGGGTCGGGTCCCCGGTAACCCACCAATACTTCCAAACGTGAGATGAGCTGCTGCATTTCCAAGGGTTTTGTGAAATACCCCAAGCCACCGGCGCGAACGGCCTCCAGTCTTGCGCTCAGGTCATCCCGAACGGATATGAATAACGTCGGTGGAAGCGCTTTCCCCTGACTGATGAGACTGGAAAGAAAGGCTGGCCCAGCCAGTTCACCTTCGGGATGGATGATATCCATGACGAGGGCATCTGGCATCTCCACCTCCAGGGCGGCAGGTACCTCCGTCAAGGAGCGGCATTGTTTTACTTGGTAGCCGTAACCTTCGAGCTGAAGCAGAAGCTCACCGGAAAAATATTCATCATCATCCACAAGAAGTACCAATGGGGGTTTGCTGAAGGCGCTGGAGACATTGCTTAATGGGCTCAATGGGAAATCCAGATATTCAGGTCGTGGTGGTGAAAAACGCAATGCGCGAGCGGCAGCTTCCCTCAAGTTTTTGATGGCCTCTTGCAATTTGCTGTTCGGTGCCTTTTCAGCAAGAGCCGACTCAAGGGTGCGTGCGCATTCAGAGATGTCATTGAATCCAAAGGTGCCCGAATTCCCCACGAGACTGTGTGCCAGGCGGTAAAGAACTTGGAATTCAGTCCCCCCTAAACCGATTCCACGTTCTCCATTGCTCTCGACACTGGCCCATACAGCTTCGATTTCAGCCATTTTTTCCGGAATGGCCTCGGCGAACCCATCTCTCAATACTCGAAGTTGGTCTTGGAGATCGCGGTGAGCATCCTCTTTCACATCTTCCTCACACTTCATACTTGAGTTGATCCACTGGATGATACGTGTTGGGAAGGCTAGGCGCTAGGGGTGTGAAAACACAAAGAGACATTAATCACCCCACCATTTCAGGAATCTCGAAGTAAAAAATGGTTCCGCCACCTTCCGCTTTCTCAAAATTCATGCGTCCATTGTGCCCCTCCACAATGGCTTTTGAAACTGCCAAACCCAGTCCAGTACCACCTTTCAGCTTTGTATCCGATGAATCTGCTTGCGCGAAGCGTTGGAAAATGCGCCCCTTGAATGCTTCGGGAATTCCTGCGCCATGATCCTTGACCGATACCCGAATATTGGAGTCCTTGCGTTCTGCCCAAAGCGAAATTTTCCCTCCACGGGGGGAATATTTTGCCGCATTGGAAAGCAGGTTCGCCAACACCTGCATGAGACGATCCTCATCCGCCCAGATCCTCACCCCATTGGGAACGATGCCCAGCTCAAAGCTCACACTCAAGGGTTCACCGTAGGAGCGATTGGCTTCGATGGCTTGTTTCAACAGCGAGTGAAGCCCCAGATCCTTGAAGGCGTAATCCATTTTCCCAGATTCAATCTTTTCGATATCCAGGATGTCATTGATAAGGCGGCCAAGGCGATCGCTGTTCCGGATTGCGATATCGAGCAAGGCCTTTCCCTGATCCGTCAGCACGCCTGCCACACCGCCCGCCATCAAGCCTAAAGAGCCCCGGATACTGGTGAGTGGTGTCCTGAGCTCGTGGCTCACGGTTGAAACAAATTCGTTTTTCAGTTTCTCGATTTTTTGTTTTTCCGTTATATCCAAAGCTACACCGATGACGCCGGTGATTGTTCCTTGTGCATCCTTCATTGGCGCGTACCAATTCTCGAAATCCGTGCCGGGAGCGCTGCGAACAGCAGTGAAGGTTTCACCTCGTAAGGCGCGATCCACATCCTGGCGCAACTCTGGCACAACTGATTTCCAACGATCCACATTCTTGCCCACCACCCACTCAGGAGTGAGTTTCATCAGGGAAAGGCCACTGCCTTCAGCCATGGTGAAGACGCCCATGGTATCAAAAGCAAAGACGATCATGGGTGCGCGTTGGATGACGGCGTGCATTCGCTCTTCACTCAGTCTCAGGGCTTCAGCCGCGCGTTCCCGCTCGGTGATGTCAATACCGGTGGCGATGACAAATTCGGGTTGGCCCGCTTCATCCAATAGGGCAGTGTCCGACCATTCGAAATGACGTTCCTCACCACGCTTGGTCAGCCAAACAGACACATTTGAAGACGGGTAGTCAGTGGCTTTCCGCGCGATGAACTCCGCGGCGATTGTTTTTCGCCGGGCTTCCGGAATAAAGACATCCCAAAATTGCTGACCCAGCACTTCCACCGCGGCGTATCCGGTGACTTCCTCACAGGCGCGGTTGAAGCGGGCGATGCGCCCCTCCCAATCCGTGACGATGACCAGCGCCCCCACTGTCTCAACGATGGCATTGGTGAAGTCTCGCTCTTTGGACAGCGTCTCTTCAGCCTTGATGCGATCCGTGACATCTCGAAGCACAGAGACAACGCCCTCCATCAGAGGATTGGAAATTTGGTTCCGGCTTTGGACATCCACGAAACGGTAGGTTCCATCCTTGGCGGCGAACCGGCACAGAAAACTCCCTGTGGTTCCTTGAGGTGATCCCACTAACTCGCAGTATTGGACTTCGATGGTTGCGGCATCTTCTGAAGCGAGAAATTCCTGGAACCCGCGCCCCAACATTTCTTCCTGGGACCACCCCAACACCCGGGTCAAAGAGGGACTCAAGTACTGGAAGATTCCTTTCTCATTGGTGATGGTGATGACATCGCTGCCGTTCTCGATGAGGGTGCGAAAGCGAGCTTCACGCTCAATCAGGATTCGCTCCATGTACTTGCGTTGGGTCAGGTCCGTAGCGACACTCACGGTCCCCATGGACTTCCCCGCAGGGTCCAGCAGCGCCGTCACAGAGAGGAAAACAGGAATGCGAATCCCATCCTTGCGAATATAAGTGAACTCGCGCTCGGCAGATTTTCCTGCTGCGACACTGCTCAGGATGGCCTCTAACCCCGAGCCCTGGGTGATGCCATCCAGATGGGTGATTTCTTGGGCCCAGTCCGCCAAAGACCCAGGATCCATGAACCGCTCGGTCCCTCGCTTGCCAAGGATTTCGCTGGCTTTATAGCCCAACATTTTTTCCGCACCATGGTTGAAGACCTGGATGACACGGTCCAACCCAGTGGTGATGATCGCCGCATTCGCGCTCTCCAGGATCGCTGTTTGGCGAGCGGAAACAGTCTGCAATTCCAAAGTGGAAGCCGCCAACTGAAGGCGGTCCCGGCGAGCCTTCTGGGCCAGGTAGATCGCGAAACCCAGCAATAGTGCCATCATCCCGCCACCCAAGAGCACATAGGCTGGCACCGATGAGCGGGCCTGTTTCAAGAGCACTGCCGTGGGACGCAAAAAGACCCGCCATTCCCGCCCATAAGCAGCCAGTTTTTGTTGCTGCTCGAAGCCCTTGGATTCTGCATTTTCTTGAGTGACCTCGGCAGTATACACAGTCTTGTCATCTTGCTGGATGGTGACTGCGTAGCCTTCGGTCAGGCCGACTGGGAGCAAGCTGTGAAGCATGATCTGCGAGTGGAAAACGGCCACGATGAAGCCGCCAGGACTCCCCACAGTTTCGGCGACGGGAACACAGATCAAATAACCCACCCCACCTTGAGCTAGGGAGACTGGTGTTGTAAGGGCCGGGATACCCGCATCGCGAGCATCTTCGAAGGTTTTCGTGCGCTTGGCGTTCTGCTTGATATCTAGGCCGAGAGCCGATTCGTTGCCCTGCCGGGGAGCAACCCAGCGCACCACCAGGTCCCGATCAACCCATTCCAAGGCCTGGTATCCCGCATAGTGCGCGACATATTGGGAGGCATCTGAAACCCAGGCTGCTTCGGTCATGCCACTGGCAGACTCCAACCGCGCAGTCATCCGCCGCAACGCGAGGACACGCTCATCCATCCCGCTCTTCAAGGAATAGGACACGAACTGAAGGCGGGATTGCACATTGTGTTCGATCTGAACGTGCTCTCGAACTCTCATCGCCTGCCAAGTCACCAGCGTCATCACCAACACAGTGCAGGAGATGGGAACAGGCAGCCATTCTGGGTAGCCTTCGAAATCCTCCCGACCATCGCACCAGGCAATCGCGAAGAGGGTGAAACTCAACCCCACCATGGCGATTGCCGCATGGATGGCCATGTAGGAAAGATGCCCCCAAGCGAATAGAATTCGTGTGTCCGTGAGGTAGCCGATGATGGACATGAGCCCCAGCACCATCACGACTGAAGCGGAAATACTGAGCAGGACTGCCCGGAATCGGAAACCTTTCCAGAAACTCAACTTGACCAGTGAAGCACCCACCAGAAAAAAACATAGGGCTGTGCTGGCAGGCATTCTTCCAGGGCTTTCCACGTTGAAGGTCGCGAAGGGGCGATGAAAGATTTGGTCCACTTGCAGATTCAAGTCGCCAAATTGCTGGATGGCTGAAAGCAGCCCCATTAACGCGGTGAAGATTCCAAGCACCCCCGCAGGACGCCGACGGCCGAGCGCCAGGAGTCCCAAGCCTGCTCCTATGGCTGCAAAACAGAGCGCTGTGTTGTATTGCATGGGCGTGAAACCTGGAATCACCTGGATCAAGAGGTGGGACTTCAAATGCCAACCCGCCATCACCAGGATTCCAAGTGCGAAACTTGTCACCCCTGCTGCACCCACCAAGCGGCGGAGCCAGGGAGGCCAGGCGATGGAGATGGGTCCGGTTGCGCTCATGGTATTGGGCGATTCTCGCAGATCCTCGGTATCCGATCGTGAATCTCCATGAAATCGGGCGGCGAGGGCTCTGTGATTACATAGATCGGTGTCGCCGGAGCCTTCCGCAATTTCAAACAGGCAATGCCCTGCCCGGCTTCCAACTGAAACCAGTAGCTCTTGCCGTTGTGATCCTTTTCCATCCAGCGAACCGGAAAGACCAGCACGGGCTCAGGGTCCCAGCGAGTCCAAAAGCCTTTTGCCAGGCTTTCAGCCCGAGCCCAACCACCTTCGGGCCAGTCACCGGATTCTTCTCTGCGCCTCCCCCAAGGTAGCCAGAGATTTGTTCCCTCATCCAGCAAGAGTGCGGCTTTGGGGTTGGGAAAAGTCACGCGGATGATTTCTGGCTCATCTGGGAACAACCCATGCGCCGCCGCGTTGCCCTTACGGGTCCTGAATTCAAGCCCGCCGCACATCAGCCGTCCTTGAGCCAGCGGGCGGCTGGCCGCGCAAAATAGGTGAAGATCATGTCCGCCCCGGCCCTTCGGATACCCAGCAGGCTCTCCAACACGGTGCGCCGTTCATCCAGCCATCCATTCAGTGCAGCGGCTTTGAGCATCGCGTATTCTCCGCTCACCTGATAGGCGGCAACTGGCAGCGCCGTTGAATCGCGTACCACGCGCAGTACATCCAGGAAAGGCATGGCGGGCTTCACCATCACGATATCGGCACCTTCGTCTTCGTCCAAGGCCAGTTCCCTTAACGCTTCACGGACATTCGCGGGGTCCATCTGGTAGGTTTTCTTGTCACCGAATTTGGGTGATGAAGACAGCGCATCGCGGAAGGGATTGTAGAAGCTGGACGCATATTTCACGCAGTAGGAAAGCAGGCTCACTTCCGTGAAACCTTGGTCATCCAGACCGCCCCGAATGGCGCCGATCCGACCGTCCATCATGTCGCTGGGGCTGATCACATCCGCGCCGGCCTCCGCGTGACAGAGGGCCTGCATGATGAGAATTTCCACGGTTTCATCATTGAGAATCTTGCCGTCCTTCACCAGGCCGTCGTGGCCATCGCTGTTATAAGGATCCAGGGCTACGTCGGTGATGACCAAAGCTTCTGGAAACTCCCGCTTGATGGACCTGATGACCCGTGGAACCAGGCCCGCGGGGTTGTAGGCCTCGCGACCATCGGAAGTTTTCTGGGCTTCTGCGATGGCCGGGAAAAGGTCGAAACCGGTGACGCCCTCTGTCAGTGCGGCTTCCACCTCCCGCAGCACGCCGTCCTGGCTCAAGCGGAAGCAGCCTGGCATTGAGTCGATGGCCTGGTTCTCAGCACCTTCATGAAGAAACAAAGGCAACACGAAATGTTCGGGGCCCAAATGGGTCTCCCGGGCGAAGCCGCGCAAGGCGGCACTCTTGCGATTGCGGCGGGGACGCTGGGGAAGATTCAAGGACATGGCGGACTCCAAAAATCGGCTATGGGCTGCAGGCGCCGGGCTGTAAGCCAGAAAAGACGCTACCCACAGCCTACAGCCCACAACCGACTGCCTACAATCTATAGCCTACGGTCTCCGTGTCACACTGGTTCCATGGACGGAAAACGATTCACGGTGGCCATCACGGGCGCTTCGGGCTCGGCCTTTGGCCTGTGGGTTGTGCGGCGCCTTGCGGCCAACGAAAATGTGCTGGAAGTCGCCTTGCTGCTCTCACCCACAGGCAAGCGCTGTCTGACGGACGAGACCGGACTTACGGTGAAGGATCTCTGTGCCGTCAGTCCCAAGATCACCCATCATGATGAGCGGAATCTCGGTGCCGCCATTTCCTCCGGCAGTTACCGACAGGACGGCATGGCGCTTGTACCTTGCAGTGCTGGAGCCTTGGGGCGCATCGCCTCCGGCGTCAGCGAAAGCCTGGTGAGCCGCGCTGCGGACGTTTGCTTGAAGGAGCGGAGGCCCTTGGTGCTCTGCCTTCGAGAGACGCCACTGAACCGCATCCACTTGGAAAACATGATCAGGGTCCACGACGCCGGGGCTATCGTCATGCCCATCATGCCGGGTTTCTACAGCAAGCCCAGTTGCATCGAAGATCTCTTCGACACTTTTGCCACCCGTGTATTGGATCAACTGGGGCTCCCGGAATCCGATCCCCGAAGGTGGCAGGGTTGACGGAGTCGAAGGGTTGACGGAGTCGAAGGCTTGCCCGAACGGCCTCCGGCTAATCCGACTTAGAATAATCAACTA
>JANYBM010000112.1 GCA_025361125.1 Holophagaceae bacterium | reverse complement strand
TCCTCTCGCGCCGACCACACAGAAAGTTGGGGACGGGCCGAAAGGTGCGTCCCCTTACTTTCGTAGGCGAGAGGATTCGAACCTCCGATCGGCAACGGCGCGGGGGTAGGAAAAGGCGGAGACGCGAGAGCGTCGAGGCCGGTCCGCGCAGCGGATTTCCGCCCGCAGCCGTGCCGCGGGGAGATGGGTGGTGGTGAGGTGAACGTTGGAGAGCGAGCTCAACACCAATTCCCACCGACCCCAAAACATTTCGGCTGATGGGAGACCTCGGCCGATTTTTTTATGCGCTCAAAAAGGGTTGGCGAGAGGATTCGAACCTCCGATCGGCAATGGTGCGCAGGTCGGGAAAGCGAGGGACGCGAAAGCGTTCCGCAGCGGTCGGCGAAGCCGATTCCCGTACGCAGCCATGCCGCGGGGAGATGGGTGGAGGCACACGGTAAGTTGGAGGGTGAGCTCAACACCAATTCCAGCCGACCACACAGAAAGTTGGGGACGGGCCGAAAGGTGCGTCCCCATTCTTTTGTCGGGGGAGGCTTCCAACCTCAGTTGCTGAACAGGAAATGCATCACGTCGCCGTCCTGGACGATGTACTCCTTGCCCTCGGTGCGCATCTTGCCGGCGTCCTTCGCACCCAACTCGCCTTTGTACTGGATGAAATCCTGGTAGGCGAACACCTGGGCGCGGATGAAGCCCTTTTCAAAATCCGTGTGGATGACGCCCGCAGCCTGGGGGGCCGTGTCCCCCACGCGGATGGTCCAGGCGCGAACTTCCTTCACTCCAGCGGTGAAATAGGTCTGCAGACCCAGCAATCGGTAGCTCGCGTGGATCAACACATCCAGGCCAGGTTCAGCCAGGCCAGCTTCTTCCAGGAACATGGGGCGTTCCTCTGGCGGCAGTTCCTGGATTTCAGCTTCGAGCTTGGAACAGATGGGGACCACAGGACAGTTCCGCTCCGCTGCGATCCGAGTGAGTGCCGCGTAATGGGTGTTGCCTTCTGGATTGCGGATGTCTGCTTCAGCGATGTTCCCAACCAGGAGCATGGGTTTCAGGGTGATCAAGCCGTAGCTTTTGATGGCGAAACGTTCCTCCGCCTTCAGGCCCACGGAACTGGCCCACTTGCCATCGTTGAGGGCGGCGTAGACCCGCTCAAGGATTGCCACCAGATGGGCTGCTTCCTTATTGGATCCCGATGATTTGGACAGCTTGCGGTTCCGATCCAGGCCCTTCTCTACGCCTTCAAGATCTTTCAGCATCAATTCTGTCTCGATGATGCCTAGATCACGCTCGGGGTTGATGGTTCCCTCCACGTGGGTGATGTCTCCGTCTTCGAAGCAGCGCACCACCTGCACGATGGCATCGGTGTCGCGAATGTTAGTGAGAAAGGCGTTGCCCAGGCCCTCGCCTTTGCTGGCCCCCCGCACCAAGCCTGCGATATCCACAAACTCCTGTGAGGCTGGGAGAATCCGATGAGGTTTTACGATCTCCGCGAGATGCGCAAGGCGCTGATCGGGCACATCCACCACGCCTGTGTTGGGTTCGATAGTGCAGAAAGGATAGTTGGCTGAAGCCGCCCCTGCACTGGTAAGCGCATTGAACAAGGTGGACTTGCCCACATTGGGCAACCCGACGATGCCGCATTGAACTGCCATGGAGACCTCACAAATCAAACCCGGATGAAGAAATAGGGCAATACTCCAGTGTCCCAAAGCAGCGCCACCTTGGAAAGCAGGGATTCTGAGGGCAGGCCCAAAAAAATATTTACCAGGAGTCCTTGCACAGAAGCCCGAGAGGCCCTACGCTCCCCGGCGTACCCAAAATTGTTTTGGCAGAAACGCAAGGAACCGAAGGATCCTTCAGGAGGCAAGCATGATCGTCAAGGCGGAATGGCCAGGTTATGTGATGGACATACTGGTCAAGCTTGGCCAGGAGGTGGAAGAAGAAGAGCCCCTCATGCTCTTGGAAGGCACTGACTCCGGCCATACGCCCTTCTACATCAACTCACCCGAAGCCGGGAAGGTGCGGGAACTGCTGATTGAAGAAGGCGATTTCGCCGCTGAGGATGATGACCTAGTGCTGCTGGGTGAAGTCGAAGGCGAATGAAGCTTGGAGTCGCCTGCGCATGCAAGCTCACCGCCAAGCTACAATCTCCTATTGATCGGAGGCTGGCATGGCTGTGATCCGCGCGGAGATGGCGGGGAAAGTACTTGAAGTTTTAGTAGTTGAGGGCGATGTGGTCTCTGAAGACCAGGATCTAATCATCATCGAGTCCATGAAGATGCAGATTCCCGTGGGTTGCCCCGAAGAGGGCACGGTCGTAAAAGTCTTTGTGGTACCCGAGCAGTTCGTGAATGAAGGCGATGCGATCGTGGAACTTTCCTGAATGCCGACTCTTCGCGCCGAGCGCCTGGATGGAGCCGACAGGGGCATCCTGTTGCTCGGATTGGAGCGTCCGGAGGCAAAGAACGCGCTGGGGCGCCAGTTATTGCAAGAAATCAAAGAATCGCTGGAGAGCGCCGCAAGTGATCTTTCCATCCGGGTCGTGATCCTACACAGCCTGCTACCAGGTGTTTTCTGTGCGGGGGCGGATCTGAAGGAACGCATGGGCATGACCCAAGAAGAAGCCACCGGTTTCGTCAAAAAACTCCGCGCTACCTTCACAATGCTGGAGTGTTTGCCGATGCCCACCATCGCCGCCATCGAAGGGGCGGCCCTGGGAGGTGGCCTGGAACTGGCCTTGGCCTGCGATTTTCGCTTAGTGGGCGGTTCGGCGAAATTGGGCTTGCCTGAGACCAGTCTCGCCATCATTCCAGGGGCTGGTGGCACGCAAAGGCTGCCACGGCTCATCGGCCGCGCAAGGGCCAAAGAATTGATCTTCACCGCAAGAAAATTCGGGGCTGCGGAAGCCCTACGCTACGGCCTCGCGGACCGCATCACTGACCCGGGCAATGCATTGGAATCCTCGATGGAACTGGCTAGGGAGATCCTGCCCAACGGTCCCGTTGCTCTGCGTGCCGCCAAAGAAGCCATTGACCGGGGTCTCGATCTGGATAGCTCAGGAGGCCTACTCCTTGAAGAAGCCTGTTATGCGAGAGTGATCCCCACGTTGGACCGATTGGAGGGTCTGGCGGCCTTCAAGGAAAAGCGCAAGCCCTTGTATCGGGGCGAATGATGGGGGCTGGACATCCGCATCTTCAGACGGGTCGTACCACACTGGGGCGGCTGGCTTTTAGTGCGGCGCTTTTCGGTTTGAATTTTCTGGTGCAAGGGCTGGGTGGGCTGTGGACCGGCTCACTGGGACTCGTGAGCGACAGTCTGGAGAATCTGAACGATTCAGTGGTGAATCTGCTGGCCATGGGTGCCATCACTCTCGCCAACCGGCGGGAGCCCTGCGATCGTTACGCCTATGGCTGGCATCGCCTGGAGGTATTTCATACTCTGCTAGGCGTGGGGCTTCTGGTGGCACTTGCCAGCGGCGTTCTATGGGAAGCCTGGCAGCGGCTTCAGCATCCGGTACCCATCCAAATTGGCTGGGCCATTGCTTTTTCAGCCATGGGGCTGCTCCTGAATCTGGCGGCAACGTTTGTCTTGCTACCCCCCAAAGGCACCCGGATGGAAGGCGATCTTAATTTACGAAGCGCCTACCTGCATGCCCTGAGTGACAGCCTGGCCAATGTGGCTGTGATGCTTTCCATGGTGGCCATCCGCTTTACGGGGTGGCGATGGATCGACCCCGCCTTGGCGATCCTGATCGTACTGGTGATCCTGCGGGGAGCCTTCCTTCTGCTCCGGAGCGCCGCGGCCATTCTCATGCACCGTGCCGCCTTCGATCACGAGGCCGCCAAGGCGGACCTACTGAAATTGTCCGGTGTCTTGGGTGTCGAAGATCTTCGCAGCTGGAAGATTTGCAGCCATCTCACCGTCGCCACAGCTCACATCCTGGTAGAGGCCGAGCGCCTGGACGAAACTGAGCGCTACCTTGAAGAAATCGAGCACGTGCTATCTGAACATTACGGTGTACGTCACCTCACGGTGCATTTCGAGACCTCCACCATGGCGAGTCGGCACCATCACAAATTCATCCACCAACATGAAACCGCCGACCGAGAAGCTCAAACGCATGCAGCCAAGCACGAATGTTAGGGGCCCTTACGTGGTGGCCAGTGCTTTTCTGGCCAGCGCGTTAGGGCCTCTTATGTCGGCCGTAGGCCGACGCGATGGGTGGTGCTCCGGGGCAGTGTAGCGGTCATACCCACGACTCAGATCGAGTGGTGGCCAGTGCTTTTCTGGCCAGCGCGTTAGGGCCTCTGTCATGAAAGCCATTCCGAAAAGCTGAAATAGGAGTTTTTAGGAAAACGCCGGAATGGGTGTGAGCTGGACCATCAGGCCGAGTTTTTCGAGGTCGCGGATGTGTCTCTGGATGCTGCGGTGGCGGGACCTGGAG
>JANYBM010000099.1 GCA_025361125.1 Holophagaceae bacterium | reverse complement strand
CCTGGCCGGTCTGATCGGCAACATGGTGGTCAATACGGCCGCCAGCCGCGAGACGATCCAGACCCTGAAGGATGTGGGGGTGGCCCGGGGCATCCCGGTGCTTGCCTGGATCGACCACATCACCACGGCCTCGAACGCGCTTCGCGCCTACAACGTGGAGGTGGATGGGCGTGCCATGCGGGGCGGGGGGCTCTACTTCGAATCCTCCATGGCGGTCGGATCCACGGCCCGCAAAGCCGACACGTTGGCCCGCCAGTTTGAAGACGTCGCCAAGTCGCTCATGCACGCCGCCCGCAAAAACACGTCCGCCAGCGCCTAAGGAGCCCCCATGTCCATGGCTGACAAGAAGCGAAAGTTGATCGCCCAGCGCCAGGGCCAGCATCCGGAGCATGGGTTTGCACATCAACCGGCTCCGCTGAAGCCCGTGATGGTTCGGGCTTCCGTCATGGTGCTCGCCACCCAGGACGAATCGGACATGGTCACCCGCGCGCTTCCAGAGGGACCTGGCGACACCCTGGCGCCCGAGACTGGGCAGGTCGAGATGCCCGAAGACGCCACCGCGGCGCCGTTGCGGCTCCAAATCGCCCGGGTGCAGCCTTCCATCCCGGCCGAAAAATTGGGGGCCACCCTCGACCGGCTCCTGCAGGGATTGCAGGCCAAGGGCGCAGGTACCCGCACCCTCCATCTGTCCATCCCCTACAGCCTTCGTCTGGACGCGGAACTGTACCAAATCCTCCATGCTCAGCCCGAAAGCGCGGCCGCAGCGGCCCTCGAGGCGTTCCGACAAGCACCCCAGGACAACTTGGACGCCGTCACGGGCGCGGCGGCGCTAGTGGCCGAACGTCGGCGCCGCCCCAGCAAAGGAGGCCTGGGCCAGGCCGGAACGGTCACCATGACCTTGGACGGACCCCAAAGCGAGACCTTGGAAGTGCTCGCCCGTCGTTCTGGCCTGTCCTGCGGTGCCTTCCTGGAGGGCGCGACCCTCATCTGGGCCGCCCGCCATGGCCATCTTGATCTGGAGTCAAACTAAGGCCCCTTGGATGGGTCCCGCGTCGGGCAGACCTAAATGGCGTTCTCTCCTTCAAGAAGGTCGCCGTTGGTGGACAGGGTAGGGGTGTTCAATCCAAAGAGATCTTCCGGGAGGTTCTCGAACTTGGTGGGGTCGACCAGATATTTGCCGTTCAGCACGGGCCCGACAATCAGCCGGTGGCCTTCTACCCGGGCGTTGCACCCGTCCCAAAGCGCCTCAACCTTCTGAAGCGCCGTGGTGAATTCAGCTTTGAACTTTGAATAATTGTCAGGATGGAAGGCCAGTTGCTCGTGGATGGAATGCAGGTCTATTTTGCTTTCACTTTGGGCCGCGGAAATCCTGGCCACCAGGAACTGGGCGCAATCAAGCTCCGTAGACTTGCTGAACTGCCGGATGAACTCCAAGGGCAGGGGGAACGCGGACCCCTTGTATCCCGTCATAGGGTCGCCTACGAGTTCACGGAAGAACATGGGATCGATGAGCACTTTAAAATTCCGCGGGATCCCGGGATCCAAGGCCAGCGGCTCTGCGCCCTGATCCAACATTTTTTCATCCGTCTTACTAGGTAGATCGAACTTCCGAATGATTTGGAGCGACTCCGCCTGCTTCCGGCGCGACCCGAGCACCCCATGCAGCTCCACATCAATGGTGCATTTCTGGATCTGCTCCATCACCTGGGCGATCGCGTCGTACTTGCTCCCACCCATCGACCCGCGGCTGTCCGTCTTCCAGCCGATCTTTCTCATGAATTCCGCAGCGCTATCAAGGGTGATGACGGGGTTTTTCGTCTTGACGGCCAAGGTGCAAAGCATGGTGAGAATGCGGCGGGCGTTGATTCCAAAGGGAATCTTCACCCCCTCTTCATGAGCCCGCGCGTTCAAGGTGATGGTGATCCAGGAACTGGGGCTCGTTCGGATCACCCTTTGGATGCGCCGCTCATCCGTTGGCTTGTGCGGAAGCCCCATCAACGCGAGGTTTCTCAAGATGAACAGGAGTTCTTTTTGCTCCGAGTTGGCCTCCGGGGGCAATAACTCGATGTAGTCCTTTTTCTTCTTTTCTCTCAATTCCTTCGCCGTTTGACGGGCGGCCTCCACCACCTTTTCGAACGGAATTCCCTTCATGACCTTGAGGAAATTGGCGGCGCGCTTTTTGGACCGTAAAATTTGGGCTATCGCAAGCAGATCGCGCTCTTCAAAATCGGTCATATGGGCACCTGAATACTATTCAGGGTAGGGGCCTCTCCCAATTGTGCAACTCCCAAATCCAGGTATGCACTTTTTGGCTACCCAGGATGACGGATACGGAATCGTGGGTCCCGGGTGCGCTCTAGGCCCAGCGGGGGTCGGCGCACGATTTATACCCAGAATGACGGAAGGACCAGGAAAAGCCTGTGGGGATTCCTACCCACGATGACGGAACCAAACCTATGAAGTGGTGCAGAACTACTCAAGATGACGGAGGCAAACAGGGTAAGTGGGGTTGAACATCTACCCAGGATGGCGGAACCAAACGTATGAAGTGGTGCAGAACTGCCATTCCTGACAATTCGGGGAAAACCTATGAAGTGGTGCAGGACTGCAATCGCGTAGAACATCAGAAGTGGTTTATAACTACCTTCTCCTGTCTCGGAGCGACAACCAGGAACTTCAAGAGTCTGACGGCGAAGGGCAGGGCAGGGGGCCTAGCAAAATCAGGCATTTTGATGCGCTATCGTCTACGACAGCTCACGGTCAAAGGCCTTCTGCACGGTTTCATCCGTCGTTCTGGGTAGATCTGTTCCGTCATCCTGGGTAGGTTTCTCCGAGAAGTGCATCCGTCATCCTGGGTAGGCCGATCTACCCAGGATGGCGGATAAATGGGTACTATTTCGCCGTCTACTCCCCTGAATCTACTTAGAAGGACGGAGCAATAACAAAAAACCCTACCCAGGATGACGGATGAAATGGATACCCAGGACGACGGATCCAAAGCTTTTGTCCGTCATTTTAGATATGTAATCAATTATTGTTACATTCCACGTCAATCTAGGTAGGGATTCCCGCAAATTTTGTGCATTTCGTGTGGATTCTTTGTTAACTTTTATTTTTATCCGTCGTTTTAGGTATCTTGTTCCGCCGTTGTGGGTACCTGTTCCGCCGTCCTGAGTAGTGTGTACCGTCTTTCTGGGTATTTTGATGAGCTTGTAATTGTTGCTATGGTGTGATTTCCATCGTGTTTTTTAATGCAGTTAGAAAACAATTAGTATTCAAATAATTTCTACAGATAGCTCTTCGATGAAGGGTATCGACCCACTCAACCAGGTCATCGTCGAAAAGCTTGGTTTGAAGAATTGAATGATCAAGAGCTCAAAAAAGAAATCCTGGGAATGAAAGCACCTGCTTTCCTCAACTGTCTCCATTCGGACGCTCCCAAGTAGCTTGAGCCCAGACCGCAATTCGGTCCATCCAATCATCGAAGAAATGGGTTCCTTCCGGGTCCAGAGTCCCAGAGACGTTTTCAGGAAGCGCCTGAAAGCTCAAGTCAGCGGGCACTTCAGTGTCGCATTCGCCATTGAGCACAGCCAACCCGGGACGGGCGGATGCCATGGAGATGACCTCAGCCGGCAACCGATGCCAGGGGCTGCAGACCGCCATGCGTCTTTGAGAGGGCGCCAGAAGCCCGCCGAAACTGAAGCCCAAGGTCAAATGGGGCACACGGCCCGCGAGAAAGGTATCCAGTTCCTGCACGGCCTGGCGAAACCGCTGTTCTAGCGGGCGCTCTGGAAGGCTCTCATGGACCATCATTAAGGTCGGCCGGTGGTAGACGGTATGATTCCATCCCCGTTTCCGGAGGGTCTGCTCCAACAGCTTCACCGAGCCCTCCCCGCTACCGCCCAGGCCATGGAGAAGGAGGATGGAGGTGGGAGCGGTCGGCATGGAGGCCCAGTGTAGCGTAAGGCCTCATTGGATCGGCTGGCCGCAAGCGCGCACACAGAATGCGGACGATCCTGCAGGCTGTATTTCATCCACCTCAGGAATACTCTGGGTTTGATCGAGACAGACTTTCCGTCTGCCCTCAATATCTGGCTCTGGTGAGGGAAGCTCCCACGGTTAGAGGTCTTCTTTGCCTTGGCTCCCTGCCTCGTCGGGCAGGCCCCCAAAAATGGTCTTGGAACACTGGGTGAGGAGCTTCAAGAGTTGACGCCGTTTGGTCAGATTCAGTTGGTCTGGTGGGTTGGCCAGAAATCCCGCCAGCGCCTCCGTCAACAGGGTGGTCATGTCCTGGTCATGGGTTAGCTTCAGGACGAGCGCCATCTCCTCATGAAATACAGTGAGGGGCATGTGGAGGGCCGCGGCCAGTTTCCGGATTCGATCCTTACCGGGCAGGAATCGTCCACTTTCCCAATTGGAGACGCACGCGCCACTGACCCCAACCTTGCGTCCCAAGGCCTCTTGAGACAGACCGGCCTTGGTCCTGGCGCTCCGGATGTAGTGGCCCATCTGAATGGCCGTCCATTTTTGATCTTGCTTTCGATACATGTCCGGGTCCCTGTCGAGGGTGTGCGGCTTTGGGTTGGGAGGCGTAGCCATCGTGCAGTTGGGTTATTTGGAGGGTAGTCCATTGTCCTCTGATGGCTGTGTTCGGACCTTCCAGGCTGCGAACTCGGATGGACGAAGCTGATAGCGGGCATAGTTGCCATCGTGCAAAGAGGTCAATTCCGTCTCGACAACTGTCAGAAACCGGGTCCACGCCTCCTTGGGCAGCTTGGTTTGGGCATAGGCCCGGATCGGCTCTTCCGCTTCAGCGATGGATGTCCCGGCAAGCACCACCTGACGGACGATGGCTTTGATCTCGGAACGGTAGCGAAGGCGGAAGGGATCGGGTTCGCCGAGGGAGGCCTGAACGGCCCCATACCGGGCACAGGAACGCTCGTAGGCGAAGGCGTAGATGTCCCTCAGCAACACGACCTGGTTCAGCTCGTAGACCGCCAGCATCCCATTCGTGAAGGCTTTGGTCGGGATATCCACGAAGGTGATGGGTTTGTAATTCTGTCGGATGAAGGGGATGTTGGCTGCCAACCTCGCCGTCCGCTTGTTGCCATCCATGAAGGGCTGCAGGTAGG
The DNA here is from genome assembly GCA_025361125.1 of Holophagaceae bacterium. GTDB lineage: Bacteria > Acidobacteriota > Holophagae > Holophagales > Holophagaceae > JANXPB01. The sequence continues at coordinate 1,450 of JANYBM010000099.1, read as the reverse complement.
GCAGGTGGACCAGCAGGAAGAAGGACTGTTCGAAGGGGTCATTGATGTCCGTGGCCACCTTTAGGATCTGGCGGAAACACTCTTCGATGACCTGTGGTACCGCGGTGGGGACATAGCTGGTTCCGCGGATGCCGACTGCGGCGGTGCGAACCTGCCCCTCATCCATCGGGTTCGCCATCAAGTTCTCGGTAAGCAGTGCATGCAGGTTCTGGACCGTCGTTGCATTCACCGCGATCTCGTCCGCCGACTCGACCAGAAATTCGATCGCAGCCTTGTGGTTGAGGATCATCTGAGTTTCCTGGAGGTCCTTGCCCTCGGCGGTCTCCCCGAGTTCGATCAATCGCTCTGTGTCCAGAAGCGTGTAGGTGTTGCCCTCAAGCCGAGCCGAGTTCCAGGACAAATCCACCAGAAGCCTTTGAAGGATTTGCCTGGCATAGGTGCCGGCTGGCCGACCCATCTCGATAGGGCCCCCCTGCGCGGCCAGGTGGGCACGGAGGGCTTCTGGAAGGTAGGCGGTCTCATTGGGGCAGTAGGCATCCAGGAAGGCTCGCTGGTAGCTCACGGGCTGACGCCTGGACAGCGGAAGCGCGACCAATATTCGGGACTGTTGCCCCTCGGCGCTCAAGGGAGGGTAGCCCTCATCCTCTTGGATAGCCTGCTTCCCCGAAGTGACCCCAGACGGGGTCGGCGCGGAGGATGTCCCAGTCAGGAAATACTGGCGATTCCTGGTCTGCCCCTCGGCCCGGATCCTCCCCTCCTTCACGAGCCCGGCCAGAAGCCGGCGCAAGACTTGGACATCGAGCCCGCTCATCCCAGCCTCAGCCTGAATCTCTGAACGCGTTGGCCCCGGGGGCAGCCGATTCAAAGCGTCCAGGACGCGTTCGGTGCGCGAGAAGGATGCATCAAGTGGGTTCATAGGTGGCTCTCTGGAATGTGATCGAATCAATTCAATCATGATTGAATCGTTTCGATCAATCTAAACCATAGCTATGAACTCAATTGTTTATTTTAATGCTTGTTACATTCGATCATGGAACCGATCGAATCGCCAACTAGAATAGCGAAGGCTGATCGCTGATCACACTGCTTCGTGAAGGGGGCGTCCAGCGCGGGTCCCAAATCATCAGCAAGTCCACTTCGGTGGAGGCCTCGAAGTCGAAGGAATGCCGCTCCATCCATTGCTTAAGGGCACTTTCGGGAGTCTGGGTTTGTATTCCCGCCCATAGCGAGAGCTGCCTGCGGAGCACGTCGAGCCAATCGGACAAACGAGCGTTGTGAGTCCCGGTGGTCGCAAGCCCAGCAAGGGCTGGGCCCCCCGTGCCAACAATGTTGAGACAGACGAAACTTAAGAGTTGTCACTCGTTGGGGCAGGGAAGGAAAAGGAATGGGCAAGGTCATCAATTTGGGCAATGGGGAGGTTGATTTAACTCACTCGGCGCGGCGGCGTTTC
>JANYBM010000015.1 GCA_025361125.1 Holophagaceae bacterium | reverse complement strand
CTGCACACCGAGCCAGGAGATGCGCCCCAACACTTTGCTTGAGAGCGTTGCCCGGGTCCGGGCCACGATGTAGCCCGAGGCCGTCACCAGGGGATTGCGCTCGCCAGCCTTGAAGATCGTTGGCGGCACCGTGCTCACCTGCACCGGCGCATTTTTTTGCGCCATGAACCCGCCCACCACCAGAACGCCGATAAGGCCTAAAACCAGCCAACCCCAAGGGAAGCGGCGGCGTATGACAGATTTCTTGCTCGCCTCTGCATCGGCCATGGGCCCTCCACGAATATCAAACCAACAGCTTAACGGCAAGACCCCACTCGTTAGGTCAGATGCTCACCAGGCAATACCCAGGCTCTCGGCTACCTTGATTGCAGAGTTAAGTCTATCCGCTTGGTATCTGCTTCGCATATACGCGAGGCCTCCTCCGTTGGGGCGGTAGTTCACCATGGGATACCCAAGCTCTCGGCGACTTTTATAGCGGAGTTAAGTCCATCCTCATGAAAGCCGAAGCCCCAATGGGCGCCGCAGTAGTGGGTGCGACCAAAGGCACTGTAACGGCCACTGATTTCCTCCCATCTGGCTTGGGCTTGAAGTGCGGCCAAGTCGTAGCGCGGGTGGTGAAAGACTTCCCGATGAATCACCTGCTTGGGATCCAGAAGCTCCTCGGCGTTGAGGCTGACAAAAATATCGGCCTTGGTCTCGAGGGGTTGGAGACGATTCATGTGGTAGCTCAACAGCAAAGGGCCGTGATCCACCTTGGCGCGCACATTCCAGGACGCCCATGCCCGTCGTCGCTTGTCGAGAATGGATAGATCCGTATGCATGAGGGTGGGGTTGCGATTCGACCTGAAACCAGAATGCACCTCACGTTCAGCCTTGGTGGCATCGCCCAACAGGGGCAGCACTTGGTCTCCGTGGCAGGCGAATACCACGTGGTCGAAACGCTGGGTCTCACCATCTTCCATGCGAAGGTCGGCGCCCTCGAGATTGCGCCTGATTTCTGCGATCTTGGCTCCCAGGATGATGCTGTCCTCATAGGGTTTCGTCAGCGGCTCGATGTAGCGCGAAGTGCCGCCCTGGATGGTGCGCCAGCGTTGCTGGGTAGTCAGACCCAGGAAACCATGGTTGCGGAAGAAGACCAGCAGCGTGAAGGCCGGAAAGAGGTCCATTTCATCCAGCGTTGATGACCATACGGCGCCCGCCATGGGGTAGAGATAATTTTCACGAAAGGCTGGGCTGAAGCAATGCTCGTCCAGAAATTCCCCCAAGGAAACATCCTGGTTGGCTCCGTCCTCCAGAAGCTGGTTGCCGAGCTTGTTGAAACGCAGAACTTCACGCCAGAGTAGGTAGAAGCTGGGCCTCAAGGCATTGCTTCGCTGCGCGAAGAGCCCGTTGAGACCACGGGAACTCCAGGTGAGTCCTTTGGGTCCACCATGCAGGGCAAATGACATATCGCTGTCACAGCTCTCCACCTTCAATTCCGCCAGGAGCCGACAAAAATTCGGATAGGTTTTCCGATTGTGGACGATGAAACCCATATCCACGGGCACGCTACCGCCGGGCGCATCCGCCCTTTCAACCGGCACCGTGAGCGTGTGCCCGCCCAACCGTTCCCGCTTTTCAAAGAGCGACACGCGGAATCGCCGGCTCAACAGATAGGCAACTGAAAGGCCGGAGATGCCCCCACCGATAACCGCGACCTTTGCGATGCCGCTTCTGGTCAACTTAAAGCTCCGTCGCCACCTGGGCGGATTCCGGGTAAGGCCGGATGTCCTGAACAATCCGCACCCAGCTCATCATCTTCAGAGCGTAGTAAGTCAGATCAATCTCCCACCACTTGATGCCCTGCCGACATGCGTTCATGAAGTGGTGGTGGTTGTTGTGCCAGCCCTCGCCGAGGGTGATCAGGGCCAGCAGAAAATTGTTGCGGCTGTGATCGCCAGTGTTGAAGCGGCGCGTACCCCAGAGATGGCTCAGGCTGTTGATGCTGAAGGTGCCATGAAAAAGCAGCACCGTGCTCAACACGAAGCCCCACACCAACGCGCTCCAGCCGCCGATGCCCGTGAAATGGCCTAATGCGAAGACGGTGGTACCCAACAGCCAAGGGCAAATCCAGTGATAAGCGCTGATGAACCGCAGCTCGGGAAATTTCCCAAAATCGCGAATGTTCTGCTGGTTGTAGTGATCGAATTTGTCCGAAAGAACCCAGCCCACGTGAGACCACCAGAAACTCCGCGCGATGGGCGAATGGATGTCTTGTGCCGTATCCGAATACTTATGATGATCCCGGTGATGGGCGGCCCACCACAGCACGCCCTTCTGGGCCGAAGTCTGCGCCACGGCAGCCATGATGAATTGGTTGAACCGGTTCAGGTGGTACGTGCGATGCGCGAAATAGCGATGGTAGCCCGCAGTCACCGCGAACATGCGCACCAGGTACAGCAGCACACCGAGGAGCACCGCCCACCAGCTGAACGCCACGAAAAAGACCGCCAGGCAAGCCAAGTGCAACAGCACGAAGGAAACACTGACGACCGTGAGGGGTATCTTCTGCTTCATGGGCCTTCCCTGAGCACTCCAGTAAACCATGTGGTGGTAAAAAAATTGGGATAGAAATCCAAAGGCCAGGCTCGCTGGTTTGACCCTGGCTCCAACAATCACAGGAGCACGATTGCTGACTCGGGCTCCTGCGTTGATTGGTGCACCCGACTGGGGTCGAACCAGCGACCTCTGCCTTCGGAGGGCAGCGCTCTATCCAACTGAGCTACGGGTGCGGTGCGTGTTCATGATGACGCTTTTGCAGTGATGGGTGCAACCATCCGCGCTGGCAGCCCTCCCCCCATCTATCGAACAGTCCCCTGGACTGTCCTCTCAGGTGAGCTACGGGTGCGGTGAGCGTTCATGATGAGGCATTATCCGGGTCAATTGGGGTCGGCGCAATCTGGGATCATCTCGAGGTGTCTACAGCCTTGCGCCGGGCGGTTGCTGCACCCCCGGCGAAGTAGCGGCGGACGCCCTGGGTGATGGTGGCGGCGAGCTTCTTGAGAAAGGCTTTGTCCTTGAGCTTCGCTTCTTCCTTTCGGTTGGAAATGAAGGCGCTTTCCACCAATACCGCAGGCATGGCGGCGCTTCGTAGCACCACGAAGGGGGCCTGCTTGACACCACGTTCTTTGATGCCACCCAAGCGGTTGAGCTGGAGTTGCACTGCCACCGCCAAGCGCTCAGAATCCTGGAGATAGGCCTTTTGCGCCATATCCTCCAAAATGCCCGCTACCACGCTGTCCGCGGCCGGTTGAGTACCAGCGCCCGCATTCTCCAGGGCCACCACGGCAGCCGCATCTTCGTCGCCTTTATCCAAGGACAGGAAGTAGACTTCAGATCCCTTCGCAGACCGCGCCCGCGCTGCGTTCAAGTGGATACTGATGAAGAGATCCGCTCCGGCGGCATTGGCGATTTTCGCGCGATCCCACAATGGGATGAACGTGTCACCGCGGCGAACCAGCACCACCTCGAAGCCGGCTTCGCCCAGGTGCGTGCCGAGTTCCTTCACGATAGAAAGCGCAGCGTCCTTTTCGAGCAGGCCTTTCGATCCTTTTGCGCCGGTATCATCGCCGCCATGTCCCGCGTCCAGGGCGATTTTAAGGCGTGGCACTGGCAGTGCCGTTTGGGGACTTTGTCCCCATGCCAGTAGGCTAAGAAAAGGAATGAGCAGGATTCGAGGGAGCATGAGATGTCGTCCAGTGTAAAGGGTATGCGGGATCTTTGGGGAGATGAGCTGCGTTGGTTCCGGCGCATCGAGGAAACCGCACATCGGGTCTTCGGCGCCCACGGCTACCGCGAAATCCGCACGCCCATCCTTGAGTACACCGAGGTCTTCAAACGCAGTGTCGGCGACAGCTCCGACATCGTCGCAAAAGAAATGTATGAATTTCTGGACAAGGGCGATCGCTCGGTCACCATGCGCCCGGAAAACACTGCAGGCGTAGTGCGAGCCATGGTGGATCACAAATTGTTGGTGAATAACGATCCACAACTGCTGTATTACATGGGCCCCATGTTCCGCTACGAGCGTATGCAGGCCGGCCGCTACCGGCAGTTCTGGCAAATCGGCGCGGAAAGTTTCGGAGTTGCTTCCCCGGAATCCGAGGTGGAATCCCTGGCCATGCTGTTCGATTTTCTTCAAGGATTAGGCCTGAAATCCTTGTCCCTTTCCTTGAACTCCGTGGGGACTCCGGAATCTCGCCCCGCCTTCAACGCGGCCTTTCGCGCCTTTTTCGATGCTCGCGCGGACCGCTTTTGCGAAGACTGCCACCGCCGCATCGAAACCAATCCCATGCGAATCCTGGACTGCAAGAATCCTGGCTGCCAGGCAGCCCTGGAAGGCCACCCCACCATCGTTGAATTCCTGGACGATGCCTCCAAGGCCCACCACACGCGGCTCAAGGAATTGCTTACCACCCTTGATATTCCGTTCACCGAAAACTCCAGATTGGTGAGAGGCCTCGACTATTACACTCGCACAGCTTTCGAAGTGCTCAGCTCCGATCTCGGCGCGCAGTCCGCGCTGCTGGGCGGCGGCCGCTACGACGGCCTGGTGAAACAGCTCGGCGGCCCCGATACACCGGCGTTTGGTTGGGCCATAGGCCTGGATCGACTGGCCATGGTGCTGAAGCAGCTCCATGGCGAGGCGCCTTTCGAACCTGCCCCCCTGCTCATTCCCCTGGGTGAGGCGGCCTCGGCCAAAGCGCTCCAGCTGGCCCGGGAGTGGTGGTCCGCAGGGCTCCGCGTGCAGCTGGAAACCCGCGGCTGTCCTCTGAAGAAGTCGCTCCAATCCGCCAACCGCATGGGCATGAAACTCGCCTTGATTCTCGGCGACGGCGAGTTCGAGAAAGGCACCTTGGCCGTCAAGCACCTGGAAACCGGTGCTCAGGAGGAATGGGCGTGGAATGATGTGCCTTCGAGGCTGAAAGGTTGAAGCCGGCAGGCGGTGGCAGGGGGGCGGTGTTCGCACTCATCGGGTAAGCCATTCAATCTGGACAACCGATTTTGCGAAGACTTGCCACTGGCAGTGACGCCGCCGACATGCCAATAGCAGCTGCCTTATCCATGGCCATCCATCGTGGCGTAAACCCAGGCCACAAGCCGGTGTTCGAGGCCAGGGCCCGCTCGACATTTTTCATCAACCCTTTCTGAGGATCAGGGTCCATAAGGAATTCTGCTGTTCCAACTTGGACTAGCCCTGCATGGGGCCTTGCCGCCAACCGATTCGCGAGAAATAGGGATTCCGCACACATGGTCGACCCGTCCGAACCGAAGCCCACCGACAACACTCTGAGCCGCAGGACCGTTCTGATCGCGCTGGCTAGCACGCTAAGCGCTGCGGCTTGTGGTGGTGGCGGCTCCCCATCACCTTCGCCTGCACCCCCGCCACCGCCTCCACCCGCGCCCGCCCGGCTCACGCTGAGCGGTTCGCAGATGCTCGGCCCGGACCACAACCAGATCCTCCTCCGCGGCATGAACGAGGGCACCTGGGGCGAGATGCAGAGGTACGACGCGGCGGCCCTCGCCGCGCAGGGCTGCAAAGTGGTTCGCGTGCTCATCCGGTGGTGGGGACTCTATGGCGGTTCGGATGTTGAAAGCCGAGTCGATGCTTCCCCCGGCCATTTCGACCCGGCGCACCTTGCGCAATTCCTTCGGGAAGTCCAATGGTGCATTGATGCGGGA
>JANYBM010000156.1 GCA_025361125.1 Holophagaceae bacterium | reverse complement strand
GACTACCCAACAGCACCAGCTTTGGTAGCGTTGTGGGTGGTGACGGTACTGCAGGGCACATCCACGCGGTTAATGGCAATCAGGCCCTGGGGTCTTTGCCTGAGCTTCAAATTTTTAGAACCATGAACGGGTGGGCCAGTGCTTCCTTTGCCACTTCCGGTATTGGTGACGCCAATGGAGCCAACGCCCCCTTCGTGGTCAATCTGATCCCGGACCTGTCAGACGTCACGGGCAACACGATCTATACCCACAGCACCAAGAACATCTACCAGACTACGAACTATGCGAGCTCCTGGACGGCGCTGGGCACCACCGGAATCACTGCCTCACGAAATATCCGGAATCTGGGGGTTTCCAAGAGCAATCCGCTGACCCTTGCCGTCGTGACCACTGGCGGTACTGGGTACATCACGACCAATGGAGGCTCAACCTGGACCCAATTTGGCGTTCTCCCGAATAACAATACTTCCCTGAGCTTCGTCTGGTTTGACACCGGGAACAGCCAGATCATGTATACCGGTTCCGTCGCCCAGTTCCCCACTTCCAATCATCTTTGGAAAAGCATTGATGGGGGAGCCACCTGGACTGGGATCGACGGCAATCCAGGCTTTCCTTTTGGTATCCCGGTTGAAGCACTCATCAACGATCCGATCAATCCCAACATCATCTATGCAGCGACGGATGTGGGCGTCTATCGCAGCGATGATAGAGGCGGGACGTGGTTCCGGTTCGGTACTGGACTCCCCTTGGTGAACGTCAAGGATATCTACATCGCCCCGGATTCGAGCTTTCTGCGGGCCGCGACATTCGGTCGTGGTGTGTGGGAATTGGGTACCGTCGTAGTGCATGTGGGTGTTGCGGTAACCCCATTGGTAGCGACGGTTCCGGCGGGGTCCACACAAGTTTTCTCGGCCACCGTGACCTATTCGACCACCAACAACACTGTGAACTGGACCGTGAGCCCCTCCAATGGCGGAACCTTCTCATCCACCAACACGGCCTCGGATGTGAACACCACCTTCACCGCAGGCGCGACGCCGGGCTCTTACACTATTCGCGCCACCAGTGTCGAAGATGGAACCCGCTTCAGCGAAAGCGCTGTGACCGTCACCCAGCCTTGTACGCCGACGAACGTGATGACTCAGAATTTTGACGGCGTGACGGCTCCCGCTCTGCCTGCGGGCTGGACCGAGAATCGAGCGCTCGGCACTTTGGCGCACTGGACTACCTCGGCGGTAACCTCGGATACGCCACCCAACGCAGCTTTTACGCCCAGTTCCAGCAGTCCCAGTGATAACCGCCTGGACTCCCCGGCCTTCTCAATTGCGGCAGGCACCGTTTTCGCTCAGGCAAGTTTCAAGCACGCCTTCGACTTCGAACCGGGTTACGACGGTGGGGTCCTGGAGATCTCCATCAATGGCGGAGCCTTCACGGATATCGTGACCGCAGGCGGTTCCTTCATGACTGGCGGCTACACGGGGGTGCTCGACAATAATGCTTCAGCCAACCCGCTTGGGGGCCGTTCGGCTTGGACTGGCACCCAGTCGGTGTTGGGCACGGTCATCGTGAATCTTCCAGCGGCCAGCTTCGGCCAGTCGAACAACAAGCTGCGCTGGCGTGCCGGGTCAGATTCAGGCACATCTGGCAGCGGCTGGATCGTGGACACCTTCAGCATCAATGCTTGCGCGCCTTCCCTGGGCGCCACTCATTTCTCGGTCACCGCCTATCCCACCCCTACGGTTTCTGGAACGGCCCACACGGTCACCGTCACCGCACAAGATGCGGGCAACGCAACGGTTGCCAGTTACGCAGGCACAGTCCACATCACCAGCAGTGATCCAGCGGCGGTGCTTCCTGCCAACGCCACGCTGACCAGTGGCGTGGGAACCTTCAGCCTGACGATGAATACGGCCGGAACCCAAGCCATCACCGCCACCGACACCGTCACGGCTTCCATTACCGGGAGCCAGACAGGTATTTTCGTGATTCCCGGTGCAGCAGCTACTATCACTGCCACGTCTGGTACGCCTCAAAGTGCCGTGGTCTCTACGGCCTTCGCCACTGCCCTTACCGCGACCGTGCGGGATAGTGGCAACAATCCTGTTGCCGGCCTGTCCGTCACCTTCGCCGCACCCGTCTCTGGTGCTTCCGGCACCTTTGGCGGCAGTGCCACGGTGACCACCGATGCCTCAGGTGTGGCCACCGCACCCACCTTCTCGGCCAATGCGACGACGGGTTCCTACCTTGTGACCGCCACCGTGGCGGGCGTCGTCACGCCTGCGAATTTCAGCCTGACCAATTCACCCACCGTTGCAACCCACTTTTCGGTCGCGACCTATCCCACTCCCACACTTTCTGGCGTGGCCCACACCTTCACCGTCACTGCACAGGATGCAGGCAACGCCACGGTCTCAACCTACACAGGCACCGTCCACATCACCAGCAGTGATCCGGCGGCGGTGCTTCCTGCCAACGCCACGCTGACCAGTGGCGTGGGAACTTTCAGCTTGACGATGACTACCGCCGGAACGCAAGCCATCACCGCGACCGATACCGTCACTGCTTCCATCACCGGAAGCCAGACGGGTATTTTCGTGATTCCCGGTGCGGCAGCCACCATCACAGCAACGTCCGGTACGCCCCAAAGCGCTGTGGTCTCCACGGCCTTCGGCACCGCCCTCATCGCTACTGTGAGGGATAGCGGCAACAATCCTGTCCCTGGCCTGTCTGTCACCTTCACCGCTCCTGTCTCTGGTGCTTCCGGCACCTTTGGTGGCAGCGCCACAGTGACCACCAATGCCTCCGGTCTGGCCACCGCGCCCACCTTCACGGCCAATGCGACGATCGGTTCCTATCTCGTCACCGCCAGTGTGGTGGGTGTTGTTGCGCCCGCCAATTTCAGCCTCACCAATGGTGCTGCAATCGCAACCCACTTCTCAGTTGCAGGCTACCCCACACCTACAGTTGCGGGTGCAGCCCACACGTTCACCGTTACCGCGCTTGATTCAGTCAATGCAACGGTCCCAACCTACACAGGCACTGTTCACATCACCAGCAGTGATCCGGCGGCGGTGCTTCCTGCCAACGCCACGCTGACCAGTGGCGTAGGGACTTTCAACCTGACAATGAATACCGCCGGAACGCAAACCATCACCGCTACGGACACCGTCACAGCTTCCATTACCGGAAGCCAGGCGGGCATTGTTGTGAATCCTGGCGCGGCAGCCACCATCGTCGCCACGTCTGGCACGCCCCAAAGCGTACTGGTTTCTACTGCCTTCGCTACCACGCTCACCGCAACCGTGCGGGATAGTAGCAACAACCCTGTCTCTGGAGTGTCTGTAACCTTCGCTGCTCCACTCTCTGGTGCTTCCGGCACCTTTGGCGGCAGTGCCACGGTGACCACCAATGCCTCAGGTGTGGCCACCGCGCCCACTTTCATGGCCAATGCCACGGCGGGTTCCTACACCGTTACTGCCACAGCGGTGGGCATCGTCACGCCGGCGAATTTCAGCCTCACCAATACCGCTGCTGTTGCGACCCACTTCGCAGTCGCAGCCTATCCCACACCCACGCTTGCAGGCGCAACCCACACTTTCACCGTCACCGCACTTGATGCAGGTAACGCCACGGTCCCAACCTACACAGGCACCGTCCACATCACCAGCAGTGATCCGGCGGCGGTGCTTCCTGCCAATGCCACGCTGATCAGTGGCGTGGGGACTTTCAGCCTGACGATGAATTCGGTCGGCACCCGATCCATTACCGCTACCGATACCGTCACAGCTTCCATCACCGGAAGCCAGGCAGGCATCATTGTGAATCCTGGTGCGGCAGCCACCATCGTCACCACGTCTGGCACGCCCCAAAGCGTACTGGTTGCTACGACCTTCGCCACCACCCTCACTGCCACCGTGCGGGATAGCGGCAACAATCCTGTTCCTGGCGTGTCTGTCACCTTCGCCGCTCCTCTCTCTGGTGCCTCCGGCACCTTTGGCGGCAGCGCCACGGTGATCACCAATGCTTCGGGTGTGGCCACCGCGCCCACCTTCACGGCCAATGCGACGGCGGGTTCCTACCTCGTCACTGCTTCGGCCGCAGGCGTCGTCACCCCTGCGAATTTCAGCCTCACCAATAACCCTGCTCCTGTCATTACCATCACCGTCTCGCCCACCATCGCCACCATCCTTACCAGTGGTACGGCGGTCCTCACCGGCACTGTTAGTGCCGGAGCCATCACCTGGACCACTTCAGGTGGTGTTTTGAATACCACGACGGGCCTCTCGGTGACCTTCACCCCAAGCACTTCTGGCACCTTTACGGTTACGGCCACCTCGTCTGCGGACACCTCCAAGACAGCCACAGCCACCGTCAATGTTAAGACCAAGGACCAGGATGCCAACGGCACCATTGATGTCCTGGATCTGGCCACCTTCGCCCGTTACTACGGCACGAACAGCTTTGCGGCGGATCTGAACGGCGATGGCATTGTGGATGATTTGGATCTCACCATCTTCTTGACCGGTTTTTGAGGTGGATACCATGACTACGAGGAATTTCATGATTACGTCAGCCCGCGCCAAATGGACACTCTCAGGGCTCGCCCTGGCCAGTCTCGTGGCCTGCAGCGGGAGCAACACACCCAGCACCCCGCCCGTGATCAAAACCATTGCCGACCGTCTGGACTACGCCAACCCTACCAGCGGCACCTATACGTTGGTCAAGGACGCCTCGTCCACTTCGACCCATCTGGTCCTGAACCTTCTAGGCCCCGCAGGCACCCAAGGTACCGGTGTGGGGTTCTACCTCAGTGCTGATTCCACCAAAGTGACCTGGGCCAAGCCGGCAAATACTGATTCGATCCTGGCGCGAAATGGCGTCTTTGATTTGGGCACCACGCCTCAATTGGCGATTGCCAAAACCAGTGGCGACCAGATTCAGGTCGGCTTCTACCAGAAGGGCACCACCAAGCCCGCTGTCACCTTTACGGCCACCAGTGTTCTTGCGAGCGTGGCGCTGGACCTGAAGTCCAGTGTGCCTCTGGGTGGCGTAACTTTCAGTGCGGTCTCCGGCAAGGCTGTGCTTACGAATGGTAGCGCCGCACCGGCATCCATCGTGATCAGCACAGGTACCATCACCGCGAATTGATCACTTGATTGTCAGTCCCCTTGCAAAGGCCTGCCGCACGGCGGGTCTTTTCTTTTCCCGCCAGGGAAAGCCGGGCGACTTATCCAGAATCGGCATCCGGGAAGGCTGAATTCAGGATGGGCAGGCTACACTGACGGAATCACTCTGGGTAATGGGGGATTCATGATTGGAGAGATGAAGGTCTTTTCGGGGACGAGCCATCAGGCTCTTGCTAGCGGGATCACCGCGCACATTGGGATGCCCCTCGGCAAGGTGAAGTTCACTCGCTTTTCCAACGAGAACATCAAAGTCAAGATTGATGAAAACGTGCGGGAAGCCGACGTTTTTGTCATCCAAACCAGCTGTCCGCCGGTTAGCGATAACTTGCTGGAAATGCTAATCCTCATTGACGCCCTGAAGTATGCCTCAGCGGCGCGAATCACCGCAGTATTGCCTTATTATCCTTATGCCCGCTCTGACAAAAAAGACGAAGCCCGCATTTCCATCACCGCCCGGCTCATGGCGGATCTGTTGAAGATGGCTGGGGCGGATCGCGTGCTCACCATGACCCTGCATGCCCCGCAGATCCTCGGCTTCTTCCATATTCCAGCGGACCAGATTTTCGCCACGCCAATCCAGGCCCAGCATTTCCGCCGCACGGATATTTCGAACAGCGTGGTGGTCGCCACGGACGCTGGCGCTGCGAAATTCGCGGGCCATTTCGCCAAACGGCTCGGCCTGCCCTTGGCCCTGATCGACAAGCGCCGCTCGGATGATAGTGAGAAAGCCCAAAGCGTCGCGCTTATCGGAGACGTTAAAGGCAAGGATGCCATTATTTATGACGACGAAATTGCCACCGGCGGCTCCATTTTCGAGGCCGCCAAAATGCTGCGGCAGTTCGGCGTGCGAAAAGTGAGCGTGGGCGTGACCCATGCAGTCTTCAGTGGCGCCGCTGTCGAGCGGTTGAACGAGGCGGAACTCGATGCACTCGTGGTGACGGATACCATCCCCATTCCCGAGGCCAAGGCGGCGGTCCTCAAGAACCTGAAAGTGCTCTCCACCGCGGCCATGTTCGGCGATGCGATCCTCCGCATCCATGGTGGCCGCAGCATCAGCGAGATGATGGACTGATGAAGCTAATCCACGACCGACTGAATCAGTTTGGCAACCCGCCTGACCTTGGTCTCGATAAGCGGGCGCAAGCCCAGGTTTCGGTTTTTTTCACACGACCATTTCTTGCCCTGCACTACGCGACACAAATCTATACAGCCCGAGTGGTGCTGGCTTTGGCATTGGAGTTGGGCTGGGAATCGAGATTGCGCAAAGGTGCCACGCTCGAAGAACTCATCCACGACTTTTCACCTCAATCAAGAACAGTCGCGGAATGGATGTTGCCCTTCCTATCGGATGAGTCACTGCTTCACCGGGAAGGTGATCACTATTTTCTGACGGGCGAGCCATTATTGGACCTTGCGGAGATTCGCGCCTTTGCTGAAGCGGAGGCCCCCGGTCACGGTCCCAATTTTGACCTGCTGGACGCCGTTCTCAGGCAAGTGAAACCTTTCTTCACGGAAGGAAAATCTGGCGAGCAGTTGCTTTTTGATTTGACGATATTCCCTTTGTGGCTCGCCTTCTTTCGCAATGAAAATCTTAATTACTATCCCAACAATCTGCTTACCTTGATCGCGCTTCGGGAGGGGTTGCCGACGGGCGCCCGCGTGATGGAACTGGGTGGCGGGGTGGGCTCCTTCGCTCAATTGCTGGCACGCGACGGTGCCGAAGCCGGCTATCTCGATCGGATCGCGGAATATCGCTTCACGGACATTGCTCCGACTTTTCTGCGCAAGGCTCAACGGGACTTACGCGACAAAGCCCCAGGCCTGCCCTTCACTTTTGGAGCGCTTGACATCAATAAGTCATTTGAAATCAAGAACCTGGGCGAGGGGCTGTTTGATGTGATCGTAGGCATCAATGTATTGCATGTGGCGGTAGATTTGCAGGAGGTGCTGCGGAGGCTGAGGGCCTTACTGAAACCTGGTGGCCGACTGGTTATTGGCGAATGCATGAAACCAGATCTCGCGCATCCTATCTACAATGAGTTCTTTTTCAAGTTCGTGAAGAGTTTCACAGAAGTTGATCTGGATCCAGAATTACGTCCCTGTAGTGGTTTCCTCACACCTGAAGTTTGGGAGAAGGCTTTGCTGGCGTCAGGATTCAAAAACATTCGACAGGTACCGGATATCCGCGCCGTGATGCAGCTCTGCCCGACCTTTTACGTGGGTGCAATGACCGCGGAGGCTTAAAGAGCGTCATTCAAAATGGAGTGATGCCGCGCTGGGAGCGCTGGGCGAGCGGAGCAAGGTAGCCGACACGGCATATCGGCCATACGCCACGGGAGGGTAACGCAGGCCCGCGAAGCCCGCCGCCCCAGCCCGACGGGACGGGGCCAGCCGCGCGCATCGCGGCGTCACGGGCCTTGTGTGTATGATCTATAGACATCTGCGACCCCTTCCTTGCCCTGCATCGTGGCTGACCACCGTCGCGGCGCCACCCCATTTTGAATGACGCTCTTGAATGCCCGACGACCTGCGGAAACTCCTGATCCAACGAGCGGCGCGGCTGCAGGAGCGCCCAGCCCTTTCATCGCCACTTTGGGGCCTTTTGAACTACAACCAGTTCCGCAATCGCGTGGAAGGCGTGGCATTGGGGCTAATGGCTCCCTCCTGCCCTCTTGGGCTGGCTTTTTTCTCTGCCACCGGTACTCCCTGGGATTGGGCCTCGGAGGTTGCCGTGGCTTGCTGTGGCTTGCGATGGGAAAGATCAGGCACGATGGTGAGCCCCGAACACCAGGGAGGATTCCATTTCAACGATGAAAATGGCCGGGGTCCTTTCCATGAGCGGGGACACCAGGTGGATGGCAGCACTGTGTTCGCGGGGAATCTCGATCACGCGGCGCTGGTGCAACGGCTCCAACGCATGAACCGGATCCTGGGTTGGGACCACGAAACCGAAATTTGGTTTCCCCTCGCCCAAATCGGAACTTATGAGGTTCGCGCGGCGCTCTGGTGCGCGCTCTATGCCGGCAGCCATGCCATCCTGGAAGAAGAATCGCCACTACCCAAAGGCAACTTCTGGCGGCGGGCGGCCCGACGAGCAGCGTTTGATCCATCGCCATTCATTGAATTTTGGATCTAGCGTTTGGGGCTCCAAGGGAATTCCTAAGCGTCTCTGAACCTGCGAATTTGTGTCTTCTGATAAGTTCTTCGTGAACTGTGACCAGCTCCTTATCGCTGCAACGGCTTATCCTGAAAGTTGGAGGATACGATGTTCAGTTTCCTGGACCCGGAAGAAGCTCGCCACATGATGGCTGCCGGAGCGATTGTTGTGGATGTGCGGACTCAGGAAGAATGGGACCGGGGCCATGCGGTCAATTCGATCCTCGTGCCACTCCATGAACTGGCGGATCATTTTACGGAACTGCCCCAGGATGTTCCCCTATTGCTGGTCTGCCGCAGCGGCGCCCGCAGCGGACAGGCCATGGCCTTTTTGCGGGACAAGGGCATTGATGCGCACAATCTGGGCCCATGGCAGCGGAACCCGGAGCACCAGGATTGATCCTGGTCACATGAGCCCTGTTGAAAGTTATCAGCACCATGGAGGACAGGAATGGGCGATCCACTGTTTTGGCACCGGCTTCAATTCGCTTTCACCATCGTTTTCCACTATTTGTTTCCCCAGCTCACCATGGGTTTGGCCCTTCTGATCGTGTGGCTCAAGTGGCGCGGTCTGAAGACTGGGGAATCAAAGTACAACGACGCGGCGAGATTCTGGATCCGCGTCTTCGGTATCAACTTCGCCGTGGGGGTGGTGACGGGCATTCCCATGGAATTCCAGTTCGGCACGAACTGGGCACGCTTTTCCCAATTTGCGGGTGGAGTGATTGGTCAGACGCTGGGCATGGAGGGCCTCTTCGCCTTCTTTCTGGAAAGCAGTTTCCTGGGCCTGCTCATCTGGGGCGAGAAGCGGCTCGGCCCCAAGCGGCATTTTTTCGCGGCACTGGCCCTTTGGGGCGGGAGTTGGCTCAGCGGCTACTTCATCACCGCCACCAACGCTTTCATGCAGCATCCCGTGGGCTATACCGTGGGGAACAACGGCGCTCTGCAATTGGCGAGTTTTTGGGCTTTTGTGTTGAACCCT
>JANYBM010000142.1 GCA_025361125.1 Holophagaceae bacterium | reverse complement strand
GAGCATCAGGCGGCCGTCCGGGCTGAAATGGAAAAGCTCCCGCCCGGCCCCGACCCCGATCCCGAAGACTACGCCGACGAACCCAACGCGATGTGATCGGCCATTGAAGCCACTGCGCTAAGGCAGCCGCGGATTCCAGGTACAGAACAGGGTTCCGAGGTGCAGCTGCGGCCTGCCGGAGGTGTACGCTGGGCCGGAGGTGGGGCCGCCAGCTTCTTCAATCCATGACTTTGGTGGACTTGTGGCCATGGCTCGAGCTGCCTGATGAGCCTGGATAAAAATTAACAAAAATTAACTAGCAGGGGGCAGGCCTGAAAAATATAGTTGTTCAAACATCCAATTCTTCTTGCTGAAATCCGTGCCCTGGTTTCCCGCACCACCGCTGCACTTCCCTCTATTTCCTCCTTTTCCTATCTCTCTCCGAGGTGATCATGAAGTTGTTGCCCATCCTGGCTCTGACGGCCGCGTCATTGCTTCCTGCTCAGACGATCGCCATCGTCAACCGCACCAAGAGCGTGTCCGATGCCACGCTGAAGAGCGTCATGAACGCAGTGGCCTCGCAGGTCCACAACGAATACAAAGCCAGGTGGGGCAACGATGCCACCTTTGTCTTCGTGGGCAAGGCCCAGACGACTTCCAGCGCTTACTGGAATGTGTACATTGACGATACCAAGGGCGATTACCACACCGTGGCCAGCAGCAAGCCTGTTTCCTACTGCCATGTGAAAGGTGTCTCAACGGATTACTGGACCAACACGATTTCCCACGAAGTGCTGGAATTGCGGACGGATCCTTTCATCAATCAGACCGTGGTCAAGAACAATGCCGATGGAACGCACACGACTGTTGCGGTCGAGGTATGCGATGCCTGCGAACAGAACGATCAGGGCTATCGGATCGGTACGATCCTGTTGAGCGATTTCGTTTACCCCAGCTGGTTCCAGAACAACGGAACTGGTCCCTTCGACCAGACCCGTCTAATCACGGCTCCCTTCCAGATCCTGCCCGGCGGGTATCTGCCCTGATCTTAGGGAACCAGAGGATTTTTTCGAACCAGGATGCTGCTCCTCAGGCGTGGCATCCTGGTTTTTCCGTTTCAAGAACTCTATTTCAAGAATGGTTTTCTCCGTGCCGAGCCCATGCAGTCTGAACCTTCGGATCATCAGCTTTCGCAGATTGGCCCTGGGCTTTGCGCTGTCGATGCCGTTCACCTTGTGTGGCCAGACCGCCGTCATGCGGGCGCACATGGACCGGAATGCTGGCGAGTCGACGACCTCACCCGCAACCTTGAGCGTGCTCGACGCCAAGGGAACCAGCACCCTGTCCGATGGATTCTTTTCCCTGTTGCAGGCAGAAGAGCTGAGGCCCTACCAGGTGCCCATGCGAAGTTACGCCATGGGCAGCGGCACCGGAAAAGATCTGATTTCGAAAAACCATCTTCTGCCCAAGGCCCAGTGGCTTCTGATCGACAAGCGCAGTTCCACCCCTCTGGCCCAAGGTGAGGGTATTCCCGATGCCCAGACTTTCATCGCGCACCTGAAGAAGGCGGGATTCCGTGATCTGGTCAAGGAGCTTAGGGCCTACCTCAAAGAGTTCCCCGATTCGCTCGAAGCCCATGAGCAGCTCCTGAACCAGCTTCGCCAGCGCGGCGAACGGGCGGCTCAGCGTTACATGGGGATTCAAGTCGAGACGAATCGCGAGCGGCTGGATCGTGGCGATTTCGCGGGCTATCTGCGCGCCGAAACGGCCCGTGAAAAGACCGATCTATCCAAGGCCAGACCCTTGGATGCCGTTCAGGATCTCGAAGCCTGGGCAGCTTTCGCGCAAGAATTGGAGACCATTTTCCAGAGTGGTGAATGGCGGGAGATTGATTTTCCCTGGGTGCGTGGCGGCAGAGCATTGGATACAGCCAGCCCAACGCTCCGGTCTCTCTACAGGCGTTGGCAACCCGCTGTCGAAGCAGCGCTTCAAAGGGACCCTGCCTTCGAATCCTTCTGGGATCTATGGATCTGGATGAGCCAGGTGCAAGGTGGAAAGCCACTTGCGCCATTGTTGGCCTCTCTGAAGCCAACTCCCTTCACAACAGAACAGTGGCCGCCTGCCCGCGTCGTCCAAGCCCTCTTCTCTGTGGCCAGCACGCAGGATGACTGGCACACGCTGGAAAACCTGTACCAGGCCCAATGGGACGATGATCCTCACCCGCTACGGGAACCCGCTCCGAAAAACGCTACGATCAGTGGCGCCCTTCAGGGTTCGGGGCAGGAGATACGAGCGGCCCTGCTGGATCAGGATTGGACGGCCTGCCTGGCCCCTCTTCTGGAAAGCTGCATACGAAGCGGCGATACAAACCAGGCTGATGCGTTATTCATTCAAGCCCTGGATGCCTCGCGTTGGATGGCCCTTCCCGCTAAAGCCGCTGAATTGGCCAAACGCTGCGGCCAGCCTGCCGTGGCGGCGCGCTGGTCCGTGAGCCGGCCCACCGATTCCCGATAAGGACATTCCTGGATGCGCACACTGAAACTGGCTTTTGCATCTTTCCTCGCCATCAATGCTCTACCCGCCCAAACACTCGTGACCGCGGGAGACAACAACTTGAGCCTAGCCCGAGTGCTCCGCTTCCATCCTGAGGGGATGCTCCTGTGCCTTCCCAGTGCTCAAGGACAAAGCCTGGCCCAGGCCATCGAGTCCGCCCTGGATCAGGAACCGGCCGTCGCACTTCAGCTATCGAGCCAAGAATTGGGACTAGGGTTGAAGGTCGGAGCCGAACTTCAGCGGCTCAATGGATGGAGTTCCGAGAAACCCCACTGGGCTCTTGTGGGTCCCGACAAACGGGTGCATGCCGAAGGTTCAGAACCGCCCACGCCCAGGCTTATTTTCGAGGCCTATCGCCAGAGCCCGCTCCGCACCCGTGCGGAGGGGTTGCGGGATTTCCTGAAAATAAACCTCGACCATACGGATGCGCTGGCGCGCCTGGTTCTGGAAACCCGATCCCTGGCGGAGCGGCGGACCGAGCGCCTGCTTGGTCCAAAGCCACCCACTCCAGTCCCGGAATCGTCCCTGTCCAAAGAAGGAACCGGTGAGCCCAAAGATGGGCCAAATAATTCAATCCAAGAGGGCTCCACAGCCAACATCGCCCAACCGCCGACTGTGCTTCCTGCCCTGGCCCTGCTGCCTGAGGAACAGGATGCGAAAATCTGGGATGACTACGCTGCGCTTTATGGGCGCTTCATCACGGAAGGCCACTGGCTGGATCTTGCGCCTGATGGCTCCGGGCCGGTCTCCCTGGCTGGTCAGCTGAGCGATTCCGCGGAGCACAGCCCCCGCTTGATAGCCCTGGCGCAGAAACTTCTCCCCATCATAGAAGACCACTTGCGGAATCGCCCCAGCGATGAGGCGCGTTGGCAGATCTGGACCTCGCTTCGAAGCGCGACGGGAGAAGTGCGGCCCAGCGCCGTTCTCCAGGGCCTCCGCCCATTGCCTGGAGCACAGCGATGGCCGCCTGCCGCGGCCTTGAACGCCTTTGTGGAAGAGGCCCAGCGCACCGGGAATTGGCACGAGGCCGAGCCAATCCTTCAAACCTCCTACGATCAGAATCTGGAATTCCTGCATGCCCTGGAAGCAGCCTCCCGGGAGGATGCCAGCCAGCGCTGGATCGCAACCCACGGAGGAGTCAGCAACGCTTCCAACACCAAGGTGGAGATGGGTAATTATTTTGGATTCGGTGGCTGGAACGGCGAGATCGCACTCCTGGTGGAAGCCAAATTGCGGCTGGGGAAGCTCGCCGAAGCTGATCGGATATTTCAAGAGGTCTACGCCCGGGTTCCCAAAAACGCCACGGCGGAAGGTGCTTCAACCCTCGCCCGGACTTGCGGCGCCATCGGTCTCGCTGAAAAGTGGGGGCGCTTGGCTAGGTAGGGCCACGTGAACCATTGTCCGATCATCCAATTCCATGATGTCGTGGGCAAGTTTCCTACTTCACAAACACCATGTCGCCATGGGCGCCCAGATAGAAACGCTCGCCGCGGCTGTTCTCCTGGATCACGTGACCCTGGGGATCGACCCCCAGCACAGAGAGCTTGGATTGTTCCTTGTAGGTCCACTTCTGGAAGCCGAATACGGAGAGGGCGCTGGTGGGATTCTTGCCCTTGATGTACCCAAGGGATTCCGGAGTGAAGAACTTGAGGTCGCCGGTGATTGGTTCCACCTGGAAGAACTCGCCCTGGGCGGTCTTGAAGACCGGACGCTCCTTCAGCATGCCCACTGCAGTCAGGCTGCCATGCCACTTGTCGAACTTGGAGGCGAATTTGAAGTGAATGGAGGGCAGCCTGCTTTCAGCAGCGCTTTTCTGGCTGGGAGGCGCAGGCTTCGAGATGGCACCCTGGGCCGTGGCCGGGGGCCCAGGGACCAGGAGGACGCCGGCAGACAACATCGCGGCGGCAGAAGCATGGGATTTGGTGTTCGGTTTCCGGTTCACGAATCCTCCTTGAAGGATGAAATGCCGCATCATCCCTGCGGCGGGGCAGAACGCTCGGACGAATTTCGTGAGGAAGCGGCACGCTTCTTCGGTGGGGCCACCAGAGTACCCCGGCAGCGCGGAGCCCCGCAGTTGCATGGGAAGAGTTCGCGGCTCAGGGCGAGGGAGATGCGCAGGGGCCTGGTGGATTTCAACTGATAGTCGAAGGTCAGCTCAGCCTCGGCAGGGATATCCTGCATGGCATAGATGTAGGGAATTTCATCGAAGATGTAGACCTCGCAGTTGGGCTCGCAGCTGTGATTGATGAACCGGGCATCGTTGCCCTGCTCGGCCCCATCGATGGCTGTATCCTTATCTAGGTTGAGCACGTAGGTCAGCAGCCGCTCTCCCCGATCCGCCGCCTCCAGCAACTGGGCCTTGGATATCCGCCGTCCTGCATATTCGATGACCCGCGTGCCCTTGGGAATCGAACGCTTGGCGAAAACTCCCGTGCCGTGGATGCCTGACGCTTGAACCAGGATGAAGTCCCTGTCCTGCCTTGCACCCGCAGTCATCGGCATGGCACCTTTCTGGAAACGTTTGTGACGGAAAAGAGAATCAGGGTCCTTCGATATTCCTGGGCCGGAAACACAACGCGCCCAAAAACCCGGAATGGACCGATGGGATAAGGCGAAGTGTTGGTGTGGGGGGATTCCTGCTCCTGGATACACCCGCAGCTGGCCAGAGTCAAGGAGAAGGCAAATTTCAAAACGCCCCGGTCTCCTGGAATCTTTGCAGTAGTTTTTCCTTTTCGGCGAACAGGGTGATGACCCATATTGCGAGTGCTGAATCGTCTTCGGGCAGATCCACCACGGGGAACCGGCGCACATGCAGGTGAACGTTCCTGGGAACCCCCTTCAGGAGATCCAAGAGCGTAGGAACAGGCCC
>JANYBM010000096.1 GCA_025361125.1 Holophagaceae bacterium | reverse complement strand
CGTTTTGGCCGACATAAGGGGCTGTAACGCGCTGACCAGAAAAGCGCTGGCTTCTGCAGGGGTGATCTTCACGGTCTTCAACTTTCTGCGGTACACCATCCATCGCATCGGCCTGTGATCGGTAATGGGGGCTGCGGGGCTTCGATGTGGACTAAAGATCCATCCATTGCTTTGGACGTTTTGGCCGACATAAGGGGCTGTAACGCGCTGACCAGAAAAGCGCTGGCTTCTGCAGGGGTGATCTTCACGGTCTTCAACTTTCTGCGGTACACCATCCATCGCGTCGGCCTGTGATCGGTAAAGGGGGCTGCGTGGCTTCGGACTTGTGCGGTGAACCACCCAAGACTTGAGACGTTTTGGCCGACATAAGGGGCTGTAACGCGCTGACCAGAAAAGCGCTGGCCACCACGTAACAGCCCCTAAAAAAAGAACGGGCCGAAAACTCGGCCCGTTCTTTGGAGATGAGTAGCTAGGCTTCGGTAGGAGCTGTGGCGGCTTCGGCTGTCTCGGCAGCACCTTCCACAATCACCGGGGCTTCAACTTTCTTGGCGTACTTGCGATTGAAGCGCTCCACACGACCGGCCGTGTCCATGTTCTTCTGTTTGCCGGTATAAAAAGGGTGGCAAGCTGAGCAGACTTCGACGCGCAGCTCTTTCTTGGTAGAGCGGGTCATGAACTCGTTTCCGCACTGGCAATGAACTTTGACTTCATGCAGTTCGGGATGAATGTTGGTTTTCATATCTACCTCCTATGACCGACCGGATGCTCATTTGCGGCACGCGGCTTGTCCATGCAAGAGGAATAGTTTAGCAAAAGAACCAGGAGCCTGAAAGCCTTCATTTTGAAGCCCATGCCTACATGTTCTGAGGCCTCAGCACCCAGCGTTCAGCCAGCAGCCGCTGGAGCCGCAAAGCCGCGATCACGCCCAATTGCAGGGCCAGATTGAAGCTCAGCTCTCCTAGAACCATGAATAGGCCTCGTTCGTTCCAATGGAAATGAACGCGCTGAAACACCACCACTTCCATGAAGAACATAAAGCCAGTGAAGGCCAGCGTTTCCAAAGCCCATTGCCAACCAGGCCGCTGCTTCGCGTGGCGCTCCAATAAGAAACCGGTATAGGCGCCATAAAAAGTTCGCGTGAGGACATAGCCCCGGGTACTGGTAAAGCCTAAAGGAATTGAAAGCAGGGCGGTAAAACTGATGGCCATCACCAGACGCCAGCCGTCTCCAAGGCGTTGCCAATGACGACGTACCCAGAAGAACCCCGCGCCCACAGCCAGACCATGAGCCAAACCGAAAGCCAAACTGATGTACCAGAGCCAACCTTGCGCAAAAAGATGACCGCCAGTCACGGCTCCAATAAGCGCTCCTGCCAGCAGTGAGGTCACATGGCGGTGGCTGAGATTTTTCACGTCACCATCGGATAGTTCCGAGGCCAGTTCCAGCGGTCTTTCCTTTGCGTCCAGCAGCCGCGACATGGCGCCCTCTTCGGTGATGCCCAAGGCGTCGGCTTCATCCAACAGATGCGCTTCCAACTCGCGCAATACCAGCCGACGGCGGCGCACAGGCATGGCCTGGAGGCCGCGCTCCACCTCTCGGAGGTAGGCCGCCAGAGCTCTCGTCATCCTTTAGAATCCGCGGACCCACCTGGCGTCACAAAGCCCTCCACCATATTCACGAATTGGCTCCATTGCTTTTTCTTCGCAACGAGAAAAGTCGAACCCGCGGGCAGAATCGCGTAGTAGCGCCGATCCCGGCCATTGGCCTGGGTCTGCCAGTACGACGAGATGAACTCAGCAGCTTCAAGTTTATGCAGGGCCGGATAAAGCGCGCCCTCCTTCAGCGTGTAGGCTCCGCCCGTGCGTTCCAGGACCGTCTCGATGATCTGATAACCGTACATGGGCCCTTCAGTAAGCAATGAGAGCAAAAGAATGGGTGTGCTTCCCTTGAGTAGTTCACGGTCCATGAGATCTCCCGGTTTAGCCCCTATTCTACCTCGCAAGGCGATGGGAGCAATAGGGGCGATGAGGTCGCGATTACTTTGCGACGTGGGACCTAAGCCCACAGCCACTTCCTCACCCCTTCATGGCCTCGGCCAAGGGGATCCTTGAGGCCCTCCAAGCGGGGAAGAAGCCACCCACCAGGCCCATTACAAGGCTGAAGGCAACGCCTTCCAGCATCAGGACTGGCGTGATGGTGAAGGCAAAGCTCACGTCACTGAAGGTCTGGAAACTTGTGGTCCCGGTCTGAATCCCATTGGCGAAGAGTGCGAGGAAGGCCCCGACGATGCCTCCCAGCCCGCACAGCAGGATGCTCTCCCATTGAAAGCTCGCCAGGATTTCCCGGCGACGAAAGCCAATGGCGCGGAGCGTTCCGATTTCCTTGGTACGCCCCGATACCGAAGCGTACATGGTGTTCATGGCCGCGAAAATAGCGCCCACCGTAAGGATCAGCGTGATCAGGTTGCCTAGGATCCGAATGGGATCACCAGACTTTGTAAGTTCGGTGAAATAGGCCTTCTCGCTCACGGCATCCAGCTTCAGCCGCTTGTCCTCATCCACGCTGGCTTTGAAGGCCTTGAACCGCTCCGGCGTGTCCAGGCGCGCCAACACAGAGCTGAAACTCTCCCGCTTGTAGGCCTGCTGGATGTCCACCACATCGGACCAGATTTCGGAATCGAAGGAAGAGCCCCCACCATCAAAGACGCCTACCACTTCCCAGTCGCGTCCGCCCATCTTCAAAATTCGACTCAGCTCCATACCCGTAAACCGGAGTTGCATTTTTCGGGGCACCACGACTTCAGAAAGCCCTGGACGAAACCAGCGGCCCTGCGTCAGCTTCACCTGGGATCGCATACGGATGCCCGTGGGCTCCAAGCCTCGCACAGTCACGTTGGTATCAGCGCCATCGGATTTCTGGAAAATCTTAATGACCACAACTTCAGCGCTCACCAGAGGTCCCGTGGCATCTTTGGCCACCAGAGGATGCACCTTCAGAATGCGCACCTGCCCTCGATCAATGCTGGAGTTCAATTCGAATTGAGCATTGCTGCGCATGACGATGGCCTGATCCGCGCGGCCTGAACTCACGAAGGCTTTGGAAAGCCCCTGAGCCAGGGACAATACCACCACGAAAATGCCCACCACCAGCGCGATGGCACCCGCTGTGCTGACGGTCGCCACCTTGCGTTGCCACAAGCTGCGCAGGTTGTAGCTGAGGGGAATGGGATAGGCGATGGCCGCCCAGGTGAGCCAGGCCAGATAGCCCAGGAAGACCACTCCGAAGAGCCCCAGAATGATCATCCGATGGACCTCAACCCCTCAGTGATGGGGCGCCGGGTGGCCTGGTAGGCCGGAATGAACGTGGAGAGCAGCCCCACCACGAAAGTAATGCCGAGGCACAGCAGCATGGTGGATGGCAGCAGCGTGAAGTCTTCCAGAAAAGGCACCGAAGCCCCCACGCCTTTGCGGATTCCACCCGCTGCCAGACTTGCGAGGCCCACGCCAAAAATGCCGCCTGCGCCCACCAGAATCACACCCTCACCCAACAGCAGGCTCATGACCAATCCAGTGCGGAAGCCCATAGCTCTTAGCACGGCGATCTCGGTGGTGCGTTCGCGGATGGCCGTACTCATGGTGCCCGCCGTAACAATGAGAATGGCCACCAGCACCGCGGCGGTGATGCCCTGGATGATGGCTGAAATATTTCCGAGCATCTTCACGAAGCTCAAGTTGAACGCATTCTCGGTCTCCGACAGTGTTTCCGAGGCTGAATTGGCATAGTGATTGTCAATGCGCGCGCTCAAACGCGGGATTTCATCGGCATTGTGGACCCGCAGGAAGAAGGTCCCCACCTTGCCTTTCATGCGCGGCACGCTTTCTTCCAGCAGCTTGTAATGGAAGTGCAACACGTTCTCCTGGCTAGGTTTCGTTCCCTTGAAGATCACGCGGATCGTAAGCCGCGGGCTGATGGGGAAAATCGTCCCCTGAAGGGGAATCACATCGCCCACTTTCCAGCCAAATTTGTCGGCCAAAGACTGGCCTACGATGCAGCCGCTGCCATCCCGCACGAAGTCCTGAATCTGGTCCTCCGTCACGCCCGAAGCACCAAATTCCTCTTTGAACACTTGGAACAACGTAGTTTCATCCGATGCGAAATTCGCAAAGAAATTGCTGGGATCTTTGTACTGCCCGCCGAACCATTGCAGGTAGGTCGCGAACTCGACCTCGGGTTGCTGCTTGAGATAAGCCAGGTAGCTCATAGGCAGCACCTGCGCCAGACCGCTTTTGTGCCGCACCACCAGACGATTGCTGGAAGTCGGATTATTGGAAACCGCGTCCAAGGTGGTAAGCAGGGATTGCAGCACCGTCACCAGGAACACTGATAGGGTGATCGTGGAAAGGATCAAGAGCGTGCGCCGCTTGGACCGCGTCAGGGATTTCAGGATGAACCGGACGTACTTCAACGGTTCACCTCAACCGTCTTGTCAAAAACGCCCTTGTCGAGATGGATCTGGAAACGGGCGTGGTGCGCGGCCTTGGGGTCGTGGGTGACCACCAGAATCGTTTTACCCATGTCGGTATTGAGCCGTGCCATGAGATTCAAGACTTCTTCGGCGTTCTGGTGGTCCAGGGCGCCGGTGGGTTCATCCGCCACCAGCAGATCAGGATCTCCCACAATTGCCCGGGCGATGGCGACCCGTTGTTCCTGCCCGCCACTGAGCTGGCGGGGATAGTTGAGCATCCGATCTTCGAGATTCACCAGAGCGAGAACTTCCTCCACCCGCTCTCGGCGCTCTCGCCGGGACATCGGGGTGAGCAGCAATGGCAGTTCCACATTCTCGAAGGCGGTGAGCACCGGAATCAGATTGTAGTTTTGAAAGATAAAGCCCACATGGGCATTTCGCCAGGCCGCCAGCTCGTCATCATCGAGATCATTCAGCTCGTAACCACAGACTTCCAGGCTACCCCCGGTGGGCCGATCTATGCCCGCGATGAGATTCAGCAAGGTGGTCTTGCCGGATCCGGAAGGCCCCATCAATGCGTAATAACCACCTTTGGGAATGTCAAAATCAATACCCTGCAGCACGGGGATTTCAAGGGTCTCCCGCCAATAGCTTTTCGCGATATTCCGCAGCTTGATGATGGCATCGCCATTCATTGAGCCGTTCAAGGTGCCGTTCACGTTATTTCGCCTTCACCGAAATCTTGGCGTGCACTTTCAGGTTCTCTGGCGGCGCCACGATGAGTTGCGT
>JANYBM010000020.1 GCA_025361125.1 Holophagaceae bacterium | reverse complement strand
AACTACGGCCCGAATGGCCCCATTGATTCCCGCATTGCTCCTATGGGCAACCTGGCTGCAGACCGTCCGATCGCAGTTGTTGGCAACGCAACCTATACCCAACCCCTGGGCCGCGGCAGTCTGAATTTCGGTTTCCTGGGCATCTTCAATAGCGGCGCTCCTTACTCCCTGGCTGGTGCCAATGCCGCTCCAGGAGTCGGCGCGGGCTACGCCACGACCTATACCCGATTCTTCGGCGAACGTGGCGCCGAGCGCTTCCCGAATAACTACCGCCTGGACCTCCAGGTCAGCTACGACGTCAAAGTCTGGAAGACCCTGGATTTCTTCATCCGCGGGAACATCACCAACCTGTTCAACACGCAGATGATCACCACGTGGAACACCAGCGGAACGACCTCCTCGACTGGAACCTTTGTCTTTGGTTCGAGTTTCGGTCGCCCGACCTCTTCCACGAATTACCTGACCGCCCGCACGATCAACATCGCGGGTGGCTTCAAGTTCTAAGTTAGCCGTTTATACGCTGTACCAATCGCCCGGGGCAACCCGGGCGATTTTTTTCTGCTTCACAATCAAATCGGCGTGCGCTCGAGACTCCCACGCCATGCACTGAACCCTTTCTTGCTGAGGTCATATGAAATTTTTCCAGACCCTCCTCTTGCCGGTCCTCATCAGCCTGCCCCTTTCAGCCCAGTACCTCACGGAGAATGGAGAGGCGAAAATCCTGGTGCCCCATGCACCCTTTGTTACCGGTAAGATCTCGCGCCTCCTCCTGCTGCACTATCCCGAAGCCGGGTCAGGCATGATCACTGCTAAAGTGGGGACGGAACTTGGCAAGGTGGGGCTTTTCGAAGCGATCGAGGCCGGGGCCGATGATCCATTGGCCAAGGGGATCAAGGGACTCGGAGACCTGCCCAAGTCAGAACTTCAGGCACTAGCTGCGAAGTACAAGGTCAGTCATGTCGCGTGGTTATGGCTAGATCGGTTCCACTATGTGGGCATGCCCAGCGTCGAGGTGATCCGGGGGATCCGGTTCTATAAATTCTCGGGCAGCGCCTCGGGAGAACTCCGTTGCTCCGTTGCGGATCTCGGCACGGGCGAAGTCAAGTCGCCCGCCGCTCTGAACCTCGTCAAAAAGCTCTATCTGGAGAGCGAGCAGATGGCACCCGTGGCGCCGGATGAACCCCACGCGCGGGACATGCTGAACGAAATTGGGGTCAAGCAGGCGGTCCAGCTTTTCATTCCCGTCCACGAGGTAAGGAAACTTGCGCTGTTTACAGATGGAAGTCTCGGGGAGCTCAAAGGAAAGCTGAAGTCAGGCGACCTGGATGGGGCCTTGGCCCAGATCAAGATACTGCAGGGAACCAGTGGCAATGAATCACCCAAGTTCAAGGGCCGCGTGGCTTATGACTTAGGCCTGCTTCTGATGATGAAGAACCAGGCTCCCGAGGCTTTGAAGGCCCTGGAAGAAGCCAGGCACTCCGGCAAGGACAAGACCGAGATCGATGCCGCCATGGAAGCCTGCAAGCAGATCTTGGAATATGCGGAACGGGTCAAGAAGCAGGGCTGATACCCTCGCATTCGGGCATCCGAGGACCCCTGGCCACCCGATTCGCTCGCCAGGGGTAGGTAAGTTGAGGGACAGACCTCGAAAAATTAACATTAATTAACCACAGACATCACCAGGGATCCTTGATTCTTAAAGGAATCAGAATACGGAGATCCCATGCGAAAGCATCGTACTTGTCTCTCTTTTGTGGCCATGCTGATCATCGCCACGGCGCTTCCGGCGCAAGCGCCAGAGAAGACGGCGGGTGTCCGTGTTCCCCATCCCGATCACAGCGAGTTCGAGGCTTCGCTGGGCGCGCCGTTTGTGGGTGATGCTGGCGATGCCCGTGTCTTCACACTGCACTTTAGCTTTTTGGACGCGGAAGATCTGGCGGTGGCCGCCTGGCGGGTGGAACTGACAGACCATCGCGGCGTTATCCTCCGCACCTGGCGGGGTGAAGCGCCCATGATCAGCACCCAAGCCACCGTGCGTGTGCCTTGGGATGGCCTGGACCGGCGTGGCCACGCGCTCCCAGCAGGCCACTACAACGTTCGCCTGATGGCGAGTTCCATGACCCAATCTGAATTCCGCAAGGACGTGCAGCCGGATCAGGCCAGTCGCGTGGAGCACCAGTTAGCCAATGCTAGTGAAAACGTTGAGGACCAGACCTTCGATATTCAGGTTGGCAAGCCCAGCAGACCGGCCATGCCCGCCTTCCGAGCCATCCCCGTGGGGGCAACTGGGGAGTTGGCTGCGACGGTGGGGAAGAAACTGGGAACTGCGGTTGGGGTTGCCAAACCAGCGCTGGGAGGGCTTCCTTACACCATTTATTTCGGTAATCTGCATAGCCAGACCAACCACAGCGATGGCGGCGGCCCAGTGAGCACCTGTGCGGGCGCGCAGAATCCTCAGAGTGGCGCCTACGGGCCCGCGCAGGCCTACCAGTTCGCCTTGACCGAAGGCTTGGACATGCTCATGTGCTCCGAGCATAACCACATGTTCGACGGCTCCACGGGCACCAACACAGCCGCCGATCCCGTTGTGGCTCACAACCTGTATCAGTCAGGCCTGGCTGCCGCCTCCAGCTTCAGTGCCACCCATCCCGGGTTCCTGGGCATCTACGGCATGGAATGGGGCGTCATCACCAATGGTGGCCACATGAACATCTTCAACGCCGATGGCCTGTGCGAATGGGAGACCAATGCCTCGGGACAGCTCATCGGCGACTACAACACGCCGAAGGGCGACTATGCGGGACTCTACACCCTGATGAAGTCCAAAGGCTGGGTGGGCCAATTCAATCACCCCGCCCTTTCGGGCCAGTTCGTGGTGAATGGGACGGCTTTGGGGTATACAGCGGATGGCGATGTGGCCATGGCGTTGTGCGAAGTGCTGAACACCTCAGCCTTCTCTGTCAACCTCACCGAAACCGAGACCTCCCACAGCAGCTGGGAACAGACCTGGAACGCTCTGCTGGCCTACGGTTACCACCTGGCGCCCAGCACCGACCAGGACAACCATTGCGCCAACTGGGGTGCCAGCTACACCAACCGCACCGGTGTGCTGATCCCCACTGGCACGGCACTTACGTTGCAGAGCTTCCTGGAGGCCGTGAAGGCTCGCCGCGTTTACGCCACCATGGATAAGAACGCCCAGATCATCCTTACCGCCAATGGCCATATCATGGGTGAGCGCTTCAGCAATAGCGGCCCTTTGACGCTTACCGCGAACTACGCCAGCGCTACGGGCCACACCGTTTCCCAAGTGCAACTATTTGATGGTGTTCCGGGCAGCGGCGTCGCCGTGAGCCAAACGTCCAGCACGGCGGTCACCACCCTGACGCCAACCAACGGCGATCATTTCTATTACGCCAAAATCACCCAGGACAATGGCGACCTGATGTGGTCCGCGCCGGTATGGGTCACGCAGGGAACCGGAGGTGGCGACACTCAGGCACCGGTAATCAGCGTCAGTGAGACGGGCACCAGCGGAAGCATCACGTTCACCGCGACCGCCTCGGACAACGTGGGCGTGGTCAATGTGGAATTCTATGTGGATGGTGTGCTCAAGGGTTCAGACGCCGCCTCGCCCTACACCGTGACCCTGGACTCGACGACCCTTACCAATGCGGCGCATTCGCTGACGGCCAAAGCTTACGATGCCGCCAACAACATTGGCACGAGCACAGCCGTGAGCTTCACCATCAGCAATACCAACCCGGACACCACCCCTCCCACGATCAGCGCCACCGAATCCGGAACCAGCGGCACCATCACGTTCAATGCCACCGCAACGGACAACGTGGGCGTGGTCAAAGTGGAATTCTATGTAGACGGCGTGTTGAAGGGCACGGACACTGCATCGCCCTACTCCATGACGCTTGATTCCACCACCCTGGCCAACGCTTCCCACGCGCTGACTGCCAAGGCTTACGACGCTGCCAACAACATCGGCACCAGCAGCGCCGTGAACTTCACCACCAGCAACACAGTGCCGGACACCTCGGCCCCCATCGTCAGCGTCACCGAGAGCGGAACCAGTGGCACCATCACGTTCAACGCCGCCGCCACGGACAACGTGGGAGTCACCAAAGTTGAATTCTACGTCGATGGCGTGCTGAAAGGCACGGACACTGCCTCGCCCTACACCATGACGCTGGATTCCACCACCCTGACGAACGCGGCGCACTCGTTGACGGCCAAGGCCTATGATCCGGCGGGCAATGTCGGGACATCGACGGTCGTGAGCTTCACCATCAATAACACCACGGCCACCACCTTCAATGAAGTTGAACCCAACGACACCCAAGCCACTGCCAATGCTGCAGGAACCGCGATCACCAAGATCGTGGGCTACTTCAAATCCACTTCGGACAACGACGACTACTTCAACGTCACGTTGCTGGCAGGCCACACGCTTACCGTAGACATGGTGGGACCCACGGCCTCCAGCCAGGACTACGACCTCTACCTGCTCGGCAGCACCGGCACCCAACTGACTTCCTCCACGGGCAGCAGCACCACGGAGCATGTGACCTACAAGAACACCAGCACCACCGCATCCAAGGTCATCACCATCCGGGTGAGCCGCTACAACAGCTACAGTAGCGTCACGCCCTACACACTGACCGTGAGTCGGTAACGAAAATTAAAATGCGCAGCAAAAAGGGATCCTCGATGGGCCCTTTTTGCTTTGTTCCAAATTCAGGCTTTAGGGTAAACGCGCAGCGCCTTCCACTGTTTGAGAATCACCTTACCTGGCTCGAAACCTCGGGGCTTGCTCACATCGGCCGCGCGGCAGATGTGTACTTCCACCTTGCCGCCATCGCGGGCCTTGCTGTGAAAGGCTGCCAGTTCCGCGGCCCGCTCCAGAACCTGGCGGGGGGCATCGCTCAGCCTGTCGGGATTGCGGATGATCACGTGGCTGCCGGGTACGCCCGCCACATGCAGCCACCAATCCAGAGGAGCTGCCACTTTGAAGGTGAGGCGGTCGTTGTCCACGTCGCCTTTGCCGATGAGTACTTCGAAGCCTTCGACCATCACCGAACGGAAGGCTTGGCCTTTGCCATCAGAACGTTTGGTTAACATTTTATCTTCCCGAATGGATTTCGGATGCATGGGCGGTTTTGCCTTAGGCTTTGGGGGAGGCGGCGCTTCGCCCGCTTCCAGGGCCTTCAATTGTCTCAGGCGATCAGTTTCCAGCTGCGCAACCTTGGCCAGGCCTCTTTCCGCGCGCTTGGCGACTTTGAACCAACGTTGCACCGCGGCTTCGGCGTTCATTCCAGAGGGCAGTTCCAGCGAACTGCCATCCAGTAATTCCACGCTGCCTGATGCGCCTTTCAATCGGTAGAGCTCGCCTGAAAGATGGTTGGCTTTGTGCTTTGATTCCAAAGAGCGTTGGTGACGTGCAAGATCCTTTTTGAGTGCATCCCCTAAGCGGTCCAGCCGAGCGCGTTCCGAAGTCACATGGCGATCCATGGCGATCTTCGCCGGGTTCAGCAGCAACTTTTCCGCCTGGGCCAACGACCAGTCGTGGTGGCGGGTAGGGAGATCGCCCTCACCCTCCAGGACATCCTCCAGACCACCGGCAAGCGCCAATTCCAGGCGATCAGCGAAGCGCTCCTGCCACTTTAAAAAGGTAGGCGGATCGCGCTCAGGGCTCGGCAGCGTGGCCGAGAAAAGGGAGCCCATGCCGATCCGCAGCGCATTCAGATCCAGCCCATCCAGCCGCAGGCCCCCGCGACCAGGGATGGCCTGGAAGCAAAGCCGCATGCCTTCGATGCGGCCCGTCAACACGCGCCGCCGGAAATCCAAACCCAGCCAACGTTCCCGTGGATCGCCATGAACCGCTTCGAACCGTGCGCCTTTCAACTCCACGCCCCAGCGACGGGATAGTTCCACTTTGCATTCTGCTTTGAGAATCCGATGCGCTTCATCCCCCTCTCGTAGAAGCCAGAGCTGGGGTATGGGCTGCAACAAAAATACCCAGGCCCAACCTCGGCCGGAACCTTTGGATGGGCTGAAGCCCAACAATAATGCGCGTGGAGACATATGCACTGAATCCACAGATGCACCCATGGCCAGCCTGTGGCGGGCGAGGGCGAGCAACAGCGGTGCATCCATGCTCTAAAGGTGGCACAGCTGCGCGGTGCCGGTCACCCCAATGACACAGATGGGTGGGTGATATCCGGAGACTCTCGTCGTACCAGGCAAAATTTCGATTTCTGATTACCGGTTTTCGATGAAGCCCGGCGGTTGCTGGTGTTGTCCAAACATCAATCGAAAACCCGAAGCGGTAGCTTGATTCCGACCAGATCGACAAGGGTAGCGCGTGGGCCGCGCTCTGCCACACTGGACCTTCCTCTCAGGTCGTTCATGCAGCTCGTTCGCACACTCCGCACCATCCGCGCGTGGGGGATGTCCATTCCCTTGCTGCTGACGTTGTCTGCATTGTCGGCACAGGTTCCCGAATCCACCCCCCCACCGCCTGGCATTGAATCTCTCGATTCGGGTTGGCGCTATCACGAAGGTGATGATGGCGCCTGGGCACGGCCAGACTTCAACGATAAAGGCTGGGAGGCGATTCCGAGTCTGCGCAAGGTAAGGGGACCGAGTCCTTCGGGACCAGTGTGGTTTCGTCGTCTAGTGCAGCTTCCACCTGGGGCGTTTGGGCAGGAATGGGGACTGGCTTTCGGTCGCGCTTTCGCCAGCGTCGAGGTCTTCGCGAATGGGCACTGGGTTGGCCGTTCCGGCAAGCTGGGACCGCCTCCCGAAGGACCTTATATCTCGGATTTAAGGGTCTTCGCCATTCCGTCTTATAGCGTTGGGAACACCCTGAGCCTTGCCATCCGGACGAACTTACCGCCCGACTATGGGCATATGGAAGGAG
Source organism: Holophagaceae bacterium (assembly GCA_025361125.1). Taxonomy (GTDB): domain Bacteria; phylum Acidobacteriota; class Holophagae; order Holophagales; family Holophagaceae; genus JANXPB01. Next base: position 22,798 of record JANYBM010000020.1, on the reverse strand, counting down.
GCAGAGGAACGGCCTTGGGCCCAGTTGTTTGGGTTGGCCCCCCAACGCTCATGCAAGCTTTTGCTGCGCAGACCAATGCCTTGGCCGAAGCCGACTCTCTGCGTAGAGACCTGATCCGCTGGGCGCTGTTGATCACCTTCATGATCATGGGCCTTTTCCATGTGCAACTTTTTTCAAGGCGCAAAGATGCCCGCTACTACTTGTGGTTCGGCCTGGTCGCCATCTCCATGGGACTGCGCGAATTCGCAATGACGGATTGGGCCATCGGTCCCTTCGGATATCCACGCCTTACTTTTTGGGCTTCATGGATCTTTTTACTGAGCAGTTGCCCGCCCTTCATCGAATTCCTCTGGCCTTTTTTGGGCCGCCCCATCCCGCGCTGGCTGAGGATTTATCAGGCCTCCTTCATCATCCCGGTGCTAGTGCTATTTTTACCGCTGGGGACTGCCTTGAAAACCATCCGGATCATCGGGCCGTTCTGGGGGCTTCCAGGGGTGCTGCTAGGGGCTTGGGTGGTCGCACGTGGGGCCTGGGAGGGTCGCGCGGAAGCCCGCACCATCGCATTCGGAATGCTGATGGTCATCCTTGGCGGGCTGTATGAACTGGGCTATTGGATGGGTTGGTGGCCCTTTGTCGGCACCCTGTCCATTGGGTTTGTGGTTTTTCTGGGCAGCATGGCCGTTTCCATTTCCAATCGTTACGCCCGCGCCCACGCGGAGACCGAGGCCTTGAATCGCACATTGGAGCAGCGGGTTATGGAGCGCACTGCGGAGTTGGAAGATGCCCAAGCCCGCGTGCATCGTCTCACCGAAAATTCCCACCAGGCCATGCGGGATCCCGGTGCCTGGTCCGAGGCCATGGCGCAGGAGTTGGCATTGTCACTGGATGCCCGTTCCGTGGAGGTTTGGCGACTCCAAAAAGGGCAGTTCTCGAAACTTACGAATCAGACGGGTGAAGCTCCAGACCTTCAAAACCTCGAATTGAAACTGCACCTGCCGCCCGAATTTTCAGAAGGGCACGAGGTGCTCCTGCCCGTGTCGGGAATGAGTGGTGATCTGCGAGCGGCAGTGGTCGTGAAAGGAAAGAAAGGCCCCTGGAATGAACCGGAAAAACGATTGCTGGAAACGTTCGCCAACCAGTTGGGCGGGGCCTTGGAATTGTCGCGGATGCGCATGGAGGTGGAGGCGGCTACTCAGCTCAAAGCAGCTACGAGGCAAGCGCTTATCAAGCAGGGCGCCGGCCTTTTGCAGGTGTGCCCTCAATGCCAACGCTGCTTTGACCACACCATGACCCATTGCACTGCGGATAACATGCCCCTTACTTCCGCACGTATTTTTCCGTACCGCATCGCTTCACGCTATCGCTTAACCCAGTTGCTGGGGGAAGGTGCCATGGGCTTGGTCTTTGAAGTGGAAGACGAGCGATTACAACGGCGGGTGGCCCTGAAAGCCATCAAGCCCGAGCATTTCAACAGTCCTGAAAAACGCATCAGATTCGAGCAGGAAGCCCGGGCCCTTGCGCAGATCCAACACCCTGGTGTCATCGCTATCTACGACAGCGGAGAACTGGAGGACGGCACCATCTATCTGGTCATGGAAAGACTAAAGGGCACAACGCTGCGAAGCCTGTTGGACACTTTTGGACCCGGCACGCCAGCCCAGGTTGGCAGCATGTTGCTGCAGTGTGCCGAAGCTCTGGACGCGGCTCACACATCAGGGTTGATCCATCGCGATATCAAACCCGACAACATCTTCGCGGCCGCTTCACCCGATGGTTTGCGCTTCAAGGTGTTGGACTTCGGCCTGGCTAAGGAAATGGCCGTGGACAGCACCCTGACCCAAACGGGGGTGGTCATCGGAACGCCGCTTTACATGTCGCCGGAGCAGATCCGTGACGAGCCGATGGATGCGCGAAGTGATCTTTATGCGCTGGCTGTGGTGGGGTATGAGGCTTTATCAGGACAACGCCTGGTGCGCTCAAAATCGCTGCCAGACATCCTGATGGAAGTAGCCCACGACACCCCAAAACCCCTGCGGGACCTTATTTCAAATCTGCCACCCAAAGTGGGGGCGGCCTTCGATCAGGCCCTGGCCAAGCACCCTTGGCAGCGACCGGACAGCATTCTCACTTGGGCGGAGCAACTGGCTAAACGCTTGCTACTCGTGCGGTTGGACCGGAAGGGCTGGCCGGAAGCGCTTGCAGACGCACCTTCGTCGGGGCTCACTTCCTCAGGGCATCATCCAGACTCTGGCCAAGGTAAAACCTATCTTCCTGATGGGGATGAAACGAGACTTCTGGACGAGCGGTCCGCAACGAAAGAAGATGACTCCTGATGGCTTTCATCCTGGATATCTCACCCCTTATATCGCCCCGGATCGCTGTATGGCCTGGTGATGTCCCGTTTTCCCGAAGGGTAAGTTGTGCCATGGCCAGCGGTGATAATTTAGAGCTCAGTTCCATTACCACCACACTTCACCTCGGGGCCCATGCGGACGCGCCATCCCACTACGTCTGCGAAGGTGCTGGGATGGGGGAAGTGGAGCTATCTCCTTATGTGGGTCTATGCCAAGTGGTGCGGGTTTCGTTGTCGCATGGAGAACGCATCCGGCCGCATCACCTTGGTGAAATCCACGCACCGCGCGTGTTGTTCCGCACGGATTCTTTTCCAGATCCCGAGCACTTCAATAAGGATTTCATCAGCCTTTCGCCAGAGCTCATCGAGCATCTTCATAACCAAGGCTGCGTGCTGGTGGGTCTTGACACGCCATCCGTGGACCCCTTCGATTCAAAAGTGCTTGAGAGCCACCAGGCCCTGGCCCATACCGGCATGTACAATTTGGAAGGACTGGTGCTGGAGCAAGTGGAACCTGGGTTATATACCCTGATCGCTCTGCCACTGAAGCTTGAAGGCGCCGACGCATCGCCGGTGCGTGCAATATTGGTCTCTGGCGTCCTATGATTCCGTCAAAGGAGAAACCATGAGCGAGATCAGTGACAAGGCCCAGGAATCAGTAGAACAAGCCGGGGGTGGCCACTTCACGAATATCATCGCGATGCTGGTGGCTCTCAGTGCCACCTTCATGGCCATCTGCAACGTAAAGGACGGCAACATTGTGCAGGGCATGATGCAGGCGCAGGCCAACGCCGTGGACACCTGGTCCATGTATCAGAGCAAGAGCACCAAGCAGCACTTGGCCGAGAACATGGTGGACAACCTGAATCTGCAGCGGGACCTCGGCGTGGGCCTGGATGCCGCCCGGCTCGTGAAGCTCGAGGGCAAAATCAAGGAGTACGAAGCCAAGGTGGTGAAGTACGAGAAGGACAAGGCTGAAGCCGAAAAACAGGCCCGCGCCTTTGAAAAGCAGTATAACGATCTCAACGTCCACGATGATCAGTTCGATGCCGCTGAAGCCTTGCTCTCAGTGGCCCTTGCTATGTACGGCATCAGCGCCCTCACCCAAAAGAAGTGGCTGCTGGGCGTGGCGGTGGCCTTCAGCGTCTGCGGCACCATCTTGGGTCTGGCGGGGTTCCTGGGCTGGACCATCCACCCTGACTGGCTGGCGAAAATTTTAGGCTGATGCGTACACCACCCGGGAGCACCCATGGATGAACGGCCCGAAGCTGCTGACTTGTCAGAGCGCGTGAAGAAACTTGAAGACCAGGTGGCCTGGCTCACCGCCCAGGCGCAAGCTCCGCCAGTGGTCATGCCCAATGCTATGACGGGTATGCCGGGTCTGTCGGGTCTGCCGCCGCGACCTATGCAGCGCCCAGGGCCGCCGCCGAGGTTGCCCAAGCCCACCCAACCACCCACCGAATCAAATCCTGTGATTTGGATCGGGGGTATTGGTGCGGGGATTCTCTTGCTGGCCGTGATTTTCTTTTTAGGTTGGTCTATCCAGCAGGGCTACTTGGGACCCGGACCAAGGCTGTTGCTCGGGCTGGTGGCGGGCAGCGCCATGAGCTTCGGTGCTGCGATGATGATTTTAAAGGGCACCCGCAAGCTGGGCATCTGTGTGCTGGCGGCGGGTCTCGGTACCTTGCTGTTGACGCTGTACTACGGCACGAGCACCCATCCACAGCTGCTTTCGGCCAGCCTGGGATTCGCTGGGATCGGTCTCGCGATCATGTTGGGTGGGGGCTTGGCGGCCAAAGCTAAATCCGGCGGCGCCCTTGTCGTCACGTTGATCATAGCGTTCTGGGCACCCATCGCCTTCAGCCAGGGTGGCCAGCACGAAGTCGCCTTGACGCTCTACTTGGTGGTGCTCATGGCCGCGGCGCTCGCCGTACCCTATCTCTCCAAAGTTGGCGCCCAGTGGGGCGTGACGCGTTGGGTAGCCGTCGTCGGCTTGTGGGCTATGCTGGCTGCCGCCGCGCTGAATGCGACCCAAGATGATGCACTCACGATGCTGTTGTTGCTGGGCTTCCATGCGGTGCTGGCGGCACTTTGGATTTGGTTGCCGGGCCAGGGAGAACCAAAACCCCGCACACCGACGATCCTCTGGTTCCTGGTTTCCCTGAGCCTGACAAGCCTTGCCTGGGCCTTATGGAAAAAATTGGCTTGGACGCCTGAGTGGTTCGCGGGTCCTGTTCTTTTGGTTGCCGCGGTGAATCTAGGCATGGTGAAACCGCTCCGCGCGCGGCTCGATTCCAAACAGGCGGATCTCGGGCTTTTGGTGCTGGCGGCGGGCCATCTGGCCTTGGCCATTCCCATCGCCATGCATTGGAATTGGGTCGGACCCATGTGGGGCGCATTTGCACTTGGCCTCGCCTGGGCCGCAGGTAGGGCCGAAGGGATGGAGGGCTGGGAGGAATCGGAAATTGCATCGCTGCGCCGTCTTGCCTTTGGCATGGCGGTTCTGGCCTCCACCCGGTGGTTCGTGGGCAGCGTGGAAGTATGGCAGCACACATTCTCCTACTACCGCACTGTCGCTGGAACGCCGGTGCTGAATGGCGTCTTCGCCGAGGGCATTCTTGTTTCTGCTGCTTGGCTGTTGCTGGCGCGGCGCAAGGGAGCCATGGCCTTGCTCGCCTTCCTTGCCCTGGAATGCACGGCGAATCTTACCCTTGCACTCGAGGCCGCGCGCATCGTCCACGCTGTGCAAGCCAGCGGCCTTCCGACCTATTCGGAAGTAGGTGGGCACTACCTGGAAACCCGAGGCGCATCTGCCGCGGTAACTCTCGTTTGGGCGCTGAGCGGCGCCTTGCAATGGCTGCGCAGTTTTGCGGCCGATGACCAGGGTGTGCGTCGCGCCCTCGCCGTGGGTGGCTATGTTTGGCTGGCCATCGCCTGTCTAAAGCTGCTCACCGCAGATACATTTCACGCCAACACCGGCATCCGCATCCTGGCCTTTCTCGCGGTAGGCGGCATATTTATGGCAGTGGCGCTGCTGGCGAATCGCATGAACCGGCGTTCCGGGGGGGAAGCATGAACAAGTCGCTCTTCGCGGGGATCACGGCGCTCTTGATGCTCAGTTGCGCCTCCGAAGATCGTTCTGATTTGCGTCGCCGTCCGCTCGAACCTACGGTACAAAATGGCTGGGCCCGCGTGCGGTTAGATGGCGAAGCGCAGCGTGATATGAGGGGGCTCTGGATCAGTGATGCGGACGGCAATTCCATTCCTTACCTCATGGAGCGTGAGGGTCTGTGGGCACCGCAAGTGCTGGAGACCACCCAATACCTTGCCGGCAAAGACGCTTCGGGGAATCCAACAGCGGAGTTCGCGCTGGTGTTCCCAAAGGGTTGGCAGGTACGGGAGCGGGAACAACTGCGCCTCGATTTGGACCTCGAAGGCAAATCGCCTTGGGTGGCCCGGGTAGACATCTCCCGGCGCACGGCGAACGGCGGTTTCCTGACCTTGGAACGGGACTCGCCTTTTTTTGTCTACGACCTTTCCAACGATCGCCACACCTCCCAAATCACGTTGCCCTGGGACGCCGAGCGCTACCGCGTGACACTGGTTTCCACCCAAGGCAAGGCACCCATTCTCCGTGGCCTGCGCGTGACCGCAAGCACTTGGCCCGAGCAGCTTGAGGCTGATGAAGTGGTGGAGCCGCGGGTCACGAGCCAAGCCTATAAAAGCTCTGGAGAATTCTTGAAACTAAGCCTACCCAATGCAGAGCGCGTAGTGGCGGCGGATGTGTTGCTCAAGGCACCCGTGGCGCCCGTCTACGTGACCCTGGAGGCTGAAGAAAAGAATGGGACTGAGCTTCAACAATCCCGCTTGACACCCCTGGGCGGTGGCACTGTGTGGAATCTTCCGGCTCTGCAAACCAGGGCCACCCGGGTGGCGCTGAGCCCTACCATCACGGATGAGATGCATCTTCAGCTACCGGAAAACACGACGCTGGAATCTGTGAAGTTATTGATCCGCCATGAGGCGATGCTCTTTCCCGCGGAAGCCTCCAAACCCTACTACCTGCACTTCGGTGGTCGCGCGAAACGGGCCGCGGGCAACCTGGGGGTGCTACCTCCCAGCCGGGCTGTCTATGGCCGGAATCCCCTCAAACTTATGCCCATTGAAGCCGATCCCCAAGGTCTCGGCATCATTTTGGATAAGGGTGATCAGACACGGCCCTGGCTGGCGTGGGTGGTGGGTCTCATCGTGTTGATCCTCGGTTTCGCCGCCTTCAGGTTGCTGCGCAACAGCGATGGATAGCCATTTGATTATGGGAAATGATTTCTGACAAAATTCACAAAAATTAACATTCAACGAAAGGCAAGGACCTCTACCATCTTGTCACCACCCCAAACAATCTTTGTCTCCTGAATGACCCCGAGGAAGCCATCACTTCCCCGGATTTTTTATATCCACCCGGGCAGCCCGCCCATTTTCTGAGGTCCCTTGATGCGATCTTCTCTTGCGCTCCGTCTCATCGCCTCCGTCGCCATGGCTTCGGCCCTTTTCGCCCAGGAAGCCGCCAAGACCGTGGAAAATGAACCGCTGGGTGCCCATGCCCGCCAGTACCTTCAGAATCGGATCTTCGACCTGGGGCTGGATACTACTCACGATTTCGCCATGAGGACCGTCCTTCATGACGAACTGGGCGAGGATCACATCCGCTTGGACCAATTCGTCCAGGGTGTGAAGGTGTTCGGCGGTGAAGCCATCCTCCATATGCGGGATGGCGAGGTACGGGATACGACCGATGCCCTGGTGCGCGACGTGCGGCTGAACCCGACTCCTTCCCTTGTCATGTCTGAAGCTTTAGCCGTGGCTCATGAAGTCATCGCGCCCAAAGGTCCCTATGCAAGTGAACCCACGGCTGAACTGGTGTTTGCAAAAATTGAGCGTGAAACGCCCTCGGTCCGCAGCCATGCATTGCTTGACGAAGCTGATGGAGCGGTTGCCCCCAGGGTTGGCACTGCCCGGACGGCCCTGGTCTACCATGTCCACACGGAACTGGAGAATGGCGCGGAGGAAACCCGTCACATGGATTTCCTGATTGACGCGCATAGCGGCGAGGTTTTGAAATCCTGGGACACGCTGCACACGACCGCAGCTACGGGTTCAGGAAAGTCCCAGTACAGTGGCACCGTGAGCATCAGCACCAACACCGTCACGGGAGGTTATGAACTGCGCGACAACGTGCGCAGCATGCCTTTCACAACGCTCAACCTGAACCATGCTACTAGTGGCACCGGCAGCATTTACACAGATGCGGACGACACCTGGGGTGACAGCGCGAACTATGTAGAGGGTTCCTCCACCACCGCTGCCAATGGCCAGACCGCAGGCGTGGACGCGCACTTTGGCACCATGAAGACCTTCGACATGTACAAGAATGTCTTTGGCCGCAACGGCATCAACGGCGCGGGCAAAGCCACTTACAACCGCGTGCACTACTCCAATTCCTATGACAACGCCTTCTGGTCCGACAGCTGCTTCTGCATGACCTACGGCGATGGCAGCAGCTTCAAGACGCTCACTGCCATTGATGTGGCGGGCCACGAGATGACCCATGGCGTGACCGCCAACAGCGCGAAGCTCGTCTACAGTGGCGAGTCTGGTGGCCTGAATGAATCCATGTCGGACATCTTTGGCACCATGACCGAGTTCTACGCCAAGGGCGGCGGCACCACGACCATTCCCACCACCGGTGGCAACTGGACCATAGGCGAACAACTGGCGTCCACGCCTCTGCGCTATATGTACAAGCCAAGCCTTGATGGTGCATCCAAGGATGCCTGGTCGAGCACTTTGAAAAATCTCGATGTGCACTATTCCAGCGGCCCCATGAATCGCTGTTTCTACTTCCTGAGCCAGGGTGCCAGCTCTAGTTCCACCAGCAACTTCTACTCCAGCTACCTGCCAGGTGGCATGACGGGCATTGGCAACACCGCCGCCGCCAAGATCGTCTACCGCGCGCTGACGGTCTACATGACCAGTGGCACCACCTACGCCACCGCCAAGACCGCATGCCAGAAGGCCGCCACGGATCTCTATGGCGCCACCTCCACCCAGTACGCCGCCGTCACCAATGCTTTCAAGGCCATCAACCGATAGTTCGACGGCCTCATGGAAACCGGGCTCTTCGGAGCCCGGTTTTCTTTTTGCGTTGGGTGGCCCTTCGACCCACAGCATTGCTTCCGGCCTGGAAGACTTTCAGGTTTCCAGTCTACGCAGCACTTCGGCGGTTTTCAGGATTTCTGCGAATTCGCCCCGCAGCTCCGCCAGGCCGATGCGGTGCATGGTGGCCGCGGGGATCGTGCCAGCCTCGTCCTTGAAATCGAAAGTGGCGCAGGCGTCATCCACCACCAGGGTGCGGAAGCCCAGGTTTGCCGCCATCCGTGCGGTGGTGCTGACGCAGTGGTTGGTGATGAATCCCGCGATCACCAGTGTGCCGATGCCCTCCCGGTGCAGATGGTTTTCCAGTTCGGTGCCGATGAAAGCGCTGTTCACGGATTTTTCGAAAAGCGCTTCACCGGGCAGGGGCGCTGCCTCCGGCTTGAAGGCATTGCCGGGCTTTCCGGGTGCCAAGGTTGAGCCAGGCTCAGCGCTGTTGTGCTTCACATGGAGCACGGGCCTGCCCGTATGCCTGAATGCAGCCAGGAGTTGGGCGATGCGGGATTCGGCCTGGAGGTTGTTGCGGGGTCCCCACCTGGGCTCATCGAAGGCCTGTTGGACATCGATGAGCAGCAGCGCTGTGGTTGTGTCGAGCTGCTTTTCCATCAGGGAACCTCTTCCGCCAGGGCTGGTCCTTGCCGTTTGAACTGCACCAGCGCGATGCCCGCCAGGATCACGATCAATCCAAGCACCATCCGCACCCCAAACGGCTCGTGCAGGAACAGGCTGCCCAGCAGCAGCGCCACCACGGGGTTGATGTAGGTGTAGGTGCCCATTTTGGCGGGGCTCCATACGCGGGCCAGGTAGATGTAGGCGGTGAAGGCGAGCAGGGATCCGAAGAGGGCGAGATAGCCCACCGCCAGAGCGGCTCTCGGTGTGAGGTCGTGATGCAGGTAGCCACCGCTCAAGGGTGCGACCACGAGGCCAATGCAGGCCGCCGTCAGCATCTGCAGGCCGACCTGTTTCATATAGGAATTGCCATGGATGTGGTGCTTCCCGTGAAGCGTTCCGAAGGACCAGATCATCGTCGCCAACAGCAGCGCACCCACGCCTCCAAGATGGATTTTGCCAGCCAGGGGATTCGCCAGTACGCCCACCCCGATAAGGCCGAGCAGCAGGCCCGCCCAGGTGCGAAAACCGATGCTTTCGCCACTGAAGAGGGCCAGAAACACCGGCACCATGGCGCAGATGATGGCCGCCATCCCGCTGCTGACATGCAGTTCCGCCCAGCTTACCAGCGCATTGGAACCGGCCAGCAGCAGGGCCCCCACGAGCAGCAGATGGGGCCAGTCAGCCTTTAAAAGGGGAGGCTCTTTGCGAAGAAAGCCCAGGCCCAGCGCCAGGATGCCGCCCACGGTGAAGCGCGCGGCCACCATCCCGTAGGGGGTGAAAGATTCCAGTCCCAGGGCGATGGCAAAGTAGGTGGAGCCCCAGACGATGGCGCAGGTGAGATAGGCGAGGAGCGGCATGGCTTGGATCCCTTCAATCCTTGGAGATATTTGTTCCAATGGTCGAGCTGGCCCGTTCCACTCTGGCGACGCGGAGGGAATAGGCCGCATACCATTTTTCCTTCCCAAGGCGCTGCGCCACGGCGTGTTCGAGGTGGGCCTTCCAGGCTTGGATAGCTTCCTCATCGTTCCAATAGCTGACGGTGATGCCAAGTCCACTGGCCGCGCGCGCACTCTCGATACCGAGGAAGCCTGGCTGTTGGGCCGCTAATTCCGCCATGCGATCGGCCATACGGTTGTAACCATTGTCGCCTTCTGTGCGAAGGCTCGTGAAGATCACGACGTAGTAGGGCGGCTCGGGGGTGCTTGCCAGGGGTGAGTGGGCGGGTGTCATTTGCGTCTGGCCTTTTTGACTGGGACTTCTGCCGGAAAGGGACTGGGACCTGGCTTTTCAAAGTGGGTTTGAAGTACCACGGTGGTACGCGTGGTCACTTGGGGCCCAAGGGCGCGAATACTCCGCAACCGCTCGCTCATGCCCAGGGGTGTATCCGCCACGACCTTCAACAGCAGGCAGTCTTCCCCTGCCACGGTGTGGGCTTCCAGCACGTCTGGTTCATTCTCGATGGCCCGCCAGAGTTTCAGTTCCAGGGCTTCGTCATTATTGGCACGGTAGCGCACGGCGACGAAGGCCACCACGGGTTTCAATACGGATGCGGGGCTCACGCGTGCCGCGTAGCCTTCGATGATGCCGTTCTCCTCCAGCCGTTTTACGCGATCAATGATGGTGGGACGGCTTACGCCAAGGCGCTCCGCCAACTCTGCGTGGCTGATGCGGCCCTCGGCCTGAAGGGTTGCCACCAGACGGCGATTCAGGTCATCTTCCATGGGATGCTTGAGCATGCCTTACCCCCCTTTTCAACATGACCTGGGTGAACAAAAACGCAACCATTATGCTAAAACATATGACAATTAGTAAACAACTGGCAATTTACCTACTTCTCGGGCTCCTTGCCTTGGACAGCGCGTGCAGGTCACCTCTCGCCGAAGTAAAGACGGCGGCCCCCCTGGCCCTGGAGCTGAAAGTCACGGTGGAAGACCATAGCCGGAACCTGAAACGCCTGCGGTCCATGCTACCTCAAGAATCCAACAGCCCAGCGGCCAGGGCCGAGGCCCTGGAAGCTCACCGGACCTGGCTGGAGACAAGGTTCCTAGCAGCAGCCAAGGAGCGGGGACTGGCAGTTAACCAGGGTGCGCCCTTGCGATTGGAGCTGGCGTTGACGAGTCTGGGTGAGGTGCGGGCCAAGTACATCGTTTATGGGATTGCGAGTGGTGTGGCTTGGGGCGTGGGAACTGGGTTGGTGGCGCACGATCCACGTCTGGCGTTGGGCCTGGGGCTTTACGAATTGGTAGAAGAGACTGCGTTCTGGATCGCGGGGTCGGCAGTTTTTGGCGCCTATAGCGCCCCAGCGGTGGTGGAAGCCACGGTTTTTGATGGCACCAACAGGCAGGCGGTCTGGAAAGCAAGCTACTACATTCTTAACGGGCGCAAGCGACTTAAGTCGCTACCCGCAGAACAACGGTTGGATCGAGCCACCCAACTGCACGCGACCCTGGCAGTCTTCTTGGACAAACTATTCAAGGATCTGGAGGCTCTGCCTGGATTCCCTCGTAGCATTGGATCGTCTCGGGCACTTACCCGATCGAGTCCATCTGCTGTGGTGGCTCCCGCGACCCCCTGATGGGAATTCGTGTCCCATGCCCGTCATTGGCGGTTCCGGTTTTTATTTCGGCGCGATGTCACGGCTCTTGGCCCAGCGGCTGAAACGGAGCATTTGCTCTGCGAAGGTTTCCTTGGTCTCCAGCGTGACGTCCTTGAGCATGTCCCGGTCGTTTTTCTGGTCCACCACCGGCACCAACTGCGGGAATACGAAGGCCCGCGCCCGGGGTAGATTCAAGGCATCCATGCGGCCCTTGGCATCCGCCTGCCAGTCCTTGTTCACCTTGGTGCCAAAATCCGTGAAAAACTTCTCCACCCCTTCCTTATCGCCATTGGACTTGAAGGTCTGCAGCTTGATGAGGATCTCGCCGACACCGGTGCGCGCCTTCTGAACGTCGCTGATCTGCACGAAGGAATGGCCATCCTTCTGGACCAACGCCACGCCAAAGTCCAGACCTGGTTGCGTGAGGTAATTGAGCACCAGCTGGCGCCCGCGGAAGTGGGCTTCGCGCACGGTATCGCCCAGGACCAGACCATTGGCGCGAAGCTGGCCGCCCAGGTAGCTTAAATACATGGCCTTGGCGGCGGTCATCTGATCCGCCTCGCTCACAGCGCCGATCTCAACCACTTTCGGATCAAAAAACTGGTACAGGGCCACGCAGTCGGCTCGACATTCTTCAAGAGCGGAATAAACGCCACCGATGAGTTTGGCGGGATCTTGGCTATTGAGTTTCGCGTCGGGCTGCCCTGAGCCATGTCCGATGACTTCATGCATATAGACGGTCCATTGACGGGCCAAATCGCCAAACTTGGTGACCATTTCCTGGTCTTCTGGCAGGTAAAAGGCCTGAATGACCTGCGCTTTCACTTGGGCGCTTTGGGCGCTTTCGATGTTCAGCAGCACCACGTTCTTGGAACCGAATTCTTTGCGGATATCGGAGTAATTCGGCAGGTTGTAGGCCGCTGGGCTCATGGGTCCGCTGTCGCCGGTTTCAAGGATGACGTTCACCACGGAAGCCACAGGCGGTTCCACTTTTGCGCGCTTCCACATATCCGGCCAGGGCATTTTGGCTTCAAAGTAAAGCGCGCTCTGGCTCAGCTTTTCGATTTTGTCGGAATCCGAACGGAAGCTCACATTGGCTTCGTAACTTCCAATAATGGCCCGGGGATCTTTGTATACCTCGTAAAACCCGTTGAGATAATCCACCACGGATTTGGTTTTGAGCCAGGCTACGCTGTGATCTTTAAACGACTTTTCGTCGCCGGTCTGGAAATAGGTAATGAGGTCCACAAGCGCTTTTCGTTGGTTTGCCACCGGTTCAAACCGGATCTTCTTGACTCCGTCTTTGACTACTTCGATCTGCTCGTTATCCACATAGCCGAGCGCCTTCTCCAGCCAATAGTTCACAAGCTCCAATTGGTCGCTGTAGGCTTCGCCGATTTTGAACTCTTCGACTTCGGCGACCTTGCGGCCCTTCTTATCCTTCTTCAGCAGGAAGCGTACGTTGAGCTTGCCTTGCAGCTCCGGAGACACGGCCTGGATTTCCTTGGACGTGAGGCCTGGATCGTAGAGGCCGTTGCTGCTGGTGGCCACCACATCCACACCTGGGACCTGGTTCACCTGGATGGGCTCAACCTTGCTGTCGAAGATCTGGGGGCGAAGGCGGGCCAAGTGCCTGGCCATGTTTTCGCGCTTTAGATCAAACTCTGCGCCATTTTTTTGGGCTTGCTTCACGGCCTTTTCCAATTGCTTGAAAGTCAAGAGCCGGGGGACAAATTTTAGATGGCTATCGTGGCCGTACTGGCCGTGATGGGCCCACACCAGTTTCAGATATTCCTCAAGGCCTTCCATGGTGGCGCTGTCAATTCCTTCGTGATGAAGGTAGATCTGTTCCAGCAGATCCTTGATCTCGATGGCGGAGCGGTGATTCTGGAAGTAGGCGATATCATTACCAGCGATGGCTGCCCGGTAAAGAAAGTAGGCATATTTGCGCTGGGAAGGCTTCAAGTTATCGAAGCCGGGGGCTTCGATGCCCACAATCATGAGATCCCGGCCACCCTCGCCCAGGCGTTCCAATTCGCCCACACGATCAGGTCGGAGGGTGGGTGGAATGGGATTCGTCGTCGGAGCTTGCGCCAGCAACATCGTTCCTGCAACGAGTGCGAAGGTTAGGGATCTCATGGATTCTCCTCTTGCGAATAGCGACTAGGCGTTTTACTCCGCCAAGTCAGTGGGGGCCGGTTCACCGGTCCCGGCACCTAGCGGGATTTCCGCCATGATGGTGTTGCCGGAGCCCTCTTGGCTGCGCATGGCAACGCGGCCGCCATGCTGACGGATGACCGCCGAAGCCACGGCGAGTCCCATGGAATCAAGATCTTTAACAGATCCAAGCTCAAAGGCAGAGGCCTGCGCCGACTCATTGAACAGCGGGCCGGAATCCTGCACCGCCAGCTGCATGGCGTCCCCTACGCGACGAGTAGCGACCCGAGCACGTTTCTGGGGGGATTTTGCGGCGGAATAGATCGCATTCCGCAGCAGGCCAACGATGGCTTCTCGCATCTGTTCTGCATCCAGGATAATGTCAGGCGCAGTGGAATCGAGAGCCATCTCCAACGAGACGCCAGAGGCTGCAGCCTCAGATTCAACGCGCTTCTGGGCTTCCAAAACCAATTGGTTCAGCTGCGTCTTTTCCGGTTTCAGCGCGGGTGGATTCAACACCAGATTGATTGGCCGCATCAATGTCTGCATGGAATCTACAGCATGGAGGATTTTTTGCGCTTGGGTCGCCTGACCCGGATCCATGGCGCTCTCTTGCAGCAACCGGCTTTGCACCATGATGGGGGTGATGCGAGCCTGTAGTGCGTCAAGCATGATAGGAAGCACGCGCCCCATCCCCGATTGTCCTTGAGAGTCCACAAGTTTTCTTTCCAACGCTTTCTGTTCACCCATATCTTTCACCAGCGCGGAGAAGGCTAAGACACGGTCATCGGCACCCAGTACTGGCGCATAGGAAATACTCACCGGGAATTCCACGCCGCCCTTGCGCAGCCGGGTGGATTGCATGTCACGTAGCGGCTGGCCTTGGCTCACCAGGGTTATAGCCTGGGAAATCTCCCAGTTCCTTGAAGCTGGCGTGAGCAGTTGCACGGACTGTCCAACAATTTCCGCGCGGACATAACCAAACATTTTTTCGGCCGCCATGTTCCAAGTAAGGATCTTGCCATCGGAACCGAATGAAATGATGGCTTCACCCACACCCTGGATGATGCCTTCGAGATAGCGACGGGTCTTGAGATTATCCTGGTTGGCCCGTTCCAGCTGCGAGTAGAGCTGGTTCATCTCAGCATTTTTTTGTTCCAGCGTGGATTTGGTCTGCTTCAGTTCCGAATAGAGGCGGGCGGTCTCCATGTTGGATTTCAGGGCGTCCTCAAGCAATTCGCTGGCATCCACAACCTTGCCAGGGACCAGATCGGCCACGCTCACATCACTATGCCGCATCACGGTAGATTCAGGCTGGCCAAGGGTATCCGGCGGAGTTGGCAACTCCCGCATGTTAGCTCTGATGTTGGTTTCGATGAGATTCAGCATCTCGTCGAAATCTTTGATCTTCTTATCCAGGTGGTACTTTTTGAAAGTGATGCCAACTGTTTCACGCGTGATGGCCAGGAATGTATCCATGACTCCAGGTCCCCGGTTCGCCACCGCCTCGAAATAGGGGACATTGCGGAAGTTCAACCGACGATTCATGACGCCCACGGGCATGGCATCGGGAAGGTCCCGTTTGTTGTACTGCAGCACAAAAGGGATCTGTTTGATGTTCAGGCGGTTTGCGTTGAGGTTGTGGTACAGGTTCGAGAGTGAATCCACGTTGTCCTGCATCTTGGATTCGGAGCTGTCGGCCACGAAGACCACGCCATCCGCTCCCCCCAGCACGACCCGCCGCGATGCGTCGTATTGAACCTGGCCAGGCACTGTATAGATCTGCAAGTGGATCGAATTGCCGTAGATGTAGCCCAGGTTGATGGGCAGCAGATCAAAGAAGAGGGTCCGGTCCTCTTGCGTATTTACGCTGAACATCTCGCCGCGCTGCTGGTCCTGGCACAGCGCGTGCAGTGTCTGCAAATTCGTAGTCTTTCCCGACAAGCCAGGCCCGTAATAGACCAGCTTCAGAAGAATCTCATTGGCTCGTGTGTTGAACTGGACCATAGGCTTTTTTGAAGTTGAAAAAATAGATTAACAGGGACCGGTGGAATCCGGGTGACGCTGAGCCCCATGCTAGGATGATTCCGCGGAAATGAAACCCTGAAACGTAATGATTCCAATATTGGAGCCGAAATTTGAGCCTTCCCCGTCACGTCGCCATCATTATGGACGGTAACGGACGCTGGGCGGCGCAGCGGGGATGGTCGCGGATTAAAGGACACAAAGCTGGCGTCAAAGCCGTGGAGGACATCCTGGAAGCCGCCGTGGCGGAGGGAATCGGGCACTTAAGCCTTTTTGCTTTCTCAACAGAAAACTGGAAGCGACCCGGATCCGAGGTGGCAAGTCTTATGGCTCTGCTTCGCATGTACCTTCGGATGTTCCGGCGCCGGTTTATCGAAAAAGGCATTCAGTTCCACCATATTGGCGCGATCGAGGGAATGCCCCAGGGGATCCAGCAGGATTTGCGGCAGCTCGAAGCAGCCACTGCGGCCCACACAGGTTTGGTGTTTCATCTGGCGCTCAACTACGGTTCCCGCTTGGAATTGGTGCAAGCGGCCAGGCGTTGCATCCAAGACGGCCTGAACGCCGATGCCATCACCGAGGAAACGCTGCAGGCTCGGCTTTGGACGGGTGCTGCACCGGACGTGGATTTGCTGATTCGTACCTCCGGGGAGCTGCGCCTTTCCAATTTCATGCTCTGGCAGTCCGCCTATGCCGAGTTCTACGTCACTGAAACGCTTTGGCCTGATTTTGGTGCACGCCAACTGCGTGATGCCCTGGATGCTTACCAACAACGGGAGCGGCGCTTCGGTGGATTGGCGGTTCCAGGTAATTGAACGTATCGTCAGAATGGCAAGAACCTCATTCAAACAGATCACAGGAAGACATATGACGAAATACATGGCTCCTCACGCAATGCCCAGGCCAGGAGCAGAGCCTCCCCCAACCCCGGCCAGACCCGCGTTCGATCGGAAGAACATGGTCCTACGCGTTTCCACTGCACTGGTATTCGCGGTGTTCTTTTTAAGTCTGCTTTATTGGGGAGGTGGCACAACCTGGGGCAATTTGGCCTACTTCGGCCTGATGGGGGTGTCCATCCTCGCGGGCGTGCGAGAACTGACCCTTCTGGGTCGGAAAATGGGCTTCAACCCTTCGCTTTATGCGGGTACTGCCGTAGGCTGGCTGCTGCTGATGCATTTCTTCCTCGCTTCAAAGGCTCCCTTCGGCGAGCGGCCCTTGGATCCTGACATCCTGCCCTTGTGGCTCGCCTTGACCTTCGGCATCGGGTTCATCCACTTCGGCGCCCTCTTTTTCGACCAAAAAAGGGAGCAAACCCTACCCAGCCAGGCCATCACCTTGATGGGCGCGCTCTACATGGGTCTGGGCTTAGGTTTTCAGCAGCGGATCTTCATGTTGGATTCCAGGACCGTCTCCAACACCGGAGGCCGCCTGGTATTGGCCCTCTACATCATCGTATGGCTGGGTGATACCGGAGCCTATTTCGTCGGCAGTTTTTTGGGTCGCCACAAATTAGCACCCAAGGTCAGCCCTAAGAAAACCTGGGAGGGACTGGTCGGCAACTACCTGGGCAACCTGGTGGGCGCTTGGCTCATGAAGGTCACTGTCTGCCCCGATTGGACGATGGTGGATGTGGTGGCCTTGGGCCTGCTGCTTGGAACCGTGGGCCAACTGGGCGATCTCGTGGAGAGTACCTGGAAACGCAGCGCTGGGGTAAAGGACAGTAATATCGGTATGGGCATTCCGGGCCATGGCGGAATGCTCGATCGCGTGGATAGTCTGGTCTTTGCCGCTCCCGCATTGTTCGCTTACGTGCACTACGTGCATGGGCTTGGATGATGGCAATAAGACGCCTCGCGATTCTCGGTTCTACGGGTTCCATCGGTACCGCTACGCTTGATGTGGTCACAGCCCACCCAGAGCGGCTTGTGGTGGCGGCGCTGGCCGCTGGCCGCAATCGCGAGCTTTTTCTCAACCAATGTGAGCGGTTCAAGCCGACCTGCGTATCCGTGACCAGCCCTGATGACGTGCCCTGGCTTCGTTCAGCCTTGAGCTATGCGCCGGAAATTCACTTCGGTCCTGCAGGCCTTCTGGCCTGTGCGCTGCACGCAGAGGTAAATACCGTCGTGGCAGCCGTGGTAGGGGCTGCGGGCTTGCCGAGCACTGAAGCTGCGCTACGGGCCGGCCGCCGCGTCTGCGTCGCCAACAAGGAATCCCTGGTGGTGGGTGGTGCGTTGATGCGGGCCGCCGTTTTGGCGGGCGGCGGTGAATTGCTGCCCGTGGATTCGGAACATGCGGCTCTGCACCAGTTGCTGGATGCCCGCGACCCCATGAGCATCCGGGAAGTTCGCATCACTGCCAGCGGCGGGCCTTTCCGCGAATGGCCCATGGCCCGCATCCAAGCCGCAACTCGGGAAGAAGCGCTGAATCATCCCACCTGGAAAATGGGTCCCAAAATCACCATTGATTCCGCGACTCTCATGAACAAAGGCCTGGAAGTCATCGAGGCATCGGTCTTGTTCAATCTTTCGGTGGATCAGATCGCGGTGACCGTCCACCCCCAAAGCCAGGTCCATGCCATGGTCGGCTTCCAGGATGGCACCTACCAATTGCAGGTCTCGGCCAATGACATGAGGCTGCCTATCCAATACACGCTGCTCTACCCAGATAAACGGCCTAGCCCTGTGCCCCCCTACGATTGGACGCAAGCGAGGGCATGGTCCTTCGAAGAACCTGATCTGGAGCGCTTCCCCTGCCTAGGCCTCGCCTACGCGGCTCTGCGCACGGGTGGTACAGCCCCAGCCTTGCTCAACGCCGCCAATGAAGTAGCTGTGGCCGCCTTCCTGGAGGGCCGTATCGGTTTCTGGGATATCCAGGCCTGCAATTCCGAAGTCCTGGCCCGCATTCCGGCGGAGCCAGCCGACAACCTTGAGGCAGTGCTGGCCGCGGATCGAAATGCACGAGACAATGCTAGATCCTGGATCGCGCTGAAGTGATCCAGGTTCCTGGATCCTTGATGAAGCGTCTCCTTTTCCTCGCACCTTCGATTATTGTTTTCAGCCTTGCTTGGCCGGGTGTCGGCTTCTGGGGCCCTGTGATCATGCTTGGCGGTCTCATCTTCCTGCATGAACTTGGCCATTTTCTCATCGCCAAGTGGATGAAGCTCCCAGTGGAAGTCTTCTCCTTGGGCTTCGGAACCAGGCTTTTTGGTTTCAAGTGGCGGGAGACCGATGTGCGACTTTCGGCGCTGCCCTTGGGTGGTTACGTGAAGCTGATGGGTTACAACGACGAAGACCCCAATGCCGAAGATCCCAACGGATTCCTGTCGCAGCCCACTTGGAAACGGATGCTTTTCTATTCCGGGGGCATCATCTTCAATGTGGGCACCACGTTGGTGCTGATGTTCATCCTGGCTACTGACCAGTCCCGCGCCACACCCATTGCCTTGCCATCACCACTCCTGGTGGGTGAGGTGGTGCAGGACTCGCCTGCCTCCAAGGCCGGAATTCTACAGGGTGACAAGATCACCGCCTTTGGGGACCTGAAATTCCCCGGGGCCTCGGATAAGGAAGCGGTAGCCTATATCCAGGCACGCCCCAGCCAATCCATACCAGTGGATGTAGACCGCGAAGGCAAGCCCCAGCGCTTGATGGTCACTCCGCGCGATGAAAGCGGCGTAGGACGGATCGGTGTCCGGTTTTCCCCTGCGGCCTTCCGCTATGACCGCAGATCCCTGGTTTTCGGAGATTTTTTACAAGGCGCTAAATTCTCGGTGGTGGGAACGGCACAGATGGCCCGGGACACGTTCCAGGGGTACTTCCGGCTCTTTACGTTCCGCGCCAATATCAAGGAGTTAGGTGGGCCCATCGCCATCGCCAAAATCGGCAGTGAGGCCGCCAAAGCGGGCTGGGTGGTCTTCCTTACCATTACCGCACTCATTTCCATGAACCTTGCGGTGCTTAATGCCCTGCCCATCCCCTTCTTGGACGGTGGGCACATAGCCATGCTTGGTTTTGAACGCATCCGCGGCCGCGACTTGAGCATCGCTGTGAAAGAACGGATCCTCACCGGTGGCTTCGTGCTGCTGGCCTCATTGATGGTGCTGGTATTCGCATTGGATATCTGGCGGCTGAAGCACTGAAAGGCTGTGGGCCAACAGCTATGGGCCATGAGCTGAAAGCAAGTCGCGCCGAAGGCGCAACCAATTAGCTCATGGATGTTGACCCATGGCTCAAGGCCCTCAACTCACCAGCGTCCCCACCACTTCCCCCATGACGGCGGCAATTAGGTTGCCGGGCTTCATCATGTTGAAGACCAGGATGGGCAAGTGGTTATCCATGCACAACGCGATGGCGGCGGCGTCCATGACCTGAAGGCCCTTCTCCAGGCACTCCTGGTGGCTGACCCGGTCGAACTTGATGGCGTTTGGGTCTTTCTTGGGATCGGTGTTGTAGACGCCATCCACGTTGGTGGCTTTCATCACCACTTCGGCATTGATCTCATTGGCCCGGAGAGCGGCGGCTGTATCGGTGCTGAAATAAGGATTGCCGGTACCGCTGCCGAAGATCACCACACGGCCCTTTTCAAGATGGCGCACCGCGCGGCGGCGGATGTAGTTCTCTGAAATGCGAGGCATCTCCATGCCACTGAGCACGCGGGTCTGGACATGGTTGTGCTCCAAGGCGTCCTGCAGGGCCAGAGCGTTGATCATGGTGGCCAGCATGCCCATGTGATCCGCCGTCACTCGATCCATGCCCTTGGTGGCACCCGCCACGCCCCGGAAGATGTTGCCGCCGCCGATGACCAGGCCCACATCCACGTTCAGCTCGCGGATGGCCTTCACCTGTTCGGCGACCATCTGGACGACATCGGGATCAATGCCACCTTTCATTTCGCCCATGAGGGCTTCGCCGGAGAGCTTGAGGAGAATGCGGTTGTATTTCATGTCAGGCTCCGATGGGCGATCAAGGGTGCATGGGCGAACGGCTAAAAGCCCTGGGGGACGAACGGCTTCCCCACAGCCTACCGCCGACGGCCCAAAAAAAGAGCGGCACGAAGGCCGCCCTTTGCAATGAGGAAGAGCGGAGAAGCTACTTCGCGGCCACCTGGGCAGCCACTTCAGCGGCGAAATCATCCTGGCGCTTCTGCAGGCCCTCGCCAAGCACGTACTTGGTGAAGCGACGGATGCTGAGCTTCTCGCCGATCTCGGCGGTCTTCTGGGATAGGTACTGCTGCACGGTGAGGTCGCCGTTCATGATGAAGGGCTGCTCGAGCAGGCAGACTTCCTTGAAGATCGAATTCATTTTGCCTTCGACGATCCTTTCCACGATGTTGGTGGGCTTGCCCGTGGCAAGGGCCATTTCGGTGGCGATGCGTTTTTCGGTTTCAAGGAATTCCGGCGTCACTTCTTCTTTGGTGACGAAGCGTGGGGCCGGATCAGCTGCGGCGATGTGCATGGCAATTTCCTTCACCATGCGCTGGAAGGCCTCGTTACGGGCCACGAAATCGGTCTCTGAATTCACTTCCACAATGACGCCAACACGGCCGCCGGGGTGGATGTAGGACTCCACGATACCTTCGCTGGCAACGCGATCGGCTTTCTTGGCGGAAGCCGCGAGGCCCTTTTTGCGAAGGTACTCGATGGCGCCTTCCATATCGCCATTGCTCTCTTCCATGGCCTTCTTGCAATCCATCATGCCGATGCCGGTCTTCTCTCGAAGGGCTTTTACGTCCAAGGCTGTATACGCCATGCTATCTCCTGGATTTATTAAACGCTTGGGTGGTGTGAAAGCATATAGACGCCCTACTGGGCTTCCTGCTCCATCTTTTCGGCCATCATTTCCTTCATGGCGGTACTGTCGCCCTTGTCCTGGAAAGACTGGCGTCCCTCAAGGATGGAGTCGGCAATGCGCTCGCTGAAGAGGTGGATGGAGCGGAGCGCGTCATCATTGGCGGGGATCACGTAGTCAATCTTGTCGGGGTCGCAGTTGGTATCCACCAGGGCCACGATCTTGAGACCGATCTTGTTGGCTTCGGTGACCGCGATATCTTCGCGATTGGGATCAATGACGAAGATCACATCCGGCAGACTGCGCATGTCGCGGATGCCAGCGAATGAACCCACAAGCTTGTCTTTGTGGCGGGTGAGGGTGAGTTGTTCTTTCTTGCTCATGGCCGCGCTGCGGATGGGGTCCGCGAGAATGGCTTCCATTTCGCGCAGCTTCTCCAAGGATTTCTTGATGGTGGAAAAGTTGGTGAGCATGCCGCCCAGCCAACGGTTGTTCACGTAGTAGGCGCCGCAGCGCGCAGCCTGCTCGGCGATGAGATCCTGGGCCTGGGGCTTGGTGGCCACAAAGAGGAAGCTCTTGCCTTCAGCGGCGGACTTCGTCAGGAAGTTGGCGGCGGTGTTCCAGAGGCGCAGGGTCTTCTGCAGATCAATGATGTAGATGCTGTTGCGGGCACCGAAAATGTAGGGCTTCATCTTCGGGTTCCAGCGCTTGGTCTGGTGGCCGAAGTGAACACCGGCTTCGAGCAGTTCTTTCATTTGGATGGCAGCCATGATGGCCTCCTCAAGCAAATCGGGACACCATCAAAGATGGCGCCACGGTTGGGGATGAAGGTCTGGCCTCCACTTAGGAGGGGACCCGAATCGGTTCCGGAAATCCGGAACCCGTGACACGCGAACGGGGAGATCCTGTCTCCCCGTCGGTTTGCAAAGACCTGAAAGGAAATTAACGCTTGCTGTACTGGAAGCGGCGACGAGCGGCCTTCTGGCCTGGCTTTTTACGCTCCTTCATGCGGGGATCGCGAGTCAGCAGACCTGCGCCGCGGAGGAGCCCCTTCAATTG
>JANYBM010000008.1 GCA_025361125.1 Holophagaceae bacterium | reverse complement strand
GGGTCCTTCTTGGCCGGGAGCCTGGCTTTAAGGATCTCCCATTCTTTGTCGTTCAGGTCGCTGGGGTAGGTTTCGCGGTCCATGCCCAAATATCGGATCCAGGCGCTCTACGCGCAATATTATTTTAAAACACCCTCTAAGGGGCCATAGCGTCTGCAAGACCAGCCAACAATCTTGCAAAAGGGCGCTTGCGCGGCCCTTTTGCAAGTTTAGTTTCAATCTACTTTCCAGCCAGTTCATCCGCCAGCGCGCTTGCGCCGTAAACCTTCTTCAGGCATTCCTGGATCGCCCTCGCATCCACACTCACGGCGCGGTTCACTTTCTCGTCGTAAAAGTAACGACCAGGCAGGCTCTCGATGTTGCCATCAAAGATCAAGCCCACGAGTTCGCCTTTTTGATCCACCACTGGCGAACCGGAATTGCCGCCGATGATATCCAGGGCGTGCACGAAGTCCAAAGGCGTGGCCATGTCCACTTCCTTCTGGTGCTCGACCCATTTGGGCGGCAAAGCCCAAGCCCCACGTTCGGCCGTCGGCCCCCAGCCCCAGGCACGGTCGTAAAGGCCGGCCAGGGTGGTGAAGGGCTGCATCTTGGTGCCGTTGGCCTCATAGCTCCGCACGTCCCCATAGGTGAGGCGCAGGGAGAAGGTCGCATCCGGGTAGGTTTCCTTGCCATAGACCGCGAAGCGCGCCCGGGCGATGCGGCTGCCCTGTTCTTCCACTACCGCGCTCACCTTCTCTTCCAAATTCTTGCGTGTGGTCCGTTCGAAGGGATCCAGTTTCTTCGCCAGCAGGATCATGGAATCAGCGCTGGCGGCGATGGCCTTCGCGCCCCCTTCCAGCAACTCTTTGCGGGCCGCCGGATCATTCAATTTAGAGCCTTCCACCGCGGCCTTGGCTACTTCGGCAGGGCTCTTGCCACCCAACATGGCTTTCACGAATGGATGATTGGCGCCGAGCTGTTCCTGGGCTTCCTTCAAGCCATCGGTGAACTGGGCGATCTCGAGTTCCTTGTAGAAGGGCCGCTTGATGCCCATTTGCGTCTTCATGGCGGCCAAGCGCGCGTCCTTGAATTGCGGCAGCCGCTTTTCATCGGGCAAGGCTGTTTCCACGGGCAGGCGCACCAAGGTGAGTGCAGTGCCCAGCAGAGCGGAACCCCGCGCGTTGACATAGGTCAGATCCTTGTACATGGTTTTCTGCACGCCTTCGACAGCCTCGATCTTGGCCCATGACTCCTTCGCGTAGGCCAGCTTGGGATCCGCGGCGACCTTGGCCTGCAGCTCTTTCTCGGCCTTTTCGATCTTGGCCATGGCCTCCTTGTCCTTGAGCCCAGACCAGTAGCCGGTGACAGCCTTCTGGGAATTCTGGAGGCCGAAGATCTGCGTGTTCACCTGTCGGGCATTTTCGGATCCCTGTGCGGCGTACTCCTCGAGCACCTTGATGCGCCGTGCGTATCCCTTGAGCTGGGCTGGTGAGGAGATGTCCCGCGCGAAGGCCATCTGGGCGTGGGTTTGCAAGCGCGCGGTGGAGCCAGGATGGCCCGCCACGAAGGTCAGATCGCCAGCCTTCAGGCCGCCGCTGGTCCATTGCAGGTGCGCGGACGGCGTGTAGGGTTTGCCATTTTCGTAGACCCGGAAAATGGAGAAATCAATGTCGTGGCGGGGAAACGTAAAGTTGTCCGCATCGCCACCAAAAAAGGCGATCTGCTCTTCGGGGGCGAACACGAGGCGCACGTCGTCGTGCTTCTTGTAGCTGTAGATCCAGTATTCGCCACCCTGGTAAAGGTCCACCTGCTCACAGTGCAAGCCCGTCTTCTTCTGCAACTCATCTACGATGTGACCCAGTTCGACCTGGCGGGCCTTGAGAGCGTCCTTGTCAGTAGCGCCTTTTTTCACCGCGCCGTTCACGCGCTCCGTGACGTTCAGCAGGTCCGTCAGGGTGTAGAGGATCAGGCCAGGAACCTTGATTTCCTGCTCGCGCGTGGGCGCGTAGAAACCGTTCTTCACGAAATCATGGTCTTTGTCCGAAACCTGCTGGATGGAGCCGCGGCCCACGTGGTGGTTGGTGAGCACCAGGCCATCCTTGCTCACTAAGGAGCCGGTGCCGCCGGGAAAGCGCACCACCGAAAGCCGCACATGGTCGAGCCACTTCTGGTCCGGCGCGAAACCGTATTTGGCCTGCATCTTCTTGGCCGGGATGTTGTCGAA
>JANYBM010000177.1 GCA_025361125.1 Holophagaceae bacterium | reverse complement strand
GGCCTGCTTCGGTCCTGAAGGAACTGGTGGAGAACGCTCTGGATGCTGGGGCCACGCGATTGGAGATTACTTGGGAGGATGGCGGAAAACGGCTGCTGTCAGTGGCGGATGATGGTTGCGGCATGGCTCGTGATGATCTTTACCTGGCGCTGGAACGCCATGCCACGAGCAAGGTCCGGACAGCGGAAGACCTCACCCACCTTTCAAGTTTCGGATTTCGCGGAGAGGCTTTGCCCTCCATTGCTTCGGTGACGCGATTCGACCTTCATAGCGCTGAAAACGAGGGCGACGGCCACCGCCTGCGCTCGGAATTCGGGATCATCAAGGACGTTCAGCCCGCGCCCCGTAGCCATGGCACCACAGTAACCATCCGTGATCTTTTCGCGCAAGTGCCCGCGCGCAAGCGGTTCCTCAAATCCACCGATACCGAACACGCGCATTTGTGGAGCGTGATCACGCGACTGGCCCTGGCGACGCCGGAGGTCCATTGGACCCTGCGCAGCGATCGTGGCGTGCCCATGGTGCTGCCCCCGGTGGCGCAATCCGGCGCGCGGTTGGGGCCGTTGCTGGGTGAAAAGATGTCGGGGATGGTGCCCTTCCGCAGCGGTGAGGCGCCCTGGTCGCTGCACGGATATATTTCGAAACCGGAGTTGAGTTTCCGTGATCGCAATCATCTTTATCTATTTGTTAATGGCAGAAGTGTCCGGGACCGCCTGTTGCTGGCCGCGCTTTCCGAGGCCTGGCAAGGCTTCTTTCCCAAGGGTGCCTATCCCGCCGCGGTGCTTTATCTGGAGATTCCAAGCGAAGCGGTGGATGTGAATGTGCATCCCACCAAAGCCGAGGTTCGCTTTCGTGAACCCAACCGTATTTTTCCGTTCGTGAGCCGAGCCGCGCGGGAGGCCTGGGAACAGCTACGGGGCGGCCTTGCAAGTATTCTGGAAATGCCGCCCAAGCCCGTTGAAAATGAATTCGAACTGCCAGTTTCGACCCGCCAGGAACCTCAACACCCGCGGCTTTGGAGAGAGAACACGGCAGGTGTTGTGGATGCCCTGGCTTCAGCTTTCTACGCTGGACAGGCAGCCGATCTGGAGCGTCCCTACACTTTCGGCCCATCGTCCAGTGGCGTTGCTGAGCCCATGGAAACGGTGGCTGAAGGCCAGGAGATCAGATACCTGGGAGCCTTCGAAAATACTTACTTGCTGGCGGAAGTGCGTGGCGATGGTGATCCTGAATTGTGGATCGTGGATCAGCACGTGGCCCATGAACGCATTCTTTTCGAACGGCTCTTTCTCCGCCATCATCGGCCGGCGATCCAACCACTGCTGCCAGCAAAAGTGGTCCACTTCGGCCCTGCGGCCATGTCCCGCCTGCTGCCTTTCCTGGAAGAACTGAATCGCGTGGGTATCGAAGTGGATGAGTTTGGTGGCGAGGCGCTGGTGGTACGGGGCCTTCCGGATTTTCTGTCCAATCGTGACCCACAATCGCTTTTGGAAGACTTGCTGAACCGCCTGGAAGCAGGTGATAAATCGGATTTGGATTCCTTTCGCAAGGACCTCAACGCCGAGCTGGCCTGTCGCGCTGCCATCAAGAAACATCATGTACTTCCGCCAGAATTGGCCCTGCGCCTTATCCAAGATCTGATGGATTGCGATGTCCCGCAGACCTGCCCTCATGGCAGGCCCATCATCAAGAAACTCACGCTAGGCGACCTGGAACGAAGCTTCGGGCGAAAAATGTGATAGCCGGAAAGGGCCTTCTAGCGATGTCCGCCCAAGAGATCCTAGCGAATCCTCGCGTCTGACCTGGTTTCGTTTACTACACTAGTCCCGGTCACTGAAACAGGAGGACGCAATGGACGACGGCATATTGATCCCTCCTGAGCAACTCCATCTCACCTGGGAGACCCGGATCCGGGTTCTGACCAATCCGACCGTCTGGTCCTCCTTGCTGTTGGCCTTCGGCATTCCCAGCGCGCTGCTCGGAAGCTTGGTCGCTACCCTAGCGAAACGTCCCGAGTATGCCCTTTGGATTCCGCTTGTGACCCTGTCGATCTTGTTCGGAATCTTCACTCTGGTAGGACTTGTGATCGACCTGTTCGGTGGCTTCAAGGTGGTCTTTTTCCTGACTTCCCACGGTGTGCGGTCCGTAGCTGGCAAGGGGGCCAAGGCTGCTTCCACGGCTGCGGTCTTGGCCGGACTATTTTCAGGTAACCACGGTGCTGTGGGAGCTGGGCTCCTAGCCGAGTCCGAACAGAACGTGTTCATCTCCTGGCAGGACATCGCCAAACTCAAGGTGAAGACCTGGCGCCGCTTCATCATGGTGAAACGCCAATGGGGCTACAAGCCCATCGGCCTTTACTGCACACCGGAAAATTTTTCACAAGTGATGGAAATCTTCCGCTATTACGCCGGGGGTAGACTGCCTAATTAAGGTGATGCGGTCGTGAACCCGGGGCAGATTGCT
Organism: Holophagaceae bacterium; assembly: GCA_025361125.1. GTDB lineage: Bacteria > Acidobacteriota > Holophagae > Holophagales > Holophagaceae > JANXPB01. The sequence goes on along the minus strand of JANYBM010000177.1, from coordinate 5,005 downwards.
TGCCATGGAGCCGGGATTTTCGCAGGGATGAAAGCTGGAGTGGATACAGAATTATTTTTTTCTTTGTCCCCGTAAATCCCCGTTCATCCTTGGCTAATAAAAGCTTTTTTGCTGGGGATGAACGGGGCTCTGGGGAGTGAAAAAACACTGCACAAATGGAATCTCCGCAGGCTACGTTCCTCTTGAGGATCTACCCGAGTGTTGCTCAAGCAAGAATCCTAGCTATACCGTTCTCAGTCCACATCCGGATTCCAGCTCTTCCTTTCGGCGACCAGATCTATGTCCAGGCGCTTGGCGGCGGTGTAGAGGGCGGGGCGGGCGATGCCCAGGGATTCGGCGGCTTCAGCGGCGCGGAAGCCACACCGGCGCAGGGTCTCCAGCAGCAGGCGCCGTTGGAATCCATGGGTGGCTTCCTCCCAGGTGTGGGACTGATATTCAGGTTGCTGCAGTTCCGGGAAATGCTCGAGTTTCAAGGGCCCTTTGCCACAGCGCAGCAAGGCGCGCTCAATGGCATGACGCAACTCTCGCACGTTGCCGGGCCAGGGCAGTTTGGCAAGGGACTGGGGCAGACCCGTGGCTAATTCAGGCACTTCGCGCTTGCTTGCTGTCGCGATCATTGAGACCAGCCGGGGCAGCAGGTAGGGAAACTCATGGCTGCGTTCCCGCAGGCTCGGCAAGCGTAGCGTCGTACCCTGCAAGCGATACAGAAGGTCGCGGCGGAAAGCGCCGGAGGCCGCCAGCTCATCCAGGGGCCGATGGGTGGCCGAAACAAAGCGCACATCCACCTGCACGGAATGATCGCTGCCCACTTTTCTGACTTCATGTTCCTGAATCACGCGCAACAAAAGCGATTGCAAGCGGGGCGAAAGATCAGCCACCTCATCGAGGAAAAGCGTTCCGCCCTGGGCGCTTTCAATGGAGCCCTTGCGATCCGATACGGCGCCGGTGAAAGCGCCTTTTAGGTGCCCAAACAGCTCTGATTCCATCAGGCTTTCAGTGAAGGCCGAGCAATTCACAGGCACCAGGGGGCCGGGTCGGCCGGATCTTCGATGCAGCTCTCGCGCTGTCAGCTCCTTCCCGCTTCCGGTAGGACCGAGGATGAGCACCGGCAGTTCTGAAGGCGCCACCCGGGCCAATTCGCGGAGCAGCGTAGCCATAGGTTCACTGCCATCCGTCAGAAGCTCGCCACCCTCAGGCACGGGTTCCGCAAGGATGCCTGGGTTAAGGCTCGCGAGCCAAGGTGCCAGTAGCTGCGGATCCAAGGGTGGCTCCAGCGCATCATCGGGTTTCAAGGCAACCAGCACCGAGCCAACCACAGCACCTTCCCATTGCAATGGAATGCCCCACCAGATCCAGCCCCGCAGCTCACAGGGCGCCACATGGCCATCCTGATGCAGGCGGCTTAGCAAGCCTTCGGGTGGTGGTTCTCCGTGACCCATGACCTCCATGGGGGTACCCCAAAGCAGCCAAGTTGGGCGGGTGCGCTGAGCGAGCCAACGACTGAGCAGTTCCTTTGGCTCAAAGCCAGAACTCAATACCGGAGAGGGCCACAGCAGACGGAGGCGATCCTGGTGATGGTGCATGGCGGCTCGATCCGCGATGGCTTGGAGGGCGAGCAGCACCGATGGATTACGCTCTGTTTCCCGCGCTTCCAGCAGAGCAAGGCCCGCTTCCAGGCGCAAGTAATGGCTGGGGCAGGCCTCCCAGGCGGCCCAGAAATCCTGGGATTTCGCATGGCCTCGAAGCAGTCGGTGGAACTCCCACAACAGGCGTTGTTCCGGATGAAGATCGGGGGGTGGAGCTTCTGCCATTGCACCTAACGAGGCCTCGAACAAAAGCTTGAAGCCATGATTGGTGATGTGGGGCAGGGCTTCGCGGACCCAGTCCTGGTGACCTGTTTCAAGGCCGCGCTGGCCGATCAAAACCCATGCGTGGGGTTCGTGAGGGAACGCTGCCACCAGCGCGCGAAGGCACTTCATGGCGGTTGTCCAATCGCCTTCAACGGTGAACCGGGTCGCTTCCTTCAATTCTTTGAAAGGGCTCACCGGCTTAGCCTGAGCCGCTTGCCAGAAGCCCAGGCTTTGGTGATCCGCCCAATACAGCGCCGCCTGTTCGGCGTTGGCCGCGGCGCGGTCGCACCAGAAGTTCGCGTGCAAGCGTTCGAAATGGGCATGGGCCAGGGTGAAGGCCCGCAGGGCGACTTCGAGATCCTGAGCATGGTAGGCCCGCAACCCTTCCGCCATCCAATGGAAGGGATCCGAGCATGGATGTGCGCGGGTTCCCCAGGCTGGATAACCTGTCGAGATCTCTGGCAGTTCGGACCCCCAGCGCACACGCAACCGGTCCCAAGTCGGACTGCCGCTGGGGCCAGGGAAGGGGGGCCATGCTGATCCTGTGAGATCAGCGCTGATACTAGGTTCCCAGCCTTCTGGATGATTGGAAGGGATAAGGCCATCAAATAGGTCACTGAAATCGCTTCCAGGTTCATCCCCTAGCGCGAGGGAAGGCGGCAGCAGTGTATTGCTGGGTCCCATTCCCCGTGCAAAGGCACGCACCTGCGGAGCGATCATCCATTGACCGTCAGCTAGTTCCTGCAGCCAACTCGCGCCCACGCAATCGCGCAAGGAATCCGGCAGTTCTTGCAATGCAAATGAATCAAGGTAAGGGCGGAGGCGATCAAAAGGGACTTCTCCCAGCGCCCCCTCGGGCAGGAGCCTCCCCTCGAAATCAAGGGATCGAAGCAGGAAAGGCCACCAATCCTTGGGAAGGGTTTTGAACCCAGCTGGGATCAAGATGTCGAGAAAGGGCGGGAGCTGCAGCGCCCCGGTTGAATCCACCGCGCCCAGTAGCGGGATCCAGCGTTGCCGTGTGAAGCGGTCCAGCAGTACCGAGCCAAAGGCCATGAAGGGCGTTCCATCTCCTTCGAGCAGGGCGGACCAGCACCAGGTAAGCAGTGGGTTTTCCTTGGGACCTTTCAACTGTGCGGGAATTTTCGCGCTGCCATGGCGCAGCAGTGAAATCCACGCCGGGTCTGGTTGCGCATCATGGTGAGCTGGAATTGAGGTAGGACGAGGCCCGAAGGGGCGCCGGGCCTCCCACTCGCACTGTGGCCATTTATTTTCCCGGCCACCCATCAGCCAGGCTTCGCTAAGGGCGAAAAGCGCCCAGGGAAGGTCGCCCCATTTGCGCCCACGGGTCAGTGGCCATGGCGATTTCCAATGGCCCAGCCAGGCCGCTTGAAGCGTCAAGGATTCCTCCGCAACATCTCTTTCCATAGGTCCCAGAACCCAGGAAAGGTTTTGGACACGCAGGCAGGGTCTTTCAACTGGCCGCCGTATTTCAACCCACCCACCGCCGCGGCGAAGGCCATCCGGTGATCATTTCTGGGATCGAAGGGAGCACCGGGGATCTGTACGCTGGAATCAGGAGCAGGGCGGATCTTGAGCGTGTGATCGCCGATGATGTCGGCTTCGCCACCCAGCCAACGCACCAATTCCGCGGAGGCAAGCAGGCGATCACATTCCTTGTGAGGGAGGGTTTGAAGTCCCGTCAGTACGGATGGTTCCGGCGCCAGCGCGCAGGTGGCCGCCAGCACCGGGCCGAGGTCGGGACAGAGCGTGAGATCGGCCTGGATGCCTCGAAGCAGTGGACCAGATAACCATAACCTTTTCCCGTGCCAATGGCTTGTGCAGCCAGCCGTTACCAGAATGCCTTCAAGCGCCCGGTCGCCTTGGGGATCGTCAGCGTCTAACAAACCCACACTGATGCTTCGACCCGTCACCGCAGCCGCCGCGAGAAATGCCGCTGCGCCGCTCCAGTCACCCGGTAGGGCAACCTCCACCGCATTTAGCTGATTACCAGGGATGCGCCACGAGGACGCCTTCAAGTCTGATTCACATCCGAACCGCGCCAGCCAATGGCGGGTGATTTCCAAGTAGCTGGGGCTCGCCACAGGGCTATCCCAGGAGAGGTTTCCACCCTTGCGAAGGCCAGCGGCGGCGAGCGCCAACCCCGTGATGAATTGGCTGCTCAGACTGCCATCGACCCACACATCCAACTGCTCAGGAGTTTCCGGGACCGGGTGCAGCCAGGCACCGTTTCCTTCGGAGATCCATTTCGCGCCCAGAGCCAAAAGAGGGGCCAACAGGGGTTCCAGAGGTCTTTCAAAGAGTCGCGCGACGCCATTGATGCGCATGGGGACTTTTGCGTTCAAAGCAAGCCAAGGAAGCAGGAATCGCAGAGTCGTGCCCGAAGCGCCTACATAGATCGGCGCCGCCGCGTTGGGGGCGAAGCCGCCGGAGATGCTCCAGATGTTTTCCACCTCAACCACCGGCAGGCCCAGGGTCCAAAGGCATTCGCGCATCCAGCGCGTGTCCTCGGCTTCAAGCCCGCCATGCAAGGTGGATGTTCCAGGTGCCATTGCCGCCAGCAGCAGAGCCCGGTTGGTCACAGATTTCGAGCCCGGAATCTGCACCGGACCCAGGGTGGAGCCAGGCGGCAGCGTGTCTTGGAAAAGTGACAGATTCATCCTCGAAGAGTGACTGGTGCGCGGTTCTGCCGCAACCTGTCTTCAATTGGAATCTTGCCGCTTCTCCTCCAGCTCCAGCCACTCCAGTTCAAGGGCTTCCAAGGCTGCCATGGCTGTATCACGGTCTTTCAGGGCCTGGTGCCCAGGCGCTTCGGCGGTGAGGAAGGCTGAAGGTGCTGAGAGGATGGCATCCAGGGTGGAAGCGTGTTCTTGGAGCGCGCTCATTTGGGTTTCAATTTCTTTCACCTGACGTTGCTCTTTTTGGCTGAAACCAGGTTTTTTGGGTTTCACGGCTTCAGACCTGGGGCTGATTCTCGTCATTTCCGGCTTGACGACTGTGGCTTCCATAGCCCGTTGTTCCCGAAGGCGCTTCACGGTGGAGGGACTTCCCTCGTACAGCTCCCAAAGCGGAGTCCCGGCCGCGTTCCACGCCAACGTATGCGTGGCCACCTGATCCAGGAAGAACCGGTCATGGCT
>JANYBM010000174.1 GCA_025361125.1 Holophagaceae bacterium | reverse complement strand
CCCCGCCGGGAGGCTGTGCAGAACATAGGACAGAAAAACGTAGTTCGTGTCACTGGCATTGGCGGAAGGGTCCGCCCGCTTGATCACTTTGATGGCATCGGTACGAATGGCGGCGGCATGGGCTTGGGCCATATCCATCGCTCCCCGGGCCGCTTCCACCTCGGCCGGATTCCCATCATGGCGGGCTTTCAGGAAAGCCTGCACTTTCACCGTGCGCTCCTGACAGGCCTTCTGATAATCAGCTTCCGCCTTGCGGTAAGCGTCGGCTTCTGAACTAGCCAGCACCCGGGTGACAGCGGAAGGATTGAAAAAAACCGGCGGAGCTACGAACTGGTAATAGACGAAAACCAATGCGCCCAGCAACAAGATGAGAAACTGCATGGGTACTTTGAACAGACCATTGGCCAACAGGCCCATGCGGCTTTGCGTTACGGAACTGCCGGTGAGATAGCGCTGCACCTGGGACTGGTCAGTGCCGAAATAGGAGAGTGCCAGGAAAAAGCCTCCGATGAGGCCCGACCACAGATTGTAGCGGTTGGTCAGATCAAAGGAGAAGTCAATGGTGTTGAGCCGTCCCGCACTCCCGGCCACATGAAGGGCGTCTTTGAAGGAAACCTCTGGCGGCAATTGCCGGATCACCATCACGCCAGCAACCAGCATTCCAACCGTAATTATGAGCATCTGGTAGCTTTGCGCCCAGGACACCGCACGAGTGCCGCCGGTCACTGTATAGATCATCACCAAGGTGCCCACCAGCACGATGTTGACGTGGATATTCCAGCCCAGCAGCACCGAGAGCACCAGGGCCGGCGCGAAGACCGTCAACCCAACCGCCAGGCCACGCTGGATCAGGAACAGCGTTGCTGCCAGCGTGCGGGTTTTCAAATCGAAGCGCCCTTCCAGGTATTCATAGGCAGTAAACACTTTGAGGCGGTGAAAGATGGGTACCACAGTGATGGAAAGCACCACCATGGCCAACGGCAGGCCCAGGTAGAACTGGATGAAGCGCATGCCATCGGCATAGGCCTGCCCCGGCGTGGACAAAAAAGTGATGGCGCTGGCTTGGGTGGCCATGATGGAAAGGCAGATGGTAAACCAGCGCGCGTCCCGGTTGGACAGAAGGTAGCCTTCGGAATCCTTGCTGCCGCGGCCCTTCCATAAGCCGTAGAAGACAATGAAAGCCAGGGAAGCACCCAGGATCGCCCAGTCCAGGCGGCTCAAGAAAACACCCGTTCAAAGAGATAGAACAATAGGATGCAAAGCGCCAATTCGATCAGCACCAGGGCATAGAGACGGCTCCAAGCCCCGAGTATGGGAGGCGGCGCTTCCGCTGGTGTCTTTTCGGGCTCAATCATGCTTCGTGCCCAGGGCCAATAGATTCGCAAATAGCCGGTAGGCTCCCGGTACACCTTCAGGCAACTGGCGGAAGAAGGCCAGACCGGTGTAAACGAAATGGCCCCTGCCGTGGTCAGCCACCAACAGTCCGCCCTCCAATGGTTTTTCACCGGGATCACTCATCGAAAATATGGGTGTGTATTTTGGGTCCCAACTTTCGGCGAAATTCAAGCCGCGTTCCTGCACCCACCCCTTGAAGTCTTCAGGTGTGATCTTGTTCGGCACGTTCAGGACGGGATGGCCGGGGGCGAGAATTTTCACCGGCGCAGATTCATCGGTCACACGGTCCCGCCCGATTTTGAATGGGAAGGGGCCGATGGATTCCGTCGTCAATCCAGCGTTGGTACCGGGGAAGGCGCCATTCACGTTGTAGAGAACAATCTCGGTGCCGCCCTCCGCTACGTAGTCCAGCAAGCGCTTGTTGAGTTGGGCTAGATGAGGGCGGGTGTTGAACGCACGGATTCCAATCACGATGGCATCAAACCCTGAGAGGTCCGCAGTAGCAAGGCTTTCGTCTGTCAACAGATCAACTTCATAGCCCAAGGGGCGAAGGCGTTGAGGAATGTCATCGCCAGCGCCCATGACGTAACCGATGCGGTGGCCGTTGTGGCCCAGGCTCAGCTTGACGAGGCGCGCTGACGAAGTCGGGAAAAATGTCTGCAACGGTATGTGGGGGTAGTCAATAACCACCCGCCCGCGGGCGGGTTCCATTCGCCCACCGAGTTCCAGCGCTACTTTCAACTCCCCTGTTTGTGGGGACTGTGGCGGTGTGATGCGGGTAACGGCTTTGACCTCATCCAAAGGTTTGGCCAAGGAGAATGGGATTTCTGAAGGTTCCACACGCCATCCGTCCGGCACTTTCAAATGTATTTTCCCGGCCACATTCGATCGCCCACCCACGATGGATAGGCTGATCTCACGCGGATTCGGATCACCCATCACCTGCACACGATCCACCAGGTTCACCATGACTTCCGGCATGACCACCAAGGGCTGATAGATCTCACCCAGCACCGGGTCTCGGAATCGGTATTGAACGGGCACCGTGAGGTTGAAAGGCACGCCCGCTGCAACCAAGTGGAACGTCACAGACAGTGCGGCCGGGCCCTCAGGCAAACCGGTCAATTCGTGAGACACGGAGGCGTGAAGTGCCGATCGTCTGCCGTCCCCTAGCCAAAAAGGTTGAGTGCAAGGCGTACCCACAGGGATGGTGAGCGCGAAAGTTTCCTTCACTGCCGTGTTGATGGGAAGGACCAGCTGTCTGTCTCGAGTCTCCATAGACGGGTTCACCGTCAGTCCTGCGAGTGTGACGGTCGAGCCAGCCCGGGAGAGGATGGCCGCCGCGATGCTGACCTTATCCAGTGGTGCCACAGCCTGTCTGTCCGCAATGGCCTCCACCCAGATTCCTGCCGCACATCGGATGGCTTCCGTTAGTTCGAGCCGTTTGACTGCCACCCAAGGGTCGGCTGGAAGCCTATCCAGGGCCATCAGTGCCTGAAGCAGCATCGGCAATGCCTTTGTGGGTTGCTCGGGAAGAAAGGAGTGCCGTGCCTGGGCCAGCAGTTCACCCACTCCATTGCCACCGTGGATTCGCCCCCAGGATAGATCCACGTCTTCAAAGAGATCAGTCTTGGCTGGCTTGCCTTCGGTGATTTCGAAATACTGTAGGCTAGACCCGCGTTGGGCCACCGCGCCGAATCCCTGGCTTCGGTGCATGCTTCGGCCCTCGGCGGCCAGTTCGGCGTAGGACTTGCCGAGCAGGGGATCATAGGCACCAATATCCACGGGTAAAGCACTGGCTGGCAGAGGTCCCTGTTCAAACTGCGGTCGGAAATTGTTCCAAGCGATGCGCGTGGCTTGCCAAGGCTTTACGAATTTCAACTGTTCCGGAAAGCGCGTCGGATCAGCCGCAGCCTTGAATGCCTCCAGTGCCAGGATCGCCGAGGCCAAGTGGTGGCCGTGCCCTCCGGCCGTGGGCGTGAAGCGGGTGATAATGACATCCGGTCGGAAGCTCCGGATCACCCAGACCACATCCTCGAGAATGGCCTCATGGCCCCAAATGGAAAGGGTCTCTTCAGAAGTCTTCGAAAATCCGAAGTCCACGGCGCGGGTGAAAAATTGCTCAGCACCATCCACCCGGCGCGCGGCCAACAACTCTTGGGTGCGGATGGCCGCCAGGGAATCATCCAGTTCCGGGCCGATCAGATCCTGGCCTCCGCCTCCCCGGGTCATGGAGAGGTAGGCCGAGCGGAGCTTCCGGCCTTTGGAAAAATAGGCCAATGCCGCAGTGTTCTCATCATCGGGGTGAGCGGCGATGTAGAGCACGCTCCCCAGTACCTGGAGTTTGTCCAAGGCTAGCTGCAGCTCAGCGGAATCCTTGGTGGGAGACGCCCCCCAAGTTGGGTTCCCAAAACTGAGCAAGGCCACCAGCAGAGTGATGGTCCAGGTATTAAAGAAGATTCGGATCAATTTCATGCAGTCATCCTGGTTCAAGTCAGGGAATCACTATTACCCTAGAAATAGAACCACAGGATGATATTTATTGGATACAGATCACTTGTTTTGAAGGCCCTCGATATATTTGGTCAAATTTGAAACCCGCATGTGGACGGCAGCTTCCTGCCTGTTATTCAGATTGAGAAAAACCGGTCCCCACACGGGCATATCCTGAATTCCATGACTCCGGACACCAACCTCGCCACGAATGACGGCGGTGACATGAACAGATGGAAAAACGCCCTTGTTCAGTTTTGAAAGGGTGGTCAGATCCGGGACCGCAACCTTCAGATGCTCTGCCACCGGACCATCCCCCAGACCCTTCACCCCATGACAGCTGGCGCAGTAGGCTTTGTACATGTCTGCACCCGAAGCTGGCGACGTGTAGCGCGCGGGGACTTTCTTGATCTCAGAATTCTGGGCTGTGGCCGGTAGCATCACGGCACTAGCGAGAAACAGAAAAGCTAGCTTATTGGACATGACAGCCTCCTTCGACTCAGCCAACAGCTTCGGCTCAAGCCATCGGGATAGCCAGTGACCAACCTCACAGATCAAATGGAAATGTTGCCTGACTTCAGGTAAGCCATCGGGCCATTCCACTTGACGGGCTGGTTTGCGATCCTGCTCCCGATTGCTAAAACGTGGGGGATGGCGTCATCCCACCTGTGATGGGTGCCACAATTACGCCTAGACGCGTCTTTCACAGCACAGTACCGGGCCAAGAGGCTTCATCCTGGTTAGATCAGGAGTGCACCAATGTCTTCAGCCCTGCCTACGGAAATCCGAGCCATTCTCCCCGCTCCCAGCTGGCACCTCACCCACGAGGAAGCCCAGAAGCGCCTGACCCTGCTTGCGGAAGCTCTGGTGAAACGCGATTGGATTGCCGTGGATGAATGCGCCCGCTGGATTTATGAGGATCTGCGTCCTCACAACGAAGCCGAGGAACGCGAACTGTTCCCAATACTTGAGGAGATCGGCGCCGATTCCTTGTACGACAGGCTTCAGGAAGATCACCGCTTGATGTGGGACATGACCCTTCAGTTGCTGATCCAGATCGTGGATGGCCAAGTCGCGAATGGAGACCAAGCCATCCTTTTAGGCCAAAAGTTGGTGGATCTCATCCGTGACCACATTGATACCGAAGAGCACCTGATGCTGCCCTTGCTGAAAGGCAAGTCGCTGTATTGGTCCGATGATGAAACCGCCGAGGGTTATCTGATCCTCGAGAAAAAGCTGGTGGCTCCAGAGACCTGGTCGTTCATCGTGCAGGCGCCCATGGTGGCTCGCGGCCGGAAGCCTGGTCAGTTCTTCATGGTGGCGCCGTTCCCTGAAAGCGAGCGTATCCCCCTTACCCTGGCCGGTGGCGATGCCCGCCGCGGCTACATCCACTTCATCATGGTGGAGGTCGGCGCCACCACCAAAGCCATGGGCCGCCTCAGTGCGGGAGATCGTCTTTACGCTGTGGCCGGACCTATGGGCAAACCCACTGAACTGGTGGAAGCTGGCACCATCATCTTAATGGCCGGCGGCTATGGTTCCGCCGCCATCCTGCCCGCCGCGGAACAACTCCATTCCGAAGGCCGACGGGTCATCACGATCCTGGGTGGCCGCAGCAAGGAACGTGTGCTTCTGGCCGAAGAGCTTGGCGCAGTCAGTTCTGAATTGTTCATCACGACCGACGACGGGACCTTGGGCAGAATGGGCCTGGTCACGGATGTCCTCAAGGAAGTGATCGAGCGCGAGCCCATCGCGGAAGTGGTGGCTGTAGGCCCTATGCCCATGATGCGCGCGGTGGCCGAGCTCACCAGACCGCAGGGGATTTTCACCCTGGTCAGCCTTAACGCGCTGATGGTGGATGGCACCGGCATGTGCGGTGGATGCCGTGTCTCAGTGGGTGGCGAAACGAAATTCGCCTGCTTCGATGGCCCGGATTTCGACGGCCACAAAGTGGATTTCGACATGCTGCGCAATCGGCAGAATTGGTACAAGGAGGCCGAACAAACGGTCTGTGATCCAGAGGACTGCAAGATCGGTCGCCGACCGGCGACCGGGACCGTGGACTACGAGGCCATGCTGAATGAGCCGGTGACGGAGCTCGACTGGCGCAATCTGGATCTCAGAACCATCAAGCCCAGCCAGAAAATGAAAATCCCGCGCCAGGAGATGGCCTGCCAACCGCCGGAAATGCGTGTCTGCAACTTTGACGAGGTGAGCCTGGGCCTTAGTGCTGAGCAGGCCCAGCTCGAAGCTGCCCGCTGCATCATGTGCAAGCACCCCACGTGCATCGAAGGCTGTCCGGTCAGCATCAACATCCCCGCCTTCCTGCAGCAGATCGTCAATGGTTCTCCCCAGGACGCGGCCCGGATCATCAAGGAATCCTCAAGCCTGGGCTCTGTCTGTGGCCGCGTGTGCCCGCAGGAGAAGCAGTGCGAGATCAAGTGCGTGGTGGGCATCAAGGGCAAGCCTGTTTCCATCGGGCGCCTGGAGCGCTTTGCCGCGGATTCCATGCTGGGTTCCGATGAGTTGCCGCCGGTGGAACCGCCGACCGGCAAGAAGGTCGCCGTCATCGGCGCAGGCCCCTCCGGCCTGACCGTGGCAGGCGAATTGGCCAAGAAAGGCCACACCGTCACGGTCTACGATGCATTCCACAAGCCCGGCGGCGTG
>JANYBM010000109.1 GCA_025361125.1 Holophagaceae bacterium | reverse complement strand
TGATCGTCCATCGTGAAACCCTTGACGATGAATTCCCGCAAACGCTGGGTCGCCCAAATCCGGAATTGCGTGCCCCGATGGGAGCGTACGCGGTAACCGACGGAAATGATCACGTCCAGGTTGTAAAAGGCGACGTCCCGTCCGACCTCGCGACCGCCCTCCATTTGAACTATTCGGAAATTCCGAATGGTTGCGTCGGGTTGGAGCTCACCTTCTTCATAAATATTCTGAATATGTTCGTTAATGGTAGGGACTGATTTTTGAAATAACTCCCCCAACTGCTTCTGTGTCAGCCAGACGGTCTCGTTTTCCAGTCGCACATGGACACGCGTCTGGCCATCCTCGGTCTGGTAGAGCAGAAGTTCGGACGCAGACATGATGGCTCCGGGGGAATCATCATGTTCGTTCTTTTTTCGCCTCATCGCAAGGGCCAGCCGCCGTGGGTTTCGATGGCCTGGTCGATCTCGGCCATGAGGCGGATGGTGTCGCCCAGGGCGGCCACGATGCCCTGGTAGTGGCGCAGGTCCTCGAAGCTCAGGGTCCGGCCCTTGCGGTCCTTCAGCCACTTCTCGCAGACCTGGTAGCCACCCACGTGGAAGGCCCACACGGCTTCGGGTACACCCGCGAAATACTGAGAGCCGTTGATCCACACGCGGCCGCCTTCCACGCCGGGTTCATAGCGCAGTTTCTCCACCGCGTTGCTGCCGTTGATGGGGAATCGGGCCGGGGCCGCGCCAGGGCATTCCATCAGATGCAGGCCCACCAGCTCCTGGCCCAGCACGCAGAGCCTTCGGAAAAGCGCCAGATTGGAGGTCAGCGGCAAGCGCGGGAAATCAGTCTTCAGGAATTCCTCGTAGCGGCCGCGGTAGCTGGGCGCATGGAAGATGGCATAGGCGTAGGCGAACACATCCTCGGGGCCGAAGGTCTTCTTGAGATCGCCCTTGCCATCAGAGATGAAGGCGAGCTTCAGGTGAGTGCTGAAATTGGCAATGAATTCGGGGGAGAGATTGGAGTGGCGGTCTTCATGCGAATCACTATGCCCGAAAAGATGGCCCTGCTCCCGAGACGAATAGAGATAGAGAGGAAATTGATTACAGCCATCTTTGATTTCGATGTACACGGCAGGCGAGGGTGTACCCGAAACAAGGGCGTGTTGCCATTCGTTGCTTTTCGTTTGGCGCATGAGACAAAGCGATAAGTTATGTCTTCCAACCATGTGCTCAAGCAACTCAGTGCGAGGGCGGTCCATCGCAACTGAGCTGTAGTAACTCCACCGCCAATCGAAGGGGCGATACAGGCATCGCGTAAACCGGCTCATCCACTCAGGGTCTTGGCGAAGCTGCTTGCGAGCCTGGCCGACCTTCCATCCCTGACTGTCTTTGATTTCGAATCGCGTTTTGATTTCGTCATCGCTTAGCGCGGTTTCCCGGAAGTCGCGAATGCGGTCCCTCAATGCGCTTTCGTCCACATCCACCGCGAAATGATCCCGATGGGTCTGGAAGCCCAGGACGTTCACAGGCATCACTTTCGCCATATCCCAACCTTGTTCGTACTCTGACCAAAGCCCCTGATTCTGTGGCACGAAGAGATAGGCGGGTGACGGGGATGCGAGATCAGTCCAGGTCGTCTCGGCAAATTCATGGTTGCTCAGCCACGCGTATTTGGAATCGCGCTCTCCCCACAAGTGGGCATGGTGGACCTTCGCATTTCCGTCGGAGGGCCCGCCGCGCTTGATGAAGAGTCCGATGGCCACGCCCTGCTGGATATCGAAGACATTCTCATCCTTGCTACCATTGGGCGACGTTTCGCGCTTCTTGCTATTGCCGTGGAGATCGAGAACGAAGATCTCGTCGAAAGTCTGCATCAGGCTTTGGCGCATGCCGCGGAAGGTGGGGTTGTCCAGGTAGCCGTGGTTGCTGATAAAGGCCAGCACCCCATGACCGGTCTGTTCGATGCGCCACTGCGCGAAGCGGATGAATTTCACGTAGTCGTCGTTGAGCCATTTGGGATTGCGCTCACCCAAGGGTTTTCCATCCACCTCGAAATAGTTGCCCGTGGCCTTGGGATGGCGTGGGTCCATGACATCCACGCCCTTCAGCAGCTTGGCGATCCACTCGCCTTTGTTGGCGGAATGCCCGGAATAGGGTGGGTTCCCCAGCACCACCATCACCGGCGCTTCGCGTTTGATCTTGCCGGCTTCCCGCGCTTCTTCAGCGATCCAGGCGCTGAAGTAGGGCAGCGCGTCGGGATGGTCGAAGGCTTCTTCCAGCGTGTTGGTGAGGTAGATGCGCAGGCGCTCATCGCTGTGGAAGTCGTAGCCGGTTTCGGCGAGCTGGAGGCCCAGCTTGAGGTGCGCCACGGCATAGGGCGCCATGAGCAATTCGAAGCCGAAGATGCGCGGCAGCAAATGCTCGGACACATAGCTGGACCAGAGGCCCTGGTTGCCTTTGAAGCTGTCATGGATCTGATCAATGACGCCATGCAGGAAGGTGCCGGTGCCCGTGGCGGGATCGAGAATTTGAACTTTGTGGACCTGCTTGGTGGAGCCATCGGCCTGCGGCAGCGCGACTTTGCTGGAATCCGCCAGGCCTTCCTGCATTCCGAACTGGTTGCGTAAGATGTGATCCACGCTGCGCACG
>JANYBM010000081.1 GCA_025361125.1 Holophagaceae bacterium | reverse complement strand
CTGCGGCGGCCGCCGTTCGGGCACAAGGCGAAGAGCGCCCACGATATGGGGCGGGAGGCGCGCATCATGACCGCGCTGAAGCCGCATTATCCCTATGTTCCAGAGGTGCTGGCCTTTTACAAGGACGCGGCGATTCTGGGCAGCGAATTCTATGTGATGGAGCGCATCCGGGGGTTGATCCCGCGCCAGGATCTGCCGGAAGGATTGAACTTCAACGAGGCCGATACGCGCCAGCTTTGCCTCAACGTGCTCGACAAGCTCATCGAGCTGCATCAGGTGGATTGGAAGGCCGCGGGGTTGGAATCACTTGGCAAGGGTGATGGTTACGTGCAACGCCAGATATCCGGTTGGAGCGACCGCTATCGCAAGGCCCGCACGGAAAATGCGGTGGATTTTGAAAGTGTGATGGCGTGGCTCGCGGCGAATATGCCAACCCAAGACAGTGCCACCTGCCTGATCCACAATGATTTCCGCTTCGATAATGTGGTTTTGGATCCGGAGCACCCCATGAACGTCATCGGCGTGCTGGACTGGGAGATGGCGACGTTGGGCGATCCGTTAATGGACCTCGGGAACTCGCTGGCCTACTGGGTCCAGGCGGACGACGACGAGACCTTCAAGCGCATGCGCCGCCAACCCACGCACCTGCCGGGAATGCTCACGCGGCAGGAGGCCATTGACTACTACGCTTCCCGGACCGGGCGCAAGGTGGACGACATCACCTTCTACCTGATCTACGGCCTGTTCCGGCTGGCGGTGATCGTGCAACAGATCTACTACCGCTACCATCACGGCCAGACCACGAATCCAGCGTTCAAAGGCTTCATCCACATGACGAACTACCTGGAGCAGCGCTGTTTGAGGCAGATCGCGGCGTCGAAAGCTTAAAAAACACAACGCGGAGGGTCGCGGCGAAGCGGAGGGCAGCGGAGAAGAACAAGAAAATTGGGTTAAGAAAGTTCTTCTCCACTACCCTCCGCTTTTCCCCGCACCCCTCCGCGTGGTTAGCTTTTCATTCGCGATACCGATGAACCAGGAGCTCCCATGACCCAGCCCACCTTCGATCTAAGCGGCAAGATCGCCTTGGTGACCGGCGCCAGCCGGGGCATTGGCGAGGCCATTGCGACGCTGTTGGCAGCCCATGGCGCCCACGTCATCGTGTCCAGCCGCAAGGCGGAGCATTGCACACCGGTGGTGGACGCTATCAAGGCGGACGGTGGGTCGGCGGAAGCCATGGGCTGCCACATCGGGGATGTGGACCAGATCGAAGCCATCTTCAAGGTCATCGATTCCAAGCACGGACACCTGGACATCCTCGTCAATAATGCTGCCGCCAATCCTTATTTCGGGCCCATCCTGGACACGCCCATGGGCGCTTTCCAGAAGACCGTGGACGTTAACATCCGGGGCTATTTCTTCATGTCCGTGGGTGGTGCGAAGCTCATGAAGCAAGGCGGCGCCATTGTGAACGTGGCGTCGGTGAATGGTGTCATCCCCGGACCTTTCCAGGGCATCTACTCCATCACCAAGGCAGCAGTGATTTCCATGACCCAGGCCTTCGCCAAGGAGTGCGCACCACTGAAGATCCGCGTCAATGCGCTGCTGCCGGGCTTCACGGACACCAAGTTCGCTTCGGCTTTGACCGGCAATCCCATGATCCTGGAGAAGGCGCTGGAGCACATCCCGTTGCACCGCATCGCCCAGCCCGATGAAATGGCGGGCGCGGTGCTGTATCTGGTTTCCGACGCCGCGAGCTATACCACGGGAACGTGCCTGAACGTGGACGGCGGATATTTAACGGTCTGAGGGAGCGCCCATGGAAGACCTCAAGAACAAAATCGCGGTCATCACCGGCGGGGCCGAGGGCATCGGCCGGGCCATCGCCCAGCGTGCCGCCAAGGAAGGCATGAAACTTGTGCTGGCCGACATCAACGCGGCCAGCCTTGCGGGCACGGTGGCCGAGCTGAAGCGGCAGGGCGCGGAAGTGGTCGGCGTTCCCACCGATGTCTCCAATTTCGAGGATGTGAAAGCCCTGGCCGATGCTGCCTTCACCCGTTTCCACCGGGTGCATCTCCTGGTGAACAATGCCGGCGTTGCGCTCTGCAAACCCGCGTGGGAATTGACTTCGGAAGACTGGAATTGGGTGCTGGGCGTGAACCTCCACGGTGTCATCCACGGCCTGCAGGCCTTCGTGCCGCGCATGCTTTCGGATGGCGAGGAAGGCCATATCATCAACACCGCTTCAGCCGCGGGCTTGCTGGCCACGCCGGGCTTTGCGGCCTATAGCGTGAGCAAACACGGGGTGGTGGTGCTCTCGGAAGTGCTGCACCACGACCTGGCCTTGCGTGATTCCAGGCTGAAAGTGTCCGTATTGTGCCCCGCCTGGGTGAAGACCCGCATCGCGGAATCCGAACGGAACCGCGAGGAAGCCGAGCGCAGTGATCTAAGAAAATTTGACCAGGTCTCCGCAAAAATCGCCAGCGCTGTGCTGCAGGCCACGGCCACCGGCATTGCTCCGGATCGCGTGGCCGACGCAGTCTTCGAGGCCATCGCCTCAGAATGCTTTTACATCCTCACCCATCCAGACACCAAGGCTGGCGTCAAGGTGCGCATGGAGGACATCCTGCAGGGCCGGAACCCCACGCTGTTGTCGTTTGATGCGGGAAAAGCTGATTGAAGCTGGGAGCTATCCAGAAAGAAATTCAGCCGCAGATTTCGCAGTCGAATCTGCGTCATCTGCGGCTTCTTTTTTCTTTTGGATCAGGCCTTGGCGCTGGGCTTCGTGAACTGGAAGCGCCGGGGCATCATGCACAGACCCATCAGCAACAGTTGAGTGCCGATGAAGGTGGAGAGGGCATAGAAGGCAGAATCCATGAAACCGTAAGAGTGAAGGCCAACTCCGAGCATGTTCACGCCGAACCAGGAGAGGCTGGTGATCACGTTGCCGAAAATCGCCATGGTCATGATGCCGCGATCCCTGGCCATGCCTGACCAGCGGGCGTGCAGGATGATCGCGTTCCAGAGAACAATGAACAGCGCGCCGTTCTCCTTGGGATCCCAGCCCCAGAAGCGACCCCAGGATTGATCCGCCCAAATGCCGCCCAACACGGTGCCGACGAAACTGAACAGAAGCGAAAAGCAGATGATGCCGTAGGCCATGCCCACCAGAGCCTTGCCGGTCTCAGGATCGGGATCAGGAGCGATATGTTTCCACAGGGTGTAGGCGATGGCGATGGCGCCCGCCAGGAAGGTTCCGCTGTAGCCAATGGTGATGGTGACGACATGGGTGGCAAGCCAGAAATTGGAATCCAGCACCGCGCGCATCATTTCCATGGTGTCGCCTTCGGCCAGATGCTGAGCGACGATGAGCGATCCGAAGCCGGCGGCAGCAGCAACTGCAGTGCCAAAGCCCTTCTTGTAGAGCCGTTCCAGAACGATGCCCAACACCACCGCACCCCAGCCCACGAACACCGCAGATGAGTAAAGGTTGGTGACCGGCGGGCGACCCTGAAGGATGATGCGGAAAGCCAGCCCACTGGTGTGCACGATGGCGCCCACCAGCAGCAGGGCGAAGGCCGTGGGTTGAAGCAGCTCTTGCTTCCAAAGCCAGGAGACAAAAATGGTCAACAAGGCCAGGACGTAGATCACCATGCCCAAGTAGAAGGGCTGCGCACGGTTGAAAGTGATTTCGTTATTCGCGTGGCTCATGGCCTCAGGCTTCAGGCTGGTTACGATGCCTTGGAATTCAGCCACGCTGTTGTTGAAGGCAGTCGCATCCTGCACACCATAAGCCGCTGCGATGCGTGCGAGAGGCGCAAGGCCTGGGTGGAGGGGGCGGCCCGTGGCACCGGCCTGTAGATCTTCGCCAACGCTTTGCCAGGCATCCGCCTTTTGTCCGGCCAAGGGAGGCAGAATGCGAAACATCGCCAGCTGGGTCAGGGCGCTGTGCATTTCCCCAGCCTGGGGCGCTGCCACGGCTTGCATCTGCACGGCAAGGCCGGGTGTTCCAGCGAGCTGCAGGGTGTTTTTCAGACGGAAATACATATAGACGCGCTCGAACAGATTCACCACGGCGGATTGAAAGCGGGTGCGCTTCTTGGCATCAATGGGCTGCGCCACCTTCGCCTGTTTTTCGAGTTCATCAATGTGCGGAGCCAAGGTCTCGAAGGTGAAATAGGCATTTGAGGTTTGTTTCATGCCAATGAGACCCAGCACATCAGGATCATCAATCCTGAACACCGGCTGACGATCAGCCACTTCAGGGCGGAACATCAGATCCAGAGCCCATTGATCAGCGCTGATGGTTTTCCCTTCAAAACGGACACTCTGCTTGCCCCGAATAAGGAGCAGCGAATTCCTGGCCACGGAATCAAGCGGTTTAACCCGGCCCCCTTCGAGGATGGGCAATTTGGCAAAGCCATTGATGTCGAACCCGTTGACTTTGCCCTGCGGCATAGCCGCGAAAAGGGCGGCAAACAATGCTACGACGCCGACAATCCAGGGGAGCAGTTTGGTGAGTTTCATGACACCTTCTCCTGCCGTCGCTTGAGAGAACGGCGCAACATGATGGCGAAGTGCACCAGGAGACCGATGGTCACCAGGACGCAGGAAATATAGGGCAGCAACCAGCCTGGATTCTCGACAACCTGCAAGATGGAGAGGGTGTCGCCTTTGCCGAAGCTGGCTTGGTAGAACGTTCGGCCTTCATAGCGCAAGGGCTGGTTCATGTAGATCAATACGTCCCGCGCTTCTCCCTTGGACGGATTGGAGATCTGCACCAGGCTGGAGAAATTCTTGGGGATGTCCGTTCCCGGGTACTTGTCGTGGCTGAATTTTTTCAGTGTCAGGGCGTAGGGAAGGTAGTGGCGCGTGGGCCGGATGGAGATGGCGTAGGTATGCCCTTCGTGGGTAAAGGATTGCGGCGCGCCCAGAGCGATGGAGGCCAACCAAACCCCATAGCTGCGACCAGCGGCCACGGGTTCAATGAATACCGAGGTGTTGTTCAAATCGTTTTCATTGGAGGAGACGGCCCGCTCCTCGATCTTGACGCTCGCACCGACGCCCATGGTGGCGAGGGAAGGAGGATCCATGGGGCCGCGGTTGGTCAGCTCGGCGTTGGGGAAAAAGTGCTTCACGTTTAATGTGATAGGGCTGCCGGGCAGGGCCACGGTGCTGGATTTTGCCAGCAAGGTTGCGGGAACCGCAAAAACCTCATCGGACTTTGGATCGGTCACGTCCACGATGGCAAGTTCCATGGAGCGGGAATTTTCCACGTAATTGACGGTTTGTCCCTGCTCGATGGCCATGCGGTCATCCACCTGCAAGGCCGCCGATACGAATTCTGCCGACACCAGCAGGATCAGGCCGATGTGAACCAGCCATAGGCCTGCTTTGGCCCAGGTGAGCTGAAGCCGTTTGAAGGTGGAGGCCAAGAGATTCAAGGTAAGGATGAGCCCCACGAGCGAGCCGCCGGGGAACACCGGAATGATCCATGTGGAGCCTTCGGGTCCCCACCACACGAGAAAACTGCGCATGTACATGTTGACGGCGCCATAAGTGCCCAGAGGCACCTGAGCCAGCGTGCAGAACAACACCAGCAGCATGAGCAAGGCCAAGGAGACGATGGTGAGCTGGAACGAAGAGATGAAATTCCAAGCCTTCAGTAGGTATTTGTTAGTCAAGGTGAATGCTCCCGATGAGACGCATGAAGTCCGGCTCAGCTTTTCCCACGGGCTCGGTGTCACCAACGAGTTTCAGGAACCAGGTGTTTCCATCGCTGGTGGAGATGAGACCCGCCACCATGCGGGTTTTGGTTTGACCCTCACTGGTGAAGTCGAATACGGAAATTGTGCCGGCCTTGGATTTGATTGACTTGCGGGCGGCGTTGAGGGCCTGCTCGTCCAAGGGGCCAAGGCCAATCTGACCGCGCCAGCGATTGACGTTGCTGAGCTCGCCACCGGCGGTTCCAGGCAGAACCACTATAGAGGCGTCAACTTTGCCTGGGAAGGGGGGCTTGAGGGTGGCGAAGCGCATGCCGCCCGCCTCGTTTTCAACCCAACCTTTGGGCAGCGTCCATTTCAGGGCACCTTGGCCGGTGGGCTTGGGTGGGGCCGGCATGTCGCCGCCACTAGGGGCGTCCATGCCTGGGGGCGGCATCCCGGTAGGTGCTGAAGGCATGTCTGCGGGCCCTGTGGCTTCCTTGGGCACACGGTAGCTGGTCACCTTGTCCTGTTGGCAACCCAGGGTCAGCAGAACCATTGGAATGACCGGAAGCAGGACTGGGCTGAAAGTGGTTCTGAGTCGCAATGTAGAGTTCCTCCGGATAGGCTCGCTCGGGCTCCAGCGCCTGGAGACCAAATCAGTAGGCTATAGGGTACCGTTGGTCCCACTCAAATTTTGGTGATTTTGTACTCAATTGGGTTTATGGCTGGCTGGAGGGGTTTCACAAGCTGTCCGAGCGGGCTCCCGGGACATCTCAGCTCGCTTTGGGGATCGCCGAACAGCCACCCATTTGTTCCCATGAAGAGAGGAATAGTCTCGACAAGATTTTGGTGTTGGAAAACCAGTCAATTCTGTTCCAAAGATGGACGAGACAGGTCATTCCGGCTGATGCTGAAGACATGATCATCTATCTGGACAACAACGCCACCACGCGGATGGCCCCGGAAGTCCTGGCGGCGATGCTGCCTTTCTTACAGGAAAGTTATGGCAATGCGGGTTCGGCCCATGTGCTGGGTCTCCTGAGCGAAGGCGCGCTGGTGCAGTCCCGAGAGCAGGTGGCGGCCATGCTGGGCTGCTCCCCGGCGGAGGTTCTTTTCAACAGCGGTGGGACCGAAGGCATCAATCACACCTTTCGGGGTGTGTTCGAAGCCTTTCCAAACCAGCGGCATTTCATCATCAGTGCGGTGGAACATCCAGCGGTGCTGGCTGTATGCGAGTGGTTGAAGTCACAGGGCGCCGAAGTCACGAGCCTTGGGGTGGACAGGGACGGGCAGTTGGATCTCGCGGCCCTGGCAGCCTCCATCCGGCCCGACACGGCCCTGGTTTCCCTCATGGCCGCCAACAACGAAAGCGGCGTGTTGTTCCCGCTGGACAAAGTGGTTCAGCTCGTCAAAGGGAAGGGCGCCTTGCTGCACGTGGATGCCACCCAGTCCATCGGAAAAGCGCCCTTGGATCTCGCCACGCTGCCCATTGACCTGTTGAATGTCAGTGGCCATAAATTTCACGGGCCTAAGGGTACCGGGGCCTTGTTCATCCGTCGTGGACTGCGGCTGAAGCCATTCATGTTGGGGGGGCACCAGGAGCGCGGGCGGCGAGGCGGAACCGAAAACGTGCCGGGCATCGTGGGGCTCGGAAAAGCCTCTGAAATGGTGCTGGCACACCTTCCGCAGGTTGCGGCGATGGGGGGGTTGCGGGATCATTTTGAATCAGCGATTCGAGATTCAATCAAAGGCGTGCACCTGCATGGCGCTGGCGCGCCACGCCTTCCCAATACCTCGTTTATGGGTTTCCAGGGACTAGAAGGCGAGGCTTTGTTAATGAAACTTAGCGAACGTGGCGTTTGCGTCTCCACGGGCAGCGCCTGCACCACGGGGCAGAAGGAACCCAGCCACGTGCTGCGGGCCATGAGTGCGCCCAAGGAATTCGCATTGGGTACGATCCGCATCTCACTTTGCCGATATACCACCCGGGATGAAATCCAGACGGTTCTGGAAATGTTGCCCGGCATCGTGGAAGACCTGCGCGGATCGAATCCTTTCACCAGAGCTTAGGTATTGTCGCCAGTGCCGCTCATTGCCCTTTATGCATGATTGTGGGCAGGACGCAGTTCCACGTTGTTGAGTTGGCCGCCCTTCCAGGTGGCGACCAGGCGCTGGCCATCCGTGCTCCTGAAGCTCAACACCCTGTTGTTCGCGAAAGGCGTTTGATAGCTATGAATGCTGAACTCATGCAAGCCCTTCTGGTTCGTGGCGGGAAGGTTGGCAATGACTGGTCGCAGTTTTCTCACAGAATCCAGGAAAGCGGTTTCGCTGGGGTAGGTTGCGTGCAGGCCAAATTCCACACGGTACAGCTCGGCCGCCTTGAGGTCGTCATTGCACCGGAGCATCACTTCCCGGAACTCTTCCCAGGCCCGCTCGGCCCCGTGCTCACCCGCTTTTTCCCGAGCGCTCTCGAGAGCCTTTTCGTCCGCCCCAAAAAAAATATGGTTGATGCCCTCGCCCTCGATGGGTCCCGCAAGCGCGCCACCCTGGATCTCCACCATCATCCAGGCTCCGCCCGAGCCCTTGATGCTGGCGCTGACCTCGCCAGGGTCGGCGTTGGGTGAATAGGTGGGACTTTCGGCGGGTTCCTGGACCGGCAGGCCGCCGACCTTGGCCCGCCAGTCGCGGACCGTGGCCACGAAATCCTGCTCATGGGCGTAGGTTTCGGCCAGTGCCGGATTCTTTTTGAACAGTTCTCTGGCACCCTCGTCGCTCTGCAGCCGGGAGTGGATGTTGCGCACCGCGGGCCAGAGCTGGGATCGGTGACGGAAGGCCAAGCTGCCCAGGGAACCGCCGATGACCAATGAAAGACTGAGGGTCACTCCGCCGGTTAATAGCAGCCACTTGAGCCAAGGCTTGCGGCCCCCCTGCCGCACTGCTTCTCCGCTGTCCCAACTGGCGTCGCGCATGGAGCCCCCGGCCTGATCTACGTGCCAGTTTGCCCTTCGCTTAGAGCCTGATGAGCCTGGTATTCAAACTTCTGGTCGGGCAAGGATGGCTTCGGCATGGGTCCTTATGCGTGACAAGGCTTCCTTGATTTCGCCGGCTTCGATATCGCGATGGGTGATGAAGCGCAGAGCAGACCCCACACTGGTGACGAGAACGCCGACATCTTTCAGGAGCTTTGTGGCATTGGGGACGGAGGCCACGGGTACCAGTAGGATGTTCGTTTCGGGTGTTTCCTGGGTGAAACCGAGTGCCCGCAGTCCTACGCTGAGTTCGCTGGCCTTGGCATGATCCTCGGAAATACGTGGCAGGTAGTCCAGCGCGACCAAGCCAGCCGCGGCCATGATGCCCCCTTGGCGAATGCCACCACCCAGCATCTTGCGAAGGCGGCGGGCTTCTTCGATCTTGTCTTGGTTGCTCACCAGCAGCGACCCCATGGGTGCCCCAAGGCCTTTGCTGAGGCAGACGCTGACGGTATCCGCGCCTTCCGCCAGATCACGCGGCGAGACCTTCAGGAAAGCGGCGGCGTGCCACAGTCGTGCACCATCCAAATGCACCGCAAGTTTTTTCTCCTGGGCCGCCAAGGTCAAATCGCGATGATCCTGCAGGCTGATGCAGGTTCCGCCTGCGAAATTGTGGGTGTTTTCAAGACACAACAAGGCGGTGCGTAACGTGTAGTATGGGCCGCTGCTTCCTGCGGCCTTGCGCACCTGCTCCGCGGAGATGCGGCCGGGCTTTCCATCCCAAGGCAGGGCTTCGGGCATGCCGCCTGCGAGCCATGCCGCAGTGCCCAGTTCTGAACCCAGCACGTGGGCCTGGGCAGAGGCCAGAAAGCGATCGCCGCGGCGCAGGTGCAGCATCATGGCGATGGCGTTAGCCATGCAGCCCGTGGGTGTCCAGAGCGCGGCTTCCTTGCCCAGCAATTCCGCTACTCGGCGCTCCAGGCGATCCAGCGTGGGATCGCGCTCCAGCACGTCATCCCCGACCTCCGCATCCGCCATGGCGGCGCGCATCTCAGGGGATGGTTTGGTGACGGTGTCGGAGCGGAAATCGAGGAGTTTCATGAAGTCATTATTCCCGACAATTCCTTTGCGTGGCCAAAGTTCGCCATCTGAGAAGTCCAACTTTTGAATTTTTATATCCATGGAATTCCATGCGCTCCGTGGCCGAACCGTCATGCGGGACCCAAGAAACATTCTTGCTCATTCGCGGTTCCATTAATTGCCATTACCATCCTCTATGCCAACTCTTGAAACCCGGCCCAAGTCCTTGCCGCCCTTGGCCGCGGTGGCACTCTTTGGTTTTACGTCGGGCCTGCCACTGCTGCTTACGAATTCCACACTGCAGGCCTGGATGAAGGATTCTCACGTAGACTTGGGCCTTATCGGGCTGTCCGCGCTCATCGGCCTTCCCTATAACCTGAAGTTCATCTGGTCACCCATTCTTGATCGCTTCACACCTCCTTTCATGGGGCGCCGTCGGGGCTGGATCCTCATCTTTCAGTTGGCGGTGGTACTCAGCCTTTGCACCATGGCTTTTGGCGATCCACGTACGGGTTTGGGAGCCATCGCGGGTTTGGCCCTGATGGTTGCTTTCTTTAGCGCCAGCCAGGACATCGTCATTGATGCATACCGCACAGAGTTGCTGCCCCTTCATGATTTGGGGCTGGGATCAAGCCTCAACATCAATTGCTATCGTATCGCCATGCTGATGGCGGGTGCCTTCGCCTTGTGGCTCGCGGATCGCACCACCTGGCGCGTGGTTTATCTGGTGATGGCGGCCTTGATGGTGCCGGGAATGTTCACGGCCTGGTTTGCGCCGGAGCCTGCTAGCGCGACAGCGCCGCGCACCTTGGTGGACGCCGTGGTAAAGCCATTTACGGAATTCTTCTCCCGCCGCGGCGCGCTGGAAATGATGGCCTTCACCATCCTGTACAAATTGGGCGACATGCTGGCGGCCTCCCTGAATACGGTTTTTTTGATGACCTTGGATTTCAGTAAAACGGAGATCGGCCTTGCCACGAAGGGATTGGGCCTCGCATCCCTATTGGTAGGTGCCTTCTTGGGTGGTCTGGTGATGCGGCGCTGGTCCCTGCGACGCTCCTTGCTGATTTTCGGTATCTTGCAGGCTTCCAGCATCCTGGCACCCTATGCGCTGGCGTTGGTGGGACACAATCGCACCCTGATGCTCGCCACCATCGGCGCGGAAAATTTCTGTTTCGGCACAGGCATGGTGGCCTATGCGGCTTTCCTGATGCGCATTTGCGACAAGCGTATGACCGCCACGCAATATGCACTTTTATCGAGCCTCATGGCTTTGACTCGCACCGTGTTCTCGAGCCCTGCGGGCCAGCTGGTGAAGTGGATGGGTTGGCCCGCCTTCTTCCTGCTCTGCATCACCATTTCCATTCCGGGTTTGCTAATGCTCTTCCGCTACGACCGCTGGCAGATGCCTGAGGAAGCCCTGACTCAAGACACCTGACTCAAGACTTGAGAACACTAGTCATTCGCCTATTGAAAATTGAAAACCCCTGGGCCCCATAGTTCCAAGGCTCAACATCGGGCCAGGTGCACCGCGAACCACTTCTGTTCATCGGTCCAGGTGCGCTCCAGCAACCAGCCCGCGTCATGGAGGATGGCCTCGCCCACGCCGGGGCGGAATTTATAACTGTTCTCGGTGTGGATGCGTTCGCCCACACTTAGGGCAATTTCCAAATCGAGGGCAGCGACGCGAACGAACTGTCGCGCTTGGCTTTCCAAGTGCATTTCCATGCGTGACTCGACCGCGTTCCACAAGGCCACGTGATGGAAGCCCTCCAACTGGAAATCTGCGCCCCAGTCCCGGTTGAGCCGGGCCAACACGTTCAAATTGAACAGTGCGGTGACACCGAGGGCATCATCGTAGGCGGGGATGAGGATGGTCGGTGCTTTGGCCAGGTCCATGCCGATGAGCAGCGCATCCCCGGGTTGGAGGGCCGCCCGCACGGAGCGCAGGAAAGACGTTGCCTGGGCAGGATCAAAATTGCCGATGGTGGAGCCCAGGAAGATCACCAGCCGCCGTGCATGGCCATGGTTCAGGGAGGCCAGGCCTCCCAGGTAATCTGCGTGAATGGGTCGGACTTCAAGCCTCGGAAAAGCTTCCAGCAAGGCTGACTTCGCGTGTTTCAGCGCGGTGGCGCTCACGTCTATGGGTACGTAGCTGCCATCTGGTTGACGAGACAAAAGCGCATGGATGAGTAGGTGGGTCTTGGTGGAACTGCCTGACCCCAGCTCCACCAATTCCAGATCAGTCCCGGCTTCCTGGAGCATGTCCGCCGCATGGCGTTCGAGGATGTCCCGTTCGGTGCGAGTGGGGTAATACTCGGGCAATTCCGTGATCCGCTCGAAGAGAGCCGAGCCCTCCGCGTCGTAGAAGAGCGCCGGTGGCAGGCGTCTGGGATTGGCAAGAAGGCCGGTGCGGACTTCATCCATCAAGTTGGAGGTCATTTGGGGTCCGGGCATCGGATCAGCCTAAGTGGAGAGTGGGAATTCCGTCTAACGCGCCAATCGCAGCCCCGAAAATTGCCAGCGCGCGGTGGGCGGGAAAAAGTTCCGGTAGGTGGGCCGGATATGGCCGTGTGGCGTAGCGATGCTGCCGCCCCGCAACACCATCTGACCACTCATGAATTTACCGTTGTATTCCCCCACTGCGCCCACCGCAGCGCGGAAACCCGGGTAGGGCAGATAGGCGCTGCCGGTCCACTCCCACACGACCCCCATCATCTGTGACAAGCCGGGATGATCCGAGGCGACTTCCCACTCGGCTTCGGTGGGCAAGCGCGCACCAGCCCAGCGAGCATAGGCGTCTGCTTCGAAATGACTCAAATGACAGACGGACTTCCTCCGAGCCAAGTCCTCCTCGCCCTGCAGCGTGAAAACCTTCCATCCGCCCAAGGACTTTCGCCAGTAGAGAGGCGCTGTCCAGCCATTCGTGAGCACGGCGTCCCAGCCATCGGAGAGCCATAGGTCGGGACGCTCGTAGCCACCATCCTCGATGAACCGGAGATATTCACCAACGGTCACAGGCCGGGCTGCAAGCTCGAAAGCAGTCAGGAATACGTTGTGCCGAGGCCCTTCGTTGTCGAAAGCGAATCCGCTGCCATCATGGCCGACGGCGCGGAGACCTTCATCAAACGGGACCCATTCCAGCGTCAACGCGGGTGCGGGCTCGCCTGCTGGAGCGAGTGGAGCGGGAAGGTAGGCGGGTTTCAAGGGCTGGGTTCCCAGCAGGTATTTGATGTCCGTGAGGATCAATTCCTGGTGCTGCTGCTCATGGTGCAGACCCAGTTCGACGAGGGCCATGGCCGCGGTTGGAAAATTTTCCAGCAGGGTTTCCATGGCCCCGTCCACGTGGCGCCGGTAGGCCAGAACTTCCCCCAGGCCCGGTCGCGTCAGAACGCCTCGCTGGTCCCTTGGCTGCCGCTGGCCGATGGCGTTGTAGTAGCTGTTGAAGAGAAATCCATAGCTGGGATCGAAGACTTGGTATCCAGGAAGCTTCGGTATCAGGATGAAGGTTTCAAAGAACCAGGTGGTATGCGCCAGGTGCCACTTGGTGGGGCTGGTGTCGCGCATGGCCTGAACCACCATGTCTTCTAGTGTCAGGGGCGCCACTAGATTCAGCGTCGCCTTGCGCACCGAGCGGTACTGCCGCGGCAGATCGTTCATACGGCCCGTTCTTTACCGAAGACACGGTCCAGTACAAGACCTGCGGTTTCTTCGATGCTTTTTCCCGTCACATCCAGAAGCGGCCAGCGGCGGTGCTGCTTGAAGACACCTTCTGCATACGTCAACTCCTCCAGGATGTGGCCCATGTCGCTGTATTTGTCGGCAATGCCACCGGCGCCAAGCCGCGACAGGCGATTCAGACGAATTTCCCGCAGGCGTTCAGGCTGGATGGTGAGGCCCACGATGCGGCCTTGGGGAATTTCGTCCAACTCCGACGGCAAGGGCACACCGGGCACCAAGGGTACATTCATGACGCGATGCCCTTCCATGGCGAGATACATGGAAAGGGGTGTCTTGCTGGTGCGCGAAAGCCCCACCAATACGATGTCCGCTGTGGCAATGCCAGATATATCCGCGCCGTCATCGTACTTCAACGCGAATTCGATGGCCTCGATGCGCTTGAAGTACCGGTCACCCACCGCATGAAAAAGGCCTGGCCGTTCATCAGGGCTCTCGCGCAAGTAAAGACCCAGAGTGTTCAGCAGATCCCCGAAGAGATCCACCTGGGTGAGTCGCAGATCCGCGCAACGCTGGTCAAGGAAATTGCGCTGCTCCCGGCTCACAATGGTGTGGACGATCACCGCCCGTTTTTCAGCTGCCAATTGCAGAATGCGTTCTATATCTTCGTGTGTGAAGACGTTCTGGAAACGCCGCATGACAGAGATATCACCCGAATGAAATTGTGTGAGCGCGGCGGCCACCATTCGCAGGGCGGTCTCGCCGGATCCACCGGACAGAATGTAGATGGGATGCTGATCCATGGGAACAAGGTTAATCTAAGGGCTGGCTTCCCATGAAACTCTCAGCTGAATCGCTCATCGCCATGGCCTTCCCGGTCGGAATGGTTTTATTTGGAGCGACCATCTTCGGGATTCGATTTTTTCGAACTCGGCGCACAGCCAAGGAAGATCCGGAGTTGCTGGTCCTCGGCGCCGTGAGCCGCAGTCTTCATGAACGCGGGGAGCTGGCTGCCACTCTCGGCCAGCTGCAAACCGTGCACGAAAAACTGGTGGACGCGCTGCCCTTCGGCCTGTTGTGGGTGGACCAGAAAAATCAGGTGGCGGCGCTCAATTCCATGGGCCGCGAATTGCTGGGTGTGAAACCCGGCGTGGTGGGTCTGGATACCTCCTTCGTGTTGGAGCCCTTTCCCTGGCTGCTGGAAGGCCTGCATCGGGGCCCTGGTCCAGGCTGGCGCTGTGAGGGCGCCAATGCTGAAGGCGCGATGAAACGCTGGCGACTGCGGCGGATCGAGGCTCCCAATCAGGTGGGGGCTTTGCTTTCCTTTGAAGACATCACCGAGCAGGAAGCGGAGGATCGCCGTCGCCAATTGCGCGAGCGGTTCGCGGAATTGGGCGAGATGACAGCGGGCGTGGCGCACCAATTGAAGAATGGCCTTGCGGTACTCAAGGGCCATGGCCAGTTGCTGTATCGTGCGGGCCACGTGGATGTGTCGAAAGACCTGCTCGACGAGGTGGATGAATTGGATCGTGTCATCCAGAAATTTTTGCAATGGGCCAAACCCTTGGAGCCTGAATACTCGGAAACGAATCTGGGGGAAGTTGCGAATGAAGTCATCACGGAAATAGCAAAGCGGCCCTTAAGTCATGGGCGCACGTTGAAATGCGAGGGCCAGGGTCGTGCCATGGCAGATCCAATGCTGTTGCATCAAGCGCTGTTGAATCTGCTTGAGAACGCCTGTCAGGCTACGCCCCGAGGCGGCGAGATCCGTGTGGTGGTGGAAGATGGCCGCATCCAAATTCTCGATCAGGGCCCGGGCATGGGCGAGGACACCTTGTTGCAAATGCTGCGGCCTTTCGAAAGTGGCCGTCCCGATGGCACTGGCCTTGGGTTGCCCCTCGCCTTGAAATGGATCAACGCCCAAGGCGCGGATTTACGCTTTGAAAAACGAGAAGAAGGTGGAACCAGAGTGGAGATCTGGTGGTGAGTTGAGGTCTGTGGACCCTGGACTGCAGGCAATGGGACCCGCCGCGTCGCATCCTTGAACGCCGTGGCTTCTGAATCGGTATCCTGGACTCATGCGAATTGCCTTGCTTCAACTGAACCAGCAGCTCGGCGACCCGGTCGCGAACGGTGCGGCCATAGAATTGGCTTATGCCGAGGCAGTAGCAGGTGGCGCCGAGTTGGTCGTGACTCCAGAGCTGGCGGTGGTGGGGTATCTCGCTGAAGATCGCCTGTGGGAAGCAGGTTTACGAGCCCTTGTGGCCACTGAATCCGGGCGACTGGCAAAGCTAACTGGATCGGTGCCGCTGGTATTCGGCACCTTCAGTCCAAGCCCTTCGGGCCGTCTTTTTAACGAATTGTGGTGGTGCGAGAGCGGGGCGATTCGCCAGATCATCCGCAAGCAGCTGCTGCCCAGTTACGATGTGTTCGAGGAACACCGCTGGTTCGAACCTGCGCCTGAAATTCCGGAGCTCATCGAACATCTGGGCCAGCGCATCGGCATCTCCATTTGCGAGGACCTTTGGGCCGATCAGGAGTTCAGCAGCGCAGCTGTTCATTACACCCGCGATCCCATTGCCGAACTTGCAAAAGCTGGGGCTACGCTGCTTCTCAATGCCTCCGCCAGCCCCACGCTGCTCGGTTCCTGGTTGCCCCCAGGCAAGGCAGCGCCCTGGACCATTGCATCGAAAGAACAGCAGCGGAAACGTTTGATCCAGGGTCTCGCGAAAAAATATGGTGTGCCGCTGGTCTATGCGGATCGGGTGGGTGCTGACAGTTCGCTGCTTTTCGACGGTGGCTCGTGTCTGGTGCAACCCGATGGAAGCTGGCAGGGCGGCCAGCGATTCACGCAAGGCATCGTGGGGGTGGACACCGGAACCACCGGAACTTCCTGGCCCATTTTTCCGGAAGAAGGTGCCTGGCTCCGGGTCGCCCTTGGCCTGGGGTTGCGCGAAAACCTGGCCAAGCAGGGATTGGAAGCAGTGGTCATCGGCCTTTCCGGTGGTATTGACAGCTCAGTGGTGGCCGCCGTCGCAGTCGAGGCGCTGGGGCCCGAGCGCGTGCTTGGTGTAGCTCTGCCGACCGCTTATTCCAGCGGTGAAAGCCTGGCTCTTGCCAAGAATCAGGCCCAACGTTTGGGGATCAAGTTCCTTTGCCTGGATGCGGATGCGCCTTTTGCGGGAGCAGCCTCGGCCCTGAACAGCGCATTTCCAGATCGCATTTTTTCCGTCACCGATGAAAACCTGCAGAGCCGCGCCCGAGCCATGCTGCTCATGGCGCTCACCTCAGAGCCCGCGGTCCATGAACAGCTAGGTTCCACCCGCATCGCGGTGCTGAACACCGGGAACAAGAGCGAAGCCTCCACGGGTTATTTCACGCTCTACGGCGATGGCATCGGCGCCTTCTCCATCCTGGGCGATTGCCTGAAAGCCCGCGTTTACAGCCTCGCGTATGAATTGGGAGAAGCCATCACGCCGGGCATTCTGCACAGAGTGCCCACCGCCGAACTTCGCCCTGGCCAAACCGATGAAGCCAGCCTTGCACCCTACGCGGTACTCGATGCCATCCTTGGCGCTGCGCTTGAAGCCCAACGGCCCGAGGCAGGACTCTCGGAAGATCTCGTTCTCTTGCTGGAGGGCGCTGAGCTGGAGTCCGCGCAAAAAGCTCTGCCACGAATCCTGGGCCTGCTGCGCCACACTGAATTCAAACGCCGACAGCTCCCCTTCAATCTGAAAGTGAGCCCCAAAGCCTTTGGCCAAGGGCGACGGATACCGTTAACGGCGCTTTGAGACGGTGGGCTGCGGGCCTTGAGCTATCAGTTCCATGTCCCTTGTCGTAATTCGTATTTGGTATGTGCTTGGGGCTGAATCATCTTCTTTGAAAAGCCCTGCCAGCCCGGTATGCTAAGCTTCATGCCGGTGTGGCGAAATTGGTAGACGCGCTAGACTCAAAATCTTGTTAGGTCACCCCTAGTGCCGGTTCGAGTCCGGCCACCGGCACCAAAAAAGGCCCGCGAAAAGCGGGCCTTTGAATGTGTATCAGCGCAGGAAGGGGTGTTCATTTTTGAACCGTGGAGATGATGTCTTTGAACAACGCATTGACGCGAGGGGCGATTTTCGGATCGTCGTAGGCACCCGCAGTGATCACCACCGTCATGTCCAAATCGGGAACCACGAACAGCCGTTGACCACCATTACCAAACGCTGCGCCCCACGCAAGTTTTTTACCTTGCCATTCCACGGTGCCCGTCCACCATTGATAGCCATACTGCAAACCTGGATAGCCGGTGCTGGTCCGGGGTTGCAGAGAAGTTGTGATCCAATCCGCCGGGACAATTTGCTGTCCCCGCCACCGTCCGTGGTCTACCACCATACGGCCAATCTTTGCCATGTCGCGAGGGCGCATGCGAAGGCCGGTGAAGGCCAGGGGTCGGCCATGCAGATCAGCCACCCATTCCCAATCGCTGATGCCCAATGGCTCGAACAAAAATTTTCGGGCGAATTCCTTCAAGGGTGTTTGGGTGGCCCGGGTCAAAATGTCGGCAAGAACGGCTGTGCCACCACTGTTGTAATTAAACCTACTACCGGGAGAGGCAACGATGGGGCGACTCAGCACGTATCGGTAGGGCGACCACTTCCAATACAAGCGATGTTCATCGTCGGGACCGCTCCCACCCTCATTCCACTCATAACCACTGCTCATTGTCAGCAGGTGCTCCAAGGTGATGGCCTTGCATTCGGTTGTCGCTAAATCTGCATACTCTGGATAGAAGTCTATGGCTGGGGTCGTAAGGTTTCCGATCTTCCCCTGGTGTTTGGCAATGCCAATGAGCAGGCTGACGACACTTTTGCCCACCGAGCGCGTGTCGTGCATGACCATGGGACCGAATGTTTGTGTGTGTGCGAAAAGGCTGTACACCGATTTATCCATGCCCCGCCGGTATTGCTCTGCCACCAAGCGCCCATGCCGTTCAACGAGAATGCTGTGGATGTTTGTCTCCTCATCCATCAGCTTGTCAATCAACATGCGGAGCCGTGCGGCATCGAAACCTGCTGTTGCCGGTTCTTCCCGTTCCCACCCATCTCCGATGATCAATGGAGCGGCATGGTGTGATTCGGGGGTCTGGCCAAAAAGAGGCAGCAACAGCAACTGCAATGTGATGAACCACCGAGAAATAGCTGAGGCACCACGGGTAAGAAGGTTGCCTCGCGAAGTCACAAAGGTCTCCCATAGAAATCATCAATCGGCATCGCGTGCGATTGCTCAGAGTCGCTGCTGTATCTCTGCCGAAGGAGCAACCTAATGCACCACCAACGCGCCGTTCACGGTGCTCAGATGGATGAGCTGCATGCTGCCTGGGAAGGTGGCTTCCACCTTGTGCTTCGTAGCATTCACCTGTTCGGCGCCCTTGGTGTTGACCGAGACTTGGCCATTGACAGTGGTGGCCCGCAAGGAGCCTTCGAGCTTGGCCATGGTCACGTTCAGGGCGCCGTTGACCGTGGACAGGTCAACACCCTGGCCCATGCCATCCAGGCCCTTGCACGAGATCGCGCCATTGGTGGTGGAGGCGTGGATGGCGCCATGCACCTGGTTCAGGGCGATGGCGCCGTTCACTGTCTCGGCGGTCAGGCCGTGATTAAGGTCATTGGCTTCGATCGCGCCGTTGACCGTCCGGCACTCTGCTTTGGCTTGGAGTCCGGTCAGCGTGATCCTGCCGTTCACCGTGTCAATGCGGGCGAATACGCTACGGGGCACCTTGAGTTCCATTTCGCAGACGGCGCCGCGGTAGTCAGCCCAACCAGACTGCTGCTTAGGATATTTGCCGCGGATCTCAAGGCCCCCCGGACCCGATTCGAACACGACCTTCACCTGCTCATCCTTGCTGCTGGGCTTGAACTGGCCCGTGAAGGCGACTTCCGCCCGGTCCCAGGTATCCACCTTGATGCGCCCATTCGTGTTCTTGATGGTGAGGGTGGAACCATTGGGCAGGGCCACCGTGTGACTCTCGGTCGTGGCCGAGGTCTGGTCAGGATGGAGGACGAAAGTCTGGGCGCCTAGAACGGTGGCCGCTAGAACCATGATCAGAGCAGCGATGGGACGGGGGGTAGGCATACCGGGCTCCTTGTTGGGGGTTCAAGGAGGCAATACGGCGCCTTTCGTATAGGGTTTAGGGGGTCCGGTGTAATCCTCCCTCCCTTCCTTCAATAGGGGCGCGCTTTCAAGCCAGCGGAGCCGGAAGGGGGCTGAAACAGATCAATCAGCTTCACACCCGTCGGGCAGCAATCGGTCTAGGGTCCCAGGATCGGCTTCCACTCGACCCATTCGGCCACCTCCTGCATGGGGAAGAGTCTTGCAATATCGATGAAAATTCCTACCCCATGGAAGGGAATAAAGAGCCCCCTTCCGAGATAGGGGATCTGATCCAGCCCTATGCCCGACAGGGTGCGTTTTCCGATGTCGTTAATGAGAGTCGCGGTCCCGAGGGGACTCTTGATCCGCAGGGTTTGGAAATCCAAGGTAGCTGTCACCAGTCCTTTCGCGCCCTTGATGCTGAATGTGTTCGCGTTCCGTTCGAACACCAAGGTGTCCTTGGGAGAGGAGGACACCAATGTGTAGCTTCCATTCAGCGAACGCAGGGTCCAGGCCTTATCCTTCCCTCGGATATCCAGATCCACGCCGTTCTGACTGATCGTAAGGGTGTCCTTCTCCCAGGTGAGTTGATAGCTGTTGACCTCGGTGCCCTGGATGGACACTTCCCCCAGTTTCGATCTGAGCCGGAAGCCACCGTTGGTGGTTTCGAATTGGTAGGGCCCAAGCAAGCCCGGCTCGTAATAGAGACTGCCCCACGAGAAACTCTGGATGGTCGACCGATTGGGCCCTGAAACGTCATCCCCCAGGCACCACTGATTTCCGAATAAAAGCGCGCAGACGATCAAAATCGTTTTCATAGCGTTTCCTTTCTTGGAGATATTAGCGGTATGGCGGCCACTTCGAAGTTGGGAATCACAGGCACAATGAACGCACACTCATTACGGGGAGCCGCTCATGCCTGACTTCACCACTCTGATCGTTGGACACCAGCAAGGCATCGCTTCGATCCGATTGAATCGCCCGGACAAGGCGAATTCCATGAACGAAGCCATGTGGCGGGAGATCGGCGAGGCCTTTCATTGGGCCGACACTACACCGGAAGTGCGCGTTGTGGTGCTTTCGGGCAATGGCCGCCATTTCTGCTCGGGCATCGATTTGATGATGCTCATGGGCGTGCAGCAGGCCATCAAGGATGCTTGCCAAGGCCGCGCCGCGGAGAAGCTGCGCGGGATGATCCTGCAATTGCAGGATTCCCTCAACAGCCTGGAGCGCTGCCGAAAGCCCGTGCTGGTGGCCATCCACGGGGCCTGCGTCGGCGCCGGGCTAGACCTGGTGGCGGCTGCGGACATGCGCTATTGCACCGCAAGCGCCCACTTTTCCATCAAGGAAATCGACATTGGCATGGTGGCCGATGTGGGCTCCCTCCAGCGCCTTCCCAAGCTGGTGGCGCCAGGCCTAGTGCGGGAATGGGCCTATACCGGACGGAAGATAACGGCACCGGAGGCCGCAGCCTGCGGCCTGGTGAACCAGGTCTTTGAATCGGATGAACTGATGGAAGCCGGGGTCCTTGAAATCGCTGGTCAGATCGCCGGGAAATCACCCTTGTCCATCCGCGGCACCAAGGAAATGCTCAACTACACCCGCGATCACAGTGTGGCCGATGGCCTCGCCGCCATCGCCACTTGGAATGCTGCCATGTTGGTTTCCCAAGATATCCAAACCGCCATGATGGCCGCCATGAGCAAACAGACACCCGTTTTCAGGGATTGAAGCAGCTCGACCCTCACAACACGAGGCTCATCCCTGTTATCCTCGCTCCAGCCTTCCAGGAGCCGCCATGAGCTTGATCCCGCATGTGAGTTTGCGTCTGTCTAAGCTATTGCTTCCGGTCATGTCAGTGACGCTGGCGGCGCAGGGTCTGGACTATGTGAAAGAGCACTACAGCAAACGCGAAGTGATGGTTTCCATGCGGGACGGGGTCGCGCTTTTCACCTCCATCTACACACCAAAGGACACATCGAAAAACTACCCATTCATGTTGCTTCGTACGCCTTACAGCGTGGCGCCATATGGTGAGGACAAATTCAAGCCGGACCTGGGCCCCACGGCGCTCTTCGGCAGTGAGGGCTGTATCTTCGTCTACCAGGATGTGCGGGGGCGCTTCATGAGCGAGGGCAGCTTCAACAACATGACGCCGCACCTGGAGAAGAAATCGAAACCGAGCGACATCGACGAAAGCAGCGATACCTACGACACCATCGAATGGCTTCTGAAGAACGTTCCAGGCAACAACGGCCGCGTGGGGCAATGGGGCATCAGCTATCCGGGTTTCTACACCGCGGCGGGCATGATCGGCGCGCATCCCGCGCTGAAGGCCAGCTCACCGCAAGCGCCAGTGACGGACTGGTTCACCGGGGATGATTTTCATCGCAATGGCGCGGTCTGGCTGCCCCACGGTTTCAACTTCATGGCGACCTTTGGATTGCCGCGCCCCAAGCCCACCACCGAATGGGGCAAGCGTTTCGAGCACGGCACACCGGATGGTTACGACTTCTTCTTGAACAAGCTGGGCGCACTGTCAAACGCTGATCCGCGCTTCCTCCACGGGCAGGTTGCCTTCTGGAACGAGATGATGGCCCACCCCGACTTCGATGCCTTCTGGCAGTCGCGGAACCTGCGGCCCCACCTGAAGGACATCAAACCCGCCGTGCTTACGGTGGGCGGCTGGTTTGACGCGGAAAACCTGTTCGGCGCGTTGCAGGTGCATGAATACGTGGAGAAGCAGAGCCCCGCCACCATCAATTTCCTGGTGATGGGGCCTTGGGTCCATGGCGGTTGGAACCGCACGCCCGGGGACAAACTAGGCGATGTGAAATTCGGCGCGAAGACATCTGAGTATTTTCAGAAGGAAGTCGAGTTCCCCTTCTTCATGCATTACCTAAAGGACGCGCCAGCGCCGAAGCTGACGGCGGCCACGGTCTTCGAGACAGGCCGCAATATCTGGCACCACCTTGATCAATGGCCACCCAAAAGCGTAAAAGCCACCAAAGTCTACTTCCAACCCAGTGGTTCATTGGGGTTCGCGGCGCCGGATAAAGGAACTGCTTTTGATGAATACATCAGCGATCCTGCGCGCCCGGTGCCTTATTGGCCCGGCATCGACACCGGGATGGCGAAGGAATACATGGTGGCCGATCAGCGGTTCGTGTCCACTCGCCCTGATGTGCTGGTCTTCGAAACACCGGTGCTGGACAAGGATCTGACGGTCGCCGGCCCCATTCAAGTCCACCTTCGCGTCTCGGTGAGCGGGACGGATGCGGATTTCGTCGTGAAAGTCATCGATGTGTGGCCCAACGACTACAAGGATCCGGAGGAAAAACTTCCGTCTAGGGCAAGGTACAGTCCTCTGGGCGGCATGGAGCAGATGGTGCGCGGCGAAGTCATGCGCGGCAAGTTCCGCCATTCGCTATCAAAGCCCGAACCATTCGAGCCTGATGTCCCGACTGCCGTGGATTACCAGCTCAACGACATCTTCCATACTTTCCAGAAAGGCCATCGGTTGATGGTGCAGGTCCACAGCACCTGGTTTCCCCTGATGGATCGCAATCCGCAGGTATTCATGGACATCAACCAAGCCAAGGATTCGGATTTCAGGAAGGCCACGATCCGCCTCTATCACAGCCCCGCCCTGGCTTCAAACCTGGTGCTGCCGATTTTGGAGCAGCAATGAATTTGAGGCATTCGCTGTTTCCATTAATCTCTGCCGTGCTGGTTGCACAGGCACCAGAGCCAGCGCCCAACTATGTCCAGGAGCACTACACCAAGCGCGAAGTGCTCATCAAGATGCGTGATGGCGTGAAGCTTTTCACGTCCATCTACATGCCCAAGGACACCTTAAAAACCTACCCGGTGATGCTACTGCGGACGCCCTACGGCGTGGCGCC
>JANYBM010000062.1 GCA_025361125.1 Holophagaceae bacterium | reverse complement strand
GGTGCTGCCATCCGCTGGTTCGAGCACGGTCAGGGTGAGAGCGAGGGGTGGCGGGGGCGGGGTGTCAGTGCGCTGGACCGAGAGCGTCAAACGGCTCTGGTTGCCCGGTGTGTCCGTGGCACTCAGCGTCGTCAGGTTGGCGCCGAGGCTAAGATTCCAGGTGAAGCTGAAATGCCAGGTGCCGTCGGCAGATAGAGTGGCGCCATCGCGAACGAGGCTGGCCACGCCATGCAGATCCTCCGCCCAGCCCGTGACGACGAGGCTCGATTGCAGGGTATTTGCGGGCAGCACTGGAACGATGTGAATGGCAGGGCCGGTACTGTCGCGCTCCACGTTCACGTCGAGAGTGCCCAGATTGCCCGCGGCGTCCGCGGCCTGGAGATGCAGTGTGTTGGGGCCTTCGTTCAACGAAGCGGGGCTGCTGAAATTCTTGGCGGCATCCAGGGGGACCTGCGCGTTTTGGATCTGCAACGTGCAGGCGGTGGCATCGTCCACATTCCCCGCCAGGTCAATTTGTCCCGCCTTGGTCAGCGTGGGGAGCGCGGGGACTAGGCGGATCTTGGGCGGCGTGCGATCAATGACAAGGTGGCGGCTGTCCTGGCCGTGGGCACCCAACGCGCCAGCGGCTTCCGCAAGAATGGTCAGGGTACCTTCGGTTGGCGTGAGCAGCAAACTGAAAGCCCCGCTTCCATCCTGGGTGACGGGCTGGCCCTGTACCCTCACGGAGGTGGCGGCCACGCTGGCCCTGCCCTTCACCAGAATGGAAACCGCATGGGTGATGAGGCCTTCCGCAGGTTCAGTGATCTGGATCGTCAGGATTGAAGGCGTGTAGGTTACGTGGCGCAGGGCGGTGGCGTGGCGATTGCCATCCTTCGAGGTGGCCTCGAACGTGAACGTGTTGGCGCCTTCATTGAGCGTAAGTGGGGCGCTGAAGCCGCCGCTGCCATCGAGCAGAGCGGCTTGGCCATTGAGTTTCAGCGTGGCATCGGGTTCGCTGACCCGGCCTGTGGCGAGGATCTGCGACGAACTGACGGACTGCCCTTCGCTGGGCGTGGCTACGTCCAGAGTCAGGTCAGGCAGGACCAACGTCACGGTAAGGTTCAGGGTGCCCACGTTGCCTGCGGCATCCACGGCCCTGAGGTGCAAAGTGTTTTGGCCTGGGGTGAGCACCACCGAGGTGATGAAGTGGGAGCGCGCATCCAGAACGGTGGGATTTCCCACGGCCCATAGCTGCGTCGCGGTGGCGTCCACCACGGTTCCAGCAAGGGCCAGGTTGGTTTGGTTGGTGAGGGTGGGCGCCGGACCATCCAGCGTGATCACCGGTGGCGTGCGATCAATGACGATGCGACGGGTGTCCTGGCCGTGGGCGCCGCCTGCACCACTGGCTTCCGCAAGGATGGTCAGAGGGCCTTCAGGTAACGTGAGCATTAGGCTGAAAACCCCGCTTCCATCCACGGGCGCGAGTTGGCCCTGCACCTTCACAGACGTGGCGGCTGCGCTGGCCCTGCCCTTCACCAGAATGGAAGCCGCATGGGTGATGAGGCCTTCGATGGGTTCCGTGATTTGAACCATCAAATTCGAAGGCGCGTAGGTCAGGTGGCGGACGACCATGGCGTGGCGCTTGCCATCCAGGGAGGTGGCGTTGAAGGTCACCGTGTTGGCGCCCTCGGTAAGCGTCAAAGTGGTGCTGAAGCCGCCGCTGCTGTCCAGGGCGGTGGGTTGGCTGTTGATGCTAAGCGTCGCGCTCGCTTCGCTGACCTGGCCCGAGGCCAAGAGCTGCGCTGAGTTGACGGCCTGCCCTTCGCTGGGGGTAGTCACTTGCAGCGTCAGGTCGGGCAAAACATAGGTCACGGTGAGGTCCAACGTGCCCACGTTGCCCGCGGCATCCACGGCCCTGAGGTGCAAAATGTTCTGGCCAGGGATGAGCACCACCGTGGTGCTGAAGTGGGGGCGCGCATCCAGAACGGTGGGATTCCCCATGACCCATAGTTGCGTCGCCGTGGCGTCCACCACGGTTCCTGCGAGGGCCAAGTTGGCTTGGTTAACGAGGGTCGGTGCCGGGCCATCCAGGGTGATTACTGGCGGCGTGCGATCAATGACGATGCGTCGGATGTCCTGGCCGTGGGCGCCTCCTACACCGGTAGCTTCCGCAAGGATGGTCAACGGACCTTCGGGCGGTGTGAGTTGGGTCTGAAAACTGCCGCCCAAATCCGGCGTGACGGGCTGGCCCTGCACCTTCACAGACGTGGCGGCCACGCTGGCCCTGCCCTTCACCAGAATGGAAGCCGCATGGGTGATGAGGCCTTCAATCGGTTCAGTGATCTGGATCGTCAGAATCGAAGGCGTGTAGATCACGTGGCGCAGGGCGGTGGCGTGGCGATTGCCATCCTTCGAGGTGGCCTCGAAAGTGAACGTGTTGGCACCTTCGTAGAGCGTAAGTGGGGCGCTGAAGCCGCCGCTGCCGTCGAGCAGAGTGGCTTGGCCATTGAGTTTCAGCGTGGCATCGGCTTCGCCGACCCGGCCTGTGGCGAGCAACTGCGGCGAGTTGGCGGCCTGCCCTTCGCTGGGGGTAGTCACTTGCAGGGTCAGATCAGGCAAAACAAACGTCACGTTGAGGTCCAGCGTGCCGACGTTGCCTGCGGCGTCCATAGCCCTGAGATGCAAAATATTCTGGCCTGGGGTGAGCACCACTGAGGTGATGAAGTGGGAGCGCGCATCAAGAACGGTGGGATTCCCCATGACCCATAGTTGCGTCGCCGTGGCATCCACCACGGTTCCCGCGAGGGCCAAGTTGGCTTGGTCAATGAGGGTCGGCGCCGGGCCATCCAGCGTGATCACCGGCGGCGTGCGATCTATGACGATGCGACGGGTGTCCTGGCCGTGGGCGCCGCCTGCGCCAGTGGCTTCCGCAAGGATGGTCAGGGGACCTTCGGGGGGCGTGAGTTGGGTCTGGAAACTGCCGCCCAAATCCAGCGTGACGGCCTGGCCCTGCACCTTCACAGAGGTGGCGGCCACACTGGCCCTGCCCTTCATCAGAATGGAAGCCGCATGGGTGGTGAGGCCTTCCGCCGGTTCAGTGATCTGGATCGTCAGGATTGAAGGCGTGTAGATCACGTGGCGCAGGGCGGTCGCATGACGGGTGCCATCTTTGGAGGTGGCCTCGAAAATGAATGTATTGGCGCCTTCGGTGAGAGTCCGGGGGGTGTTGAAGCCGCCGTTGACATCGAGCGAAATGGCTTGACCATTGAGTTTCATCGTGGCATCAGCTTCGCTGACTCGACCCGAAGCGAGGATCTGCGAGGAGCTGATGGCCTGCCCTTCCTCAGGAGTGTTCACTTGCAAGGTCAGTTCAGGCCACGCGAAATTCACGGTGCGCAGGATTCGCTCCGAGGGCGCCACGTTAGGCAGCAGGTCCGAGCCGCGGCCGTGGGCGCTGGCGGGCCAAGCCTCAAAGACAAAAGTATTGGTGCCCTCCTGGAGTTCGCTGATGCTCGCGAAATGTCCGTCGGCACTAAGGGGCAGAGGTTTTCCGTTCACTCCGACGATGGCGGTTACATCCGCCACGTGCCCGCGCAGTTCCGTGGTCGGGGCGTTCAGCCGAACACCTTCACTAGGGTTCTCCACCACCAGCCCCAAAGGCGCGGGTGGCGGCAAGGTGGCGTGCCCGCCGCTGCAAGCCGATAGCAGTGACAACACCAAGAGGGCGAATACGGCCAGGACCGCGCGAAAACAGCGGAGGTCAGGCCAGATGTAAAGTGGGGGGCGTTGGGTCATGGGATTCACATTCACTGAAAATAAAAAGGGATTACGAATTGAAACCGATGGGCTTTTTCTTCGGGGCTGGTGGCTCCATGAGCTGGCGGATGGCATCGAAAACGACCCTGGATTGGGAATCGTATTTCCGCTCCAGCGCGGTCATCTTGCGGGCCAAGTTCTGATGAGAGGCCAACCTGCCACGGACTTGCACGAAGGCACGCAGGATGAAGCCGCTCATAGCTACCGCCCGAGGTAAATTGAGGGCGGTGGCAGCCATGAGCGCGCCAGGTTCGGTAACTGCCAAGGGCATGACAGAGGAATGCCTAAGGTTGGCGAACCGGTCACAGTTTGTGACCTGTTCACGGGCTGCCTCGGGGGTCAGACAGAAGGCGAAATCGCCCGGAAAGCGGTCGCTCATTTCGTTCCTCCAAACCGCAATCCGAACACCAAGGCGAGCTCAAACGACGGGGCGTGAGCTTTGGCAACCGAGCCCCCGTAGGGATTACCGGGTTCGCCCAAGCGATCCAGATCTCCGATGTAAGCGGTTCCA
This sequence comes from Holophagaceae bacterium, assembly GCA_025361125.1. GTDB lineage: Bacteria > Acidobacteriota > Holophagae > Holophagales > Holophagaceae > JANXPB01. The sequence goes on along the minus strand of JANYBM010000062.1, from coordinate 31,151 downwards.
GCCGCCGATGGCTTCGTCAAAGGCAAAGCCAGCTCAAGGCCAAGGAAGGTCTGCATTGAACCAAGGCCAAGCGGATAGCGCGCCAGGGCCCGGAACCAGGGCCGTGTGAGGGTGCCACCACTAGTGCCATCGGAACTTTCGATGGATAGAGACTCCTGGCGCAGGTCGAGCCCTATTCCAAAGGTCGCGATCCCGGTCCAACGCGCCAAGCCGCCCAGGATGATCTGGTGATTCAGCTCCTGCTTCACATCGAATGAGCCCGTTGGCCCGGCACTCAGCCGGTAATCCAGGTTGCCCTTGGAGTGCAGGCGGTAGCCTAGAGAGGCATCTACGGACCAGGCACCGCGAAGGGGCCAAACGCAGGCGCCGCGAAAGGCAAGGCCCGATTGAGCTTTGGGGTCCACCTGCAAAGTGGTTGGACCTGCAGCTACGGCCTGGCTCCGCAGTTGGGTCTGGACGAAGGCCAGTTGGCCTTCAAACAAGGGTGATTGCGCTCGAAGGAGGGTGGTGCCAAAGACGATACAAACCATCCCCCATCGGTGTTTGAAACCCAGTCTGGAACTCATCGGTGACCTGCTTTCTTCCTGCGTGGTGGAGCGACGTTTTTAGAGCTTGGCTTGCTCGCCCTCGCGACTTTGGCGGTCTTGGCCACGGGTGGCGGGCAGGGAGGTAAATCGCGCGTCTCGATGGCTTGCACCACTGGCGGCGTGACCGGGGGTGGATCCGTGGGCGTGTAATCCAGCGAGCCGAAGAGCCAGGTGCCCGCACCGCATAACCCATCTGGGGGTGCTGTCTGAGCATGGATTAGCTGTTCCAAGGGCTGGGACACGATCCAAAGACCTTGGACATCCGAGAGGGCGGAAGCTAATTGCCAAGAGCCTGGGGCCACCTGAGGCCAGGTTTGGATCAGTTGATCGGAGAGGGGTAGTCCCCCTGCATCTACAACTTGCAAGGAGAAATCCTTCCAGACCCAAGTTAATGGCTCTGCGGATGCAGTCACTTCCTGGTTTTGCGTAGCGGCGAGGGCGCCCTTGCCATAGGGATCGAGAACCGGATAAACATCGAAGGTTCCATCCCCCAGATCATTTGCATTCAGGGTCCACGCCGTGGCCCAGAAGGAACCGGCGAGCGGGATCCGCACCTTGGGGTTCCAAACCACGCTGGGCTGGGGAGGATTTGCGGGATCTGGAACTTCGGCAGCAGGCCGGATCCAAGAAAGATTCGGATCCAAAGAATCTGAATACATGAACACTGGGGCCTTCAAGGACCCCAAGCCCAGGGGGCCCTGCAGCCAAGAAGCCGCTTCGGGCTTGACCAGCCCGGGCGCATCGCGCCCCAGCGCCACGAGCAGGTAGGGCGCGGTGGGTGCTGAGGTGAGGATGGCGGAAGTCAGCCAGGCATGGGGCGCCAGATGGGTGGCCACATCCAGATGGGTGCCTGAAAGCGGAACCACTGCACTTTGAAGAATCCCAAGGCCCGAAGCCGGATCGAATAACCGCAGGTCCATCGTCGCACCCGCTGGCTCGCCTAGGACCAAGCCATACACCTTGTCGCCAATGGACGCGGTCGGTTCTGGGTCCGAGTCGCCCTTATCGCTGGGGGTCTTGGCATCCAGGCCCTGGCCTTCCAGCTCGGTGCCGTTCGTTTCTGTCAAGTGGGTGCGGAGCACGGTGAGAGGCAGCGTCAGCGTGGCTTTGAGGGTGCCGCCAGTAGGCTGGTTGTCAAGGTGCTCGGTAACGGCTGCGGTCTGGCGGCGGGGTGTGAAGGAAGCTTCCAATTTGAGGTCCGTGGCTTCATGACCAAAAATGCTGCCTTTGAGCGTGTCTGTGTCCTTCATACCTTCGGGAATCCGTCCCAATTCGATGGTCTGCCCATCTGTGGTCAAGCTCACAACAGCCCCGGGCACGGGCGTTTCGTGGTCGCTCGCTTGCACCTTCACTTCAAAATTGGTTTTGACCCAAGGGAGCTTCACGATCTGTATGAGGGTCAGGCCGTCATCCGTGGGTGCGACGGTAAAAATGATGTCCGGCAGTTCGCCCCAGCGTTCACTGCGCAGGTGGAGGACCTGCGGGCCCTCCAGGAACATTTCCGGCAGCAGGCAGTCGTTGAGGTTTGGCGGCGCGTAGGTGGTGTTGCAGTAACTTCCATAGGAGAGAACGATCTGGTCCCCGTGCAATGAAGCGGGGAGCGGCATCCCGTCCTTATCTTGGAAGCGCAGACGTAAGCCCATCTTCACGGGAAGCCTTAATTCATGGGTTTCCGGCGCCGGGCCGGGAGTGAATTTTCCCTCTGTCAACATGGACACGGAGAAGGGGCCTCTCCATTCTCCGCAATCGACGGAAAAGGGCGTTGGAATCTCCAGCTGGACCAAGGCGGTTTGTTGGATGTCTGAAACCATGCGGGTCCAGGATTGCTCGGCTCCGCTGCCTTCATCAGGTGCGCCCGTCCCATCATCATTCCCAGGATAGGCCTGGAAGTTCAGGGCTCCGAGATCAACAGGATTCGTGATGGGCGCGCCGTTGGATCGCAGCACCTTTACGGTCTGTTTCCCAGCCAAGGGAGGCCATTCCACGGTGATGGTTTTCTCCGGCTGATCCAGCTGGAGGGTCTTGTTCACGGTGATGGTGGCGCGATTGGCGCTCAGAGCCAAATTCATGTTGAGGGGCACATCCAACAGGCTCCAGTTGCCGCTGGCATCCGCAAGGTTGGGCCACTGCCAGGGGCAGTACTTCCCGGCAATGCTTACGGAACTGTTCACTCCCGGAATGGCACTACTGCCGCGGCGGAATTGGAGGTTCAATTTGCCGACAGGAAGCACTAGGCTCAGGCCTTGGGTTTGGCCACTCTGGGTGAAGGTCAGGCTACGATTTTGCAGGACCGGATACCAGAAGGGATACTGCTGCGCATTGGGCTGGGTGGAGCCCCGATCCACGAGCGTGAGGACCTTCCCGAAGGGCAGGCGCTGGAGCGTGAATTTGCCCGCAGCATCTGTGGTGACAGAGAGTACCGGGCCTCCCTCCCAAACAAGTTGGAACGGACGATCCACGACAGGCCGTCCATCGGCGGTGAGCAGCTCAACCGACAAGATGTTGATGCCGAGTACTTCCACCTGTGCGGTTGAGAACACCGTGGAGTCCTGCACGGAGGTGGCTTTCACCGTGCTGGTCCCCGCGCTGGCGGGAGCCGTGAAGACGCCGTTGGCATCAATGGACCCGCTGCCGTCTTGAACGCTCCAGGTGACTGCTTGGTTGGCGAGGCCATCCACTGCCGCCATGAAGGCCATGGATTCATTGCTGTAGAGGCTAGCGCTGCCAGGCAGGATGCGCACGTTCGTGCTGCGCACGTCCACGGTTGCGCTGGCGCTCTTGGTGGGATCGTAGTACCCGGTGGCAGTGATGGTGCAGGTCCCGGCCACGGCGGGCGCGGTATAGAGTCCATTCGAATCGATGGTGCCCGCGCTGCAGGACCAGGCGACGTAGTTGCCAAGACCCGTCACCTGGTAGGTAAACTGCTGAGTGCCGTTGGTGGAAAGCACCACGTGTGTGGGATTCACTTCAATGAAAGGCCGCACGGATACCGTGGCGGTCCCGTTCTGGGAAGAGTCTTCAATGCTGGTGGCCGTAATAGTGATGACCCCGGACGCCATCGGCGCTGTGAACACGCCCTCTGCCGTGATGACTCCGCCGTTGCAGGTCCAGATAACCGCGGAATTCACGAACCCCGTAAGGGTGGTCGTAAAGGCCAGGGTCCCACCCACGGGCAACGTGGCGGTGGCAGGGGCGACGACGACAGGAGCCACGGCCTCAAGGGTGAAGGCGTAAGTCTGGGATGGATCAGCCTGGGATATGACCGATATATTGCTATTCGCTGGGCTGGAAGGCGCGGTGAAAACGCCCTCTGACGAAACGGTTCCAGGGTAGGAAGCCCAGTTGACCGCGGTGTTTGGCGTACCCACCACATAGGATGTCAAGGTGGTGGTGGAGCCAATGCGGACCTTCCCGAAGGCTGGTCGCGCGAAGAGCCCAATGCGGTCAGGGCTGCGAAGGCCGCGAACAGCCTGACTTGGTAGCTCAGCGCCATAACCGTAGACCCCTGTGAATGCACCGCCGTCTTCATCAAGGGTTAGTTCAATGCGACCTTCATTGGTCCCGGAAAGATCCTTCCAAGTACCGGAAACCACACGACCGCTGAGCGTTCCACTGATGTGGGCGTGAAGGCTGCTCCAATTCCCCGCCACGATCGTGCCGTTCTGGTGCAGGACCCAATCGTTGATCCAATTACCCCAGTAGCCGTTTGACCAATAACCGAATACGCCGGAACCATCCAGATGACCATCGGATGTTATGCACACGCGGGCCGATCCGGATTGATCAGCCGCCTCGGTGGACGTCGCGCGGACCGTGGCGAAACCCCGAGCCGCCGGAGCCGTGAACAAGCCTGCGGCAGCTATGGTTCCGTTAGTGGCTGACCAGGTGACGGTCTTGATGGACGTGCCCACCACCAGTGCCTTGAAGGTCTGGGAACCATTTACGGCAACTGTGGTTGCGGTAGGCACGACCATCACGCGGATCTGACCTGCCTGCCGCGTGCCGGTGAGTGAATATCCGGTGGCTGAATTGCCATTCCCATAGGTCCCGGAAAAGCTTGCGAGATCCGCCGCGAACGTGATGTGCAGAAGGCCATGAGGGTTGGCGAGCGAGCTGATTTCTCGCCAGGTTCCGTCCACGGTATTGCCGACGAGGGTGGCCTCGATGACCCGGGAGTAGAAGGTCCCGTTGAACGTACCGGTAATGCGGGTGCCGTCCTGGAAGAGCACCCAGTCGCCCCAGCCTGCGGAGGAGTCATAGACCCTGAAAACACCCGACACATCGAGACCTTCACCCAGTTGCAAGGTGATGGGCGCAACGGCGCCATCGGTGGTGATGGTGGCGTCCTGATGGTTGAATTGGGTTCCCAGCACACCGGACACCGTGACCGTTCCAGCCCAGGCGAGGAGTTGGGCCTTGCCAGCGGCGTCTGCGGTGGTGGTCACGAGTCCTGGCCCACCGATAATGGCACCCACGGCGACCGAGCCATCTTGTTTCGTGACCGTGAGATCCAAGGTTGCAAGAGCCGGGGCAGAAAGTTCCACCAACGTTTCGCCGTCCTTCACCATGGGCAGATCCGCCAGGTGTTTAGGGACGGCGCCAGGCACCAAGACATCTATGGAAATCGGTGTGGTGCCGTACAGGAAGTCCAGTCGCCCGCCCACGGGTTGCAGCGTTCCATCGACTGCCATCGGCACGTCCACACCCTGGATGCGGGCCCTGGTGCCCATGGGCCAGGTATTGATGTTGATGGTGCGGGCGAGGCGACCTTTGACCAGGGTGGCGTCCATGGCTTTCAAATCCAGATTCAGCAGTGCTTCGGCGGTGAGGTTGCCTGAGACGCTGACGCTGTGTTTTTCCAGATCTGCAGTGCCGGAAACCGTTCCAGCCATGACACCTTCAAATCGGGCCAAGCCTTGGGCATCTGTAGCCAGACTTAGGCTGCCAGCGCCATTCCCTTGGGTGTTCAGGGTGATGACTTGGGCCACGAGCGGTGTGGTGCCTGAGCGATCCAACGCACGGATGACCACCGTACCCGTGCCGGGCAAGGTGAAATCAAGAGTCTTGTCATCATGGTCTTGAAGGATTGAAACGGATTGTTGGGTCCAGATCACTTGGCCCGGGACCGTGGCCTTCAGCGTCCAATCGCCCAAGGACACGCCCACCAAGGCATAGGCTCCGGTGGCATCTGTGGTGGCAGAAATGGTCCCATATTGAAAAGCCAACACCGCACCGCTCAAAGGTTGGTTGCGGTAATCCTTCACGATGCCGTGAACCACGCCCTGATTGGGCGCCGTCCAGATCACGTCCGCTGTGGTTCCTTTAACTGGCCCCAGGATGGAGGGCGGATTATTCAAGGTGCCGAAACCCGACGCCTGCAGGGTCAGATTCTCCCCTGACCAGACGCCTTCGATCAGGTAGGTGCCGTCTGCTTGAAGGACACCGGTCCAGGTGGGGCTTCCGGTCGCGCGAGCCGTCAGGGAAGTACCCTGGAGCCTGCGCCCAGTGCCCGTCTGCACCGACACTCTCAGGGTTCCAGACTCCTTGGAAGCCACGTCCACCTTGGCGCTGCCGCTCTTGGTGGGATCGGCGATGCTGGTGGCAGTAACTGTGTAAAGGCCAGCCGTCATCGGCGCTGTGAAGGTCCCGGCACTATCAATCGTGCCTCCGCTGCACGTCCATGTGACAGCACCGCCAAGTCCGGTGAGGGTGGCTTTGAATAGCTTTTTATCGCCGATGGACAAATTCACGGTGGCGGGTGCCACGTCCACATAGGGCTGCACATTGACCGTGGCAGTCGCCTTCAAGGACGGGTCTTCCACGCTGGTGGCGGTGATGGTGCAGGTGCCCGGTGTGGCAGGGGCGGTATAGGCACCGGTGGATGAAATGGTCCCGTTACTGGCAGTCCAGATGACGGCGTTGTTCGTGAAGCCGGTCATGGTGGCCGTGAAGACTTGGGACGCACCCACAGGGAGCACAGGACTGGACGGAGTGACCGTCATGGGCAAGCGCACCCACACCGCGGCGGTGCCCGCAGCATTTGGATCCGCCACTGAAACCGCGCGCACGGCCGTGCTGCCCACCAGGAGCGGGGCCACATAATGGCCGCTGGCGTCAACGCTGCCGAGGGGAGCATCCACCTTCCAGGTGACTCCGTGATTAAGCGTTCCGGCCACGTAGGCTTGGAAATCTTGCGCGGCCCCAAATCGCAGCATGGAAAGGAAAGGTCGCACGAAGACTCCGACCAGGCCAGGGTTTCGGCCTCCTTGCCAAGCATTCGCGGCAGGCGCGCCATCCGGACCCCAGGTACCGTGGCAGTGCTGACCATCCAAATCAAAAGTGAAGGAGAACCGTCCGCTCTGGGTGGGATCGTCGGTGCTGACCCACGTGCCAAACAGAATGTAGCCATCCAGGGTTCCAATAAGAGCCCGGTTGACGCCGGAGAGGGACCACTGGCCCGTGATGGCCATTCCCGCCTGGGACAAGATCATCGCGTCGCTGGCGCTACCTCCCGTGAACACTCCATCCACGTCAAGATAGCCATCCGTGGTCACCGACACCGTCGCCGTGGATTTCTGGTTGGGATCCGCCACGCTCGTCACGCTGACGGTATAGATTCCCGGGATCGAAGGGGCCGTAAACAAGCCATCGGAAGTGATGGTGCCGCCTGAGACCGACCAGATTAAGTCCTTGTTGTAGGAACCAGCCACCAGGACCGTGAAGGCTTGGGTGGCGCCCGTCTTGAGGAGTGCACTGCGGGGGGTCATCCGAAGGCTGACCCCGGCGCCGCGGTACGCCCGGAAGGCATTGCCGGTGGCAGTCGTTCCAGTCCCCCAGGTCGCATCAAAGAAGGAGGCGTCAATGGGGAAGGTGAATACGAATTGACCACTCCCGCCCGCTCCGTCCAGCCACGTTCCAGTGGCCTTGAGCCCGTCCAAGGTGCCCGTGATGGTACGGGCCGGGAAGGAGTCGAAGTTCTGCCACCAATCCCCTTCGATTTGATTGCCATGCTGAAAGACTCGAACATTGGCCGCGTAATAGTAACCAAAGCTCCCGGAGACATCCGTAAAGCCATCGGAACTGACGGAGAATGTGGTCGTAGCCTTCGCGGCCGGATTGGCGACGCTGGCGGCAGTGACTGTATATAGGCCCGGCACCGTGGGGGCCGTGTAGATGCCCTCTGGCGTGATGTTGCCACCGCTCGCGGACCAGGTGACCGCCTTGTTGGGTGTACCTGCCACCAGGACCGTCAAGGGAAGCGATGCGGCTGTTTTCAACGCTGCAAGAGCGGGTTTGAGCCGAACGCTTATGCCCGCATTCTTGTTGGCGACCCACGTATTGCCAGTTTCCGAGTCGTTCAGGCCCCATGTGCCTGAGTACGACGAGGCATCGGGTGCGAAGGTGATGTTGAATTTTCCGTGGCTTCCATCAGCGGAAGTCCAGGAGCCTCGGAGGATGCGCCCATCGAGGGTGCCAGTAAATGTCCGATTCGCGAAGCCATCGATGTTCTGCCCCCAGTTTCCCTCCACCTGGATGTCCTGCTGAAAGAACAGCACCGTGCCGGCGAAATAATAGGAATAGGTCCCGGAAACATCGAGCAGGGCATCGAGCATCACGTTCAGGCTGGACTGCTCTCCATCGGTCGTCTGGGTGAGTTCACCCATGCCGATCTCCGTGCTGCTGTTGGCCCGGACGTGATAGGTGCCGGCCTGCACCACCAACGCGATCCAGACGCCGCTTGCATTGGTGCTTCCACTTCCGATCCCGTCAATGGCCACCGCGGCATTGGCGGCTGGCGTGCCGTCCTTGTGCAGGATGGCGATGGCCGCTGAACCAAAAGCCGGTGCCGGGAGATTCAGTTCCGTGAATCCGTTCTTCACCCGGGCCGCATCCGCGACGTGCCACCAGGGGCCGCCGGGCACCTGCACGTCCACCGGGAGTGGTTGCTCCGAATAGTCGAACCGGAGTTCGCCAATGAGATGCAAAGTTCCATCCGGATCAAGCGGCACGATCACACCCCCAATGCGGACCGTGGCTCCACTCGGCCAGGCCAAGCTCGAATTGGCCCGGGTGACTTTGCCCCGAACGGAGGTGATGTCCTTGGAACGCAGATCGAATTCCTGTTGTACGGGACTCGCTTGCATATGGATGGTCGCTCTGGCGATTTCGAACGTGTCGTCGTAGGCCACGAGGGTGTAAGTCGCCTTCGGGTCCAGGTAGGAAATCAGATAGGTGGGATGATCCACGCTGGTGGCTTGCATGCGGATCGAGTAGTAGTAGGCCGAGGGGTCATAGAGCCTGAGCGTCATGGAACGGGGGGTGGAACCATCCACCTCGAAAGTGCGGCCATGGAGATTGGGGCGCGGTTCCATCGTGATGGGAAGAACCAAGGTCTGACCCTCTCCGGGTACCGTCGCTTGACCAACGAAGGCATTCGTCACGCCGTCGTCCATAGTGACGCGCACATCCAGTGGCACCTGGGCCGGCACATCCGTCAATTCGAAGGCCCCCGAACCGTCCACAGTCATGGAACCCACCACTGAATTGTTGGAGAGGGCCGTGACCACTACCGCTCCGATATTCGGTCTGAGGGGATCCGTCACTACCCCCTTGAGCGTGCCCGCCGCGCTGAGGACGAAGTCCGCATTCACCACCTGGTCCGCCAGGGTGAGTGTCACGGTGCGTGCGCCGGAACGGTTGTTGCCATCCGCTCGTGCGAACAGTGTGTAGGTGCCTAGCGGCACCTGATTCGCCTCAAAGTGCCCTTGGCCGTTGGTGGCCAATTCCCAAACGGGGCCATAGTTGACGTTGGTGGGTTTGTAGGTCACGCGGGTGTAGGGCAGTGGTGCACCGGCCCCATCTTTCAAGGTACCCTCGAAGCCACCGGTCCCCGAAAGCGTCAGGGTCAACGTCTGAGTCTCATCCTCCTGGGTAAGATTCACGGACCCTGCGGCTCGTCGGAGACCATTGTCGTTCCTCCCCTGGACTTGGCGCAGCCCTTCCAGAACCCCTGAGAAATGGGTCCTTCCGGCCACATCGGTCCCAGTGGAAACATTCGCTCCGGAATCGCCCGGAATGTATGGCAGATCCACAAACCCGCGCGGGTAGGGGGAGCCATGGTCATCCAATAGCGTCACGTCCACATTGCCTCGGGCGAGGGCTCGGGCCTGGGCGTCCTGGATTGGGCCGCCCATGGCCGTGAGCACCCCGGTCCCTTGTCCCCGGAAGCGTTCCAATGGGTCAGACAGCGTTAGGGTATGGGTTCCCACTGGAAGGTCAGGGAGCACCGCCAGTGTTGTCGCCCCCAAGGTCACGGTGCGGCCCGATTCGCTACGCACCTTCCAGCCCGTCAGATCCCCCACCAGTCCCGGGGGCGGAACCACGGTCACGGCCAGGGTACGAACGGGTTGCACCGTCACACTCAAATCAATGGCGGCCTGGTTGTTGGAACGCGTGAACGATACGCCACCGGTGGCGAGGCTCACGGGATCTGTCGCACCGATCGCGTAGGTGCCTGGCGGAACAATGAAGTTGGCCTTGCCATCCATCCCAGTGGTGGAGATTGCATCGAAAGCCAGTGACGGCCCTCCCTGGTAATGCAAGTTCACCGTCGCTTTGGTGACTGGCTGGCCTTCCTGGAGGACGACGACATTCACCGGTCCCTTGTCGAGCGTGATGATGTCCACGCTGGCGATGCCGGCTTCGGGCACGGTCACGGAACCCCGGCCGATCTGCCGGGTATCAGGATCCCAGGCCTCCAGATAGACAACTCCTGCAGGGAGGTCCTGGAACAGGAACAGCCCATCGGTGGCTTCCTGCCGCGTGGTGGACACGCCGAGCCAGCCACCGCTCCGGTAAGCATCCACACGGCCTGCGGGGACAGGTGTTCCGTCGGCCCGCCGCAGCATGCCGCGGATGCCGCCCACAGGCTGCAGTTTGATCACCAGATCGCGGTCGCCCCCCCCTTGGGGAATCTCACTGGACCCCACACCCACTCGACCCGCCGGATTACGCAGGGTCACGCTGATCTGGCCTTCGATGAGATCCTCGAAGACCATCGTTCCGTTATCCGTCGGAAGCAGTTTGCGCGAGAGCGGTGGCAGATCGGTGTTCGGATCCAGTTGATAGCTCCGGCTATGGCTTAAGCTCACATCCCCAGTGGAGAGCGGATTCCCAAGGCTGTCCTGAAGGTGCAGGGTCAGCTTGCCCGTGCCCCAGAGCCGAAGGTTCTTGATGTAATTGGTCGGCTGGTCAACACCAATGGAGTCCACCGCGATGCGGCCAGTACCGGGATCCTCCACCCGAATCGTGAAAGGTGATCCATACATCCGGGGAATGGCTTTGGCAAAGACATAGCGCCCAGTGTCCAAGGTCTCGACCTGGAGGCCTTCTGCGCCCAGGCCTCCGCCACTCAGAATCACGCGGACGCCTTTGCCCACCTTGGTCTGGCCATCCTTATCCGTGATTTGGCCTTCCATGGAGGCGGCGAAATTGGAATGCAGCGTGAGGTCTTTCTGGACTTCCTGCTGTGGTCCCGAAAAAGCTCCCGTTGACCCCACCCACGTGGGGAAAAGGTCACTGCGGGCAGCCAGGCGGAAACTCGCTGAAGGCAGGTCCTTGAATTGGTAGGCACCGTCCGAATTGGCGCTGAGCATCTCACCCATGAACGTCTCAATCGTGCTGCCCCAATTCCCGCCTGACAGCGAAAGACTCGGCAGGTTCATGTAGAGCTGCACGTCTGCGATGGTGGGGATTGGCGTTCCCCCATCGAAGGGTTGATACACGTGGCCTTTCACCGTGTTGTGGCCGACGTGGGGCAATACCAGATCCAGCTGGAGTTCCTGCTCAACCTGACCCTGAACCGCCTTGTTCACCACGGTCAACAGGTCAGGTCCGATGGCGATCACCGGATTCGACAAAGTGGTGGAAAGACCTGCAAGGCGGTAGTTCCCGCTTGTGTCTGTGTAGGTGAGATGGTTCAAAGGCGCATAACGGGTCACCGGGGGGATGGCCACCAGGGCATGCGCCACTGGTGTGCCATCCGGCCGGGTCACATGCCCCTTGAGAAATCCCCGGGCTGGGAGCGTCACGCTGAGCGTCGCGGTCTGCCCGGATCCGGGCGTCACGAACGAGCTGTGGACTCCGCTGGCTGGCCAATCCGGATGCACCACCCACACGCTGTAAGGATTTCCCGGAGGCGCAGGCAGCGTGATATGGCCATCCAAACCCGTATGGCCGGTGGGCTGATCGCTGCCAGCGGGATTCTGTTCCCACCAGAAGTAGGCGTTGGGGATGCCTTGGCCGCTCCCATCCACTACCGAAATGTCCACGGCCCCAAGCTGCTTCGGGTCCACCATGCGAAGGGTGGCCTGGACCGTGCTGTCTGGTTGCAGGAAACCATTCCATAAAGGCACGGGTTCGGGAACAAAGGGGATCTTGGCACTCAGGTCGCCCGCTGGGATCTTGGTGAACACCGCATACCCTTGAGCATCCGTTTCTGCCGAAAGGGCATAAATGAAATTCGCCACTTGGCCACCACTTCTCAGCAGGCCAGGCAGCCCCAGGTAGACAAGTTGATTCGGACGGGGGGTGCCATTGGCGTTCAACACCTGCACATTGACGGTGCCGGTTTTACCCACCAGCAGCATATTCATTTCCACTACAGCCCCATCGCGGGGAATCTCACCGCTGCGGGCCCCGCCGTAAATGCCTGAACGGAAGGTAAGGCTGAACACCCCGACCTTCAGGCCGCTGATGCGGTAGCGCCCATTGGCGTCCGTCTTGGCCGACAGGGTAACGCTACCGCCGCCGAAGGATTTTCCGTAGCTGGGCTGGTTCTGCACGGCCAAGACATCCACATCCTTCAGGGGAAGACCCGCAGAATCCGCCACAGTGCCAACGATGTCCCCCTTGCCCTCCAGGACCAGATCAAACTCCAAGACCTGCCCGTTCCCGAGTACCGTTGCCTCGCCAAAGGCCTTCCCTTGATCGGTATCCGCCTCCAGCAGAAAAGGCCCGATGGCCGTTTTCACTGGCTCTGGAACATAGTCGAAATGGAAGCTACCGTCGTCCGCGGTGTGGATATTGCTGCTCACCAAGGCGTAGAAAGGATCCTCGAAAGGGACGTTGGACTGCAAATCCACGCCGCCCTGCTCGGGAGTGACGAGGTACCAATAAAAGAGTGTGCCCTTGACGGCCTCGCCGCTGGCTTTACGGACCCGGCCTTTGACTTCAGCACCACCGGGAATCCACCCGCTCTGGATGGGCCAAGTGGACTTGCCACCCAAAGCCTCGCCGGATTGGCTGGTCCAGCCGGTTGAAAGGGTCAGCGCCCGTGGAATATTTGGTCCGACGGGCATTTCCAGATAGCAGGACACGATGCGGGGAAATGCCTGGATGAGAGCTGGAGGGTAGTCCTGCACTTCGTCACTGAAGAAGCCGCCCTTGGGCAACGCTTTCTTCCAGAACCGGTTTGCCTCGACCTGGACGAGAGACTGGGCAGCGGTGAAGCCTGGCTCACCCCAAGGCAAGTCCACTGTTTTGTTCGGACGGTTGAAGAGGACCAGGACTTGGGTTCCAAAAGGGGTCGCCTCGGGGCTCAATTCCAGATCGTAGCGGTGCACTGCCAAGGCCTGGAAGGGTTCCCGGACCACATCACTGGTGCTGTCTGGCACGATCTGCATGGGATTTGCCGAGGGGGGATTCAGCGTCGCCAATGGGGCCCGCGCCAATCCCAGATCCACAAAGAGGCTGGCACCCCGCGCGAGATGCACGGTGTAGTGGTTTACCGAGGGGAGTTTGGTGGCATCGGCAAGGGGGGACGCCACGGAGACCATCACCTCCCGATCAATGGCGCCTTGATTCGCAAGCACCAAGCGCATTCCTGGAGCACTGAACGGCATCTGCAAGAAGCCATGGGAATCCTGGACCGCCAACGAAGCACCAGGGCTGTTCAAAATCGGAAGCGGATCACCGGACTGGACGCCTGCGCCAGAAGCATCCACCAAGCCAAGCACAACGCCAGGCCCAATACCCTCCACCGCGGCCATGGTGGGCAGTTGGCGCTCCACCGCGAGGGTCGCCAGAAACGGAAGGGTGTCCGCCAAGGAACCCCCGGTGCTGACCCAGGTTCCCCATGTTTCCACAAACGCGGAGCGCAATTCATTGCCGGCTTCAGTCGTTCGCATCAACTGGTCGAAGCCGGGGTCATCGGACCGGGTGAAGATGCGCCAGAGGTCTGCCCACACGCGAACCTTATCCACGCCCATCTTGATGAAGAGGCCGTTCTCGTTCAGGCCGGTGGCGATGGTCTGCTGCACGGTGCTGCTGCGGATAGGGAGAACCCCTGGAGGCAGCGCTCCCTTGGTGGTGGCCACGCTGTGAGCCTGGCCCAGCACCCGGAGGATGGCCTCCCGCAATTGTATCGGCAGGCCATCAAGGGTCTGTGGAAGCAACAACGTATCGGGGTTGAGTTGGATGTTGCGTTCACCCAGCCCGGTGGTGAGCTGGAAGCTGATGCCGCCCTCCTCCATGTAGAGATAGGACGAAGTCACCTCGCCATCCCGCAGGGCCTTCAGCAGGAACTTCATCGTGCCGGTCTCGCCTGGCTTCAGCGTTCCGATTTTCTGGGTCGCATCACCCACCAGTTTCACATTGCCTAGGCGGGCCCGGTCCAAGGTGATGGAAACATCATTCGCTGGGAGACTAGAGGTGTTGGTGAGGCGCGCTTCCAGAGTATAGGACTCGCCTCGGCGTACCACGTCGGGGTGCACGAGCATCAGGTCAAAAGTGGGATTGCGGACCAGGAGCTTACCGCGAGCGGTACCTGTGATCGGGATGGGCGCTGCCAGCGTCCCACCGGCGAACTCACCCTGGATGTAGAATTTGACCTCGTGGTTGCCCAGGCGGTCCCCACGCAGGAACCAAAGGGCAGAACCCGTTTCACCCGCCTTCAGGGCTGCGTTTTTGTCCGCAGTGAAAATTTGTTTGACCAGCTCCGCGGATTCACCCCCGGAAGAGACGGCCAACAGCGGGTCGTCAGGTGTTCCCACCGCGCCATCGGCGCCTGGTGGCAGCATCAGCGTCGCCTTCAGGTTTTGGACCACGTAGGGCGAGCCATCGGGCAGCACATTCAAGATCACCAGGTTGGTTTTATAGAACTGCTTCAGATAGCCGATGCTGCCGGGAATCACGACGATGCCTTTGAAGCCATGAGCAAGCAGATGCGCCACCTCAGGACGTTTCAAGGTCAAGCTCGCATCCGGCAGGATGTCCATCACTGAGACTGTTAGATCTGGAACCAGATCGTTGTCCAAACCCTTGAGTTCGAGATTGCCAACCATGGGTGGATCGCCAGCTGGCGATCCCAGGCCGTTGTAGATGGGGATGGCGATGGGAATCTTAAGGTCCACGGTCTTCCCGCCAAGGCTGAGGGTCATGCTGAAACGCCGGGCCTCGTAATCCCCCTGACCCAGCTGAATGCCCGCATCCAGGATTTCCTGTTTGGTCATGGGTTCCGTGGTGACGCTTGAAATAATCACTTCTCCCAGGCAGCGGATCGCCACCGTGGCGGGTTCCCCCTGCAAGACTGTTGTGCTGCCATCCATCAAGCGGAGGTCAGCAAGCGTGTAATCGCCGGCTCCGGGCAGGCCAGGAACATTCAGGCCAGCGCTCACGGTCCCGGTGAGGGTCTGGGTGCTGATGGAAGGACCTGATAATGTACCTACCAACTGGGCATTGGCAGGCACGAGCTGGCTGATTTCAGCCGCCGTGGCGATCCGATTGCCCAGAAAGAGTGCGACCGGAACAGCGAACGGTGCGCCCTGGGGAACGTCAATGCGGGCACCAGGTGCCACCAGGCGCAGCCCCACCAGATGCAGTTCCCCCGAGGCCAAGGCTCCTGATCGCAGCGCACTGGCACCGGACAAGGCCGTGGCGCGAGTGACCACGCGAGTCAACGGAGAAGCCGAGTTCGTGTTCAGGGGGGTCCTGGCGGGAGCACCCAGACAAGGAAGCATGGCTAGGAGCAGCCCAAGAGCCAGGGCAACGGTGCCGCGAAGTCCTCGATCGCTCATGCAAAATCCGATTCAGAAGGTGGCACTGCGGCCTGATTCAAAAGACAAAGACGAACTTTCTGGTAAAAAATCCCAGAAAATCCTTTCTTCATCCGTATGAATAAATCGTAACTTTGGGAGGGCTAATTAAATTGTTAAGAATTGTTAAGAGTGTTTAAACATCTAAATTTATTATTTAAATTTGGACATCGAAAAGCCTTTGAACCTGACAAACTACTAGTTAAAATAATTGATTATTTTATATTATAGTTGATATTTTGCAAATTACACTATTTCTCCTATTACCTATTATAGTGATGCAGTTATTGATCAATCTTAAGGACTGAAATATCCCCGCACTGATCCGAGCATGGTTCACGGAAGCTCTACATTCAGCTGTTCAACCGCTTAACCACTCACTAGTTCAGCCTACGTTGCGCTGCAAAAGCCTGGGTGTGATCAGGGTGATCCCGGTAGGGGTCACCTGAAACCTGCGGGCATCCTCGCTTGGATCTTCCCCCACCACCAACCCCTTGGGAATCCTGCAGCCTCTTGCAAGAATCGCCCGGCGCAGGCGCGAGCCCTCCCCGATATCCACATCAGGCAGCACCACGGTTTCCTCGATCCGGCTGTGAGCATGGATCTTGACCCGATTAGATAAAAGCGAGCCCAAAATGCGGGCGCCCTCCACGACACAACCGATTCCCACCACGCTCTCGTGGTGGGTGGAGGAGGGCTCCAGTTCGCTGTGGATGAGTTTTGTGGGAGGCAACTGTTCCATATTGGTAAGCACTGGCCAGGCTTCATCGTAGATGTCCATGGGCGGCAGGGAACAGGTGAGATCCATGTTGGCATCCCAAAAGGAATCCAGGGTACCCACGTCCCGCCAGTAAGGAGTTCCCGGCGTGCTTTGCACGCAGCTCTGTTCAAAGCGGTGCGCCATCACCCGGGCCCCTTTCCCCACGACATAGGGAATGAGATCCCTTCCAAAATCATGCGAGGATTTCAAGTCGCCGGCGTCCCTTTTCAGCTGATCGTAGAGGAACCCTGCATTAAAGAAATAGATCCCCATGCTGGCCAGGGCTCGGTCCGGTTTACCGGGTATACAAGGCGGGTTCGTCGGTTTTTCGACGAAGCCGACGATGCGATCCTGCTCATCCACTTGGATGACGCCGTAAGCCATCGCCTCGGCACGAGGAACTTCTACGCAAGCAATGCTGAGATCTGCCTCGGTGGTTAGGTGATCCTGTAAAAAAACCTTGTAATCCATGAGATACACATGGTCTCCCGCCAGCACCAGAATGTTGCGGGGGCTGTGGGCCATGATGTTGGTCAGGTTCTTGAACACCGCGTCCGCGGTGCCCAGGTACCAGCTCTCCACCCCCGAACGCTGCTCAGCCGGATAGGCATGCACGAACTCCTTCAACCGCCCGCTCAAAAAGCTCCAACCCAGATCCAAATGCTCCAGAAGACTGTGGGCGTTGTACTGGGTCAGCACCATCACCCGCCGGAACCCGGAGTTCACGCAATTGGAGAGGGCGAAGTCAATGATCTTGAATTGCCCGCCGAAGTCCAGGCCGGGTTTGGAGAAGCGCTCCGTGAGACCCTCCAGCCGTTTGCCGCGCCCACCGGCCAGCACGACCGTGATGGTCTGCCGGGGCGAGAGCGGTGAGGCTTGCAGGGTCATGGCGCTCCTCCCCAGGGAAACCCTCCCCGGGAATGATGATTCCCTGGGCTGGTTGGTTCCAAGAAACCGCTTGCTCGCCCCTCTGGTCGAGCGCGACCTCCTGGTCAAGTGAAGGTACATTCCACAAGGCCAATAAGAAAGAGAGGTGAGAACAATGATGCGAAAGGGCACAAGTTTTCGGCATGAGATTCAAAGTTTGGACCCTTCAATTCAACTCGGATGGCCACGAATTCTTTTCTTTGCCATTGATCACAATCCAACTCAAAGACCAGCCATGGATCCAACAAAGACCTAGCTTGAGAAGGCGGGAGGTTGTGCTTGCAACTCCCTTCCGGAATGCAGGAGGATGCATGTCCAGCGCGCTCCAGGTCACCCTCATCATGGTTTTGCTGGCTCTTGCGGCAGGATGCCTTTCGGTGGCTTTCTACCTGGGTCGCGCCGCTCGCAGCTTAGATCTGTTCTTGCAGGGAGCCCAAAAGGATCTCTCCAGGATTTCTGATGACGCCCACGCCTCGCGTCTGCGGATGGATCAGTTGGCGGACTCGCTCCAGGTTTCCCTGGATGAGTTCGCCGGCCTGGCCCAGACTGCGGGCAAGGTGGGCCGAATGGTGAATGATTTTCAGACGCAGTTCCAATGCGGTATGCAATCCGTTTCCCGAAATCTCGGGAGCCTCCTGGGCCTGCTAGGTCCCGTGCTGGCGGTCTTCAGGAGCCCACGACAACCTCACGGAGAAGAAAAGGAGTAGGCCATGAGCCAGGAAAACAATTCCGGGAGCACTTTGCTGCTCACCTTCCTCGCGGGTGCAGCACTGGGGGCCTTGGTGGTGGGACTCACCACACCCAAGACCGGGGCGGAAGTCAGGGGCGATCTGAAAGCACTCGGCCGCCGGGCCCGCCGCAAGGCTGGAGAAATTGCGGAAGATGCGGAAGCAGCCTGGGAGTCTGTAAAAGACCGTACCGCCCATGCCGCCACAGATCTCAAACGCGGTGTCAAAGATGCCGCAAGCGATCTGCGGGGCTGAATCAACCTGAAGAAACCTGGGAAAGGAGTCAGCTATACGATAAACTTTTTGTTTTTGCTGAAAGCGAATCATGTCCCGGAAAATCGCTCTGCTCGCCATCGGCGGAAACGCCTTGCTGAAGGAGGACGAGCGGGGGTTGCAAGAGGAGCAATTGGAGAACGCCCGGGATTGCGCGGAGATGCTGGCCCGCGTGGTGGCCCAGGGCTATTCGCTTTGCGTGGTCCACGGCAATGGTCCCCAAGTGGGCAATTTGCTTATCCAGCAGGAATCGGCATCCAATCAGATCCCGCCCTACAACCTCGATATAGCCGTGGGCATGACCCAGGGGTCCATGGGTTACATGCTGGAACGCATGCTCATGAACCGCCTGCATTACGAAAAGCTGGACGCGCCCGTGGTGACGATTCTCACCGAAGTGGTGGTGGACAAGTTTGATGCCGGGTTCGAGAATCCCACCAAACCCATCGGACCGTTCTACCCAGAATTCCGCGCGCTGGAGCTCATGCGGCAGAAGAAATGGAAGATGAAAGAGGACAGCGGCCGCGGCTGGCGCAAGGTGGTGCCTTCACCCAAGCCCATTGAGATCGTGCAACTGAGCGCCATCAAGACCCTGTTGGAGAGCGGGCATTGCGTCATTGCGGGCGGCGGTGGCGGTATCCCCGTGATACGCGATGCATCAGGTTTGCTGGTGGGCGTGGAAGCGGTCATTGACAAGGACCGACTGAGTGCTTTGCTGGCGGCCAAGCTCGGCGCCGAACGCTTCATCATCCTGACGGGCGTTCCCAAAGTGGCGCTGGATTTCGGCAAGCCCACCCAAAGATGGATGGATCGCATGACCGCGTCCGAAGCCAGGGAGCATATCGCCGACGGCCAATTCCCGGCGGGCTCCATGGGGCCAAAAATCGAAAGCGCCCTGACCTTTATCGAGGCTGGCGGTCATGAAGTCCTGATCACCACCGCCGAAGCTCTGAAGCTCGAGGATCCCGCCACGGTGGGTACCCGCATCACACGAGCGTAGTTTCGGGCGTTGCCAGCAGTACGAAGGCAATCCGGAAAGTGGCGCCATGGCCGGGTTTGCTCTCCACGGTGAGGGTAGCCCCGTGGGCATCCACCAGGCTCTTCACAATACTCAGACCCAAGCCCCAACCCTTACCGATATCGCTGATCTCCACTTGCGTGAAGGGCTGGAAGAGCCGCTCCAATTCCCCCGCGTCAAAGCCACGACCCGTATCCCAAACCTCCAGGAGCCAGCGCTCCCCTTTCGCGCTGGAGCGCACGCCAACGCTGCCTCCCGCTGGGGTGACCTTGAGGGCATTGCCGAACAAATTGAGCAGCACCTGTTGAACGGCGAGGGCGTCCGCCAGCACCTGGCCACCCAGGGGCTGTACCTCCCAGGAAAAATGGAGTCCCGCCCATTCAGCCTTCAAGCGCAACACGTCTTCCATTCCCTCCAGAAGTTCACGGAGGTCCGTCCGGACCATGTGCAGCGTCTGGTCCACGGCTTCGCTACGGGACTGGTCCAAAAGCCGTTTGAGCAGCCCATCCAGGCGGTCTGCCTCCTTGGCGATGATCTCCAATTGGGGCGGCGGTGTCTCGCCGCGATCCTGGGCCTCGGTCCCCATCTGGTCAGCGAGCAGATTGATGGTGGTGATGGGCGAGCGCAGGTCGTGTACCACCATGCGGGTGAACACGACTTTCGACTCAAGGATCTGTTTCACCTGTTCATGGGCTACTTCAAGTTCCTGATTGCGCCAATTCAAAGAGCGGGTGCGTTCGCCCACTTGGAATTCAAGGATTTTCGCCACCTTGCGCAAGCGGTAGGTCCACCACTGGAGGAAGCCACCCACCATCGCCAAACCCAAGATGACCAGTGCCGCGCGTCCTAGGGGATGTTCAAACCAAGTGGGGCGGACCAGCAAGGCAACGGATGGCCCCTCGAGCCAATGCGCGCCATCCTGGCTAGCCCTGATTCGAAAGCGGTAGGAGCCCGCCGGAAGCCGCTCATAACGCACGGTATTGCCCTCGTTGATTCGCTGCCAATCCCCCGATAGGCCTTCCAGGTGGACTTCATAGATGGGGGGCTTGCTGAAAATGGGCATTCCCATTTCAAAATTGAATTCAATGTATTCCCGGCGCGGCGGCAAATCTATTTGAGTGGGCAGAGGGACGCGTCCTCCCGGCCAGGACATTTCGAGCACATGCGGCGATGGCATCCCCGGCAGCCGAAGGGGTTCTTTGGTGTCCAAGATGCAAACCCCGTTGATCATGCCCAGCCAGAGTCGGCCTAGGTCATCCAGGCGCACAGCTCCCTGATTAGTCTCATCGGAGAGCAAACCGATCGCCTGGTTCAAATGAATCATCCGGCCATCGCTTTCCAGCAGGGTGACGCCTTTGCCATGCCCCACCGCGATGCGGCCTTGGCCGCCATCTCCGACAAAGTAGATGTTGGCGTCCGGCAGGCCTTGTTCGATGCCGAAGCGCATCCAGTGCCCTTCCTCGTACCTATAGAGCCCCTGCACGGTGCCCACCCAAAGCAGCCCTTTGGCATCACGGTGGAGGGCGAGAACACTGACATTGTCGAAGGGTGTTCCCGGAAAGGCCCGCACCATGCGCTGGCCCTCAAACCGGTAGAGGCCTTTGGAACACCCCACCAGGACACCCTCCGCATCCTTGGTGAGGACATAAGCATCGTTGACCCCAGTTTCCTTCGGCATCTCATAGGTCTTTTTCACCTGGCCGGAGAGGTCCATCTCCACCAGCCCGCGGTCGGTGCCGACCATGTTCACGCCATTCCAGCCGAGGACCTGGAACACCCGCGCGTCACCTAGGATCTTCCCCGGTTGCACGCGCCCGTGGCTCCACCTTCCCATGCCCTTGGCGCTGCCCAACCAGAGCCCGCCTGTGCCATCGGGATAGAGACTCCAGATTTCATTGGAGGGAAGTCCTTCTTTGGTGGTCCAGCGGGCTGTCAGGCCCTTGCCTTCCTGCCAGAGGAAAAGCCCGCGGCTGGTGCCCAGAAACGTGCCCACACCGGGAACCGGTTCGATTGCCAGCACAGCTCCCAGCTCAAAGCGCTCCTGAGAGGTGATCGAATGCAGCCCCGGCACGGCCAGGGCATATAGCCCAGCACCGTCGGAGCCCACCCAGAAAATGCCCTGGCGATCGCGGTAAGCCAGGTTGATGTGTTCCTCCGGCAGGCCATCCTTCGCCGTCCACCACCGGGTGGATCCGTTGGGGGACTGGGTCCATAGGCCATCATCCCCAAGGCCGACCAGGAGCGCACCATCGTGGTCGAAGTTGAAATCCTGGAGCTTGGGAAGGCCGTTATAGCCCACCAGGGGAATCAGTACCCAGGCATCGCCTTCCTTCCTGAAAAGACCAGGGCGCGTCAGGGCGCAGGGCCTTCCTTCCGGATCCATCGCCATTTTCCAGACTTCCCGTGTGGCGACGGCTTTGGGAAGAAGTTCTTCCTTGAGATGGCGGCCGTCCCAGAAACCCACCCGGCCCTTCCTAGTGCTCAACCAAATTCCACCTTTGGCCTTCGCGATGCCATAAATGGGCTCATTCGGCCAGGCACCCAGGTCCACGGGCTGGAATTTGTTTCCATCCCAGCGCCGCAGGCCGGCCCGGGTTCCCACTAAGATGCCGCCTGAAGCATCTTCGGCCAGGCAATAGGAATTCATCGCCGGAAGGCCATCGTCTGGGCCAAAGGTTTGCACCTGACTGCCTCGGATCCTGGCCAGGCTGGCGTCAACCTGAGCGACCCAGATGGCCCCTTCCCGATCCTCCAGCAGCGCCGTCACCTGACCAACCCCTAGACCTTGCGCCAACCCGAAGGGCTTGAAGCCAGCAGCGCCCAGCCGCGCTACGCCGCCCTGGGTCCCCACCCACAGAAAGCCCCGGCGATCCTCCAGCAACGCCCTGACCTGGCTTTGGGGCAGGCCGTCGCGACCATCGAAATGCCTGAAGGCAAAGGGCTGCGCGTGAAGCGTCCAGCCCATCCCCAGGACTGCCACCAGGCAGATCAGGCGGCGGAGCAGCAAAGCGATGCGGTCTAGGCATTCATGCATATTTGAATCATGAGGAAGAAACGAAGTAGGAGAAGATTAATCTCGTTCTCCTGAAAACTGACATATTTCCGCGCCACCTCGAAACCTCGCCATCGAGGCCCTTCAGGTATGGACAGATTCATGTTTAGCTGGGCGTGAGACCTTCGTGGAGCCCCCATGTACGCCCTCGCCATCCTCCGTTACCGAAAGCCCCTTGAAGAAGTGCTCACCGTGGTAGCTCCCCACCGGGCCTACCTTCGAACCTTGCAGGAGCGGGGCTTGCTGCTGGCCTCGGGGCCACTTGATCCTAAGTCTGGCGGCGCGTTGCTCTTGAGGGTTCCGGATGGTGCTGTCCAGGCGTCGCTGGATCGCATCAGAGATGAAGATCCCTACACCAAGACCGGCATGGCCCAATACGAGCTTCTGCCTTGGTCACCCACCATCGGCCTTGAAGGATTGGAGAAACTATGAATCGCCCTGGTCGCATTTTTATTTTCCTGGCGCTGGTTCTTCCCCTTCAGGCCCAGGGGGTCGCGCTCCATCTGGACGTGGGCTTGACCGCCAGCCTTGATCACAATTGGAAGAACCAACGCGACACCACCGGCGCCACGGGCCTGGTGACCAAGTTCCCTTTGGCGCTCGAAGGAGCCTTGTTGTTTCCAGCCGGTCCAGGTGGCTTCCGGGTGGCCATCCGGCATGCCGTGGATGAGCCCTTCAGCGACCTGCAGTACGGGGTTGATTGGGTTCAAACCTTCTCCCGCAAGGGTGTGGAATCGTTCTATGGAAGCGCGGGCCTGAGCCTGAACAACGTCAAGGGCCGCATCCAAGTCGTACCGCCCAATTACCCGGCGCCAGGGGTGTACGAAGAGCGCAGCCAAAGTGGACGACCCGGCGCACGGCTGGCACTGGGGTACGCCTTCAGCCGAAGGTTCGCCTTTGAATGTGCGGTGAATTCCATCAACCTGGAAAGCACCGGCGCCAATGGTTTCCTGCACTCCAGCTCTATGTACGTCACCCTTACCGGTTCCCTCCGCATTCCAAAGGTTTTCGGCACTAAGTAGCTGGCAGGCAACACGATGGTAATGATGGAGATCATTTCCATATCCGATTTGCATGGTCTCAAATAGTCATGAATCGTAAACTATTATTATTCGTATATAACCATTCATAAATACTGTTCAGCCATGGCTTCCACCTCGTCGCCAAGGTGACCCGCCGGTTCAACCATTCTGAGTGGTGGCGCGAAGGATCAGACGCATGTTGTCTCTGAGTAGTGAAGCCACGATTTTGATCGTGGCTTGGCCCTCGGCCAGAACCAAAGGATCCCATTGGGCTCCTTGACAACTTCTTGGGGGAATACGTGCAACAGCAGCGGAATCCTTTCCAACTCGTAGGCATCGGCGCAGTGCTGCTTCTGGTGGGCATTACCTCCGGATGTGGTTCCAACGGGCAGATCCCAGCGCAAGCCAGTGCTTCGCCGC
Organism: Holophagaceae bacterium; assembly: GCA_025361125.1. GTDB lineage: Bacteria > Acidobacteriota > Holophagae > Holophagales > Holophagaceae > JANXPB01. Next base: position 7,272 of record JANYBM010000062.1, on the reverse strand, counting down.
CCCCAGTAGCTGAGGCATCCATTAAAGTGAGCAGTGGCAGTGTGGGCAACTACATGGTCACGGCTTGGAATGACCTGGGAATGCACTGCCTGAATCCCACCTACGATACGGCTGTGATCCTGCCGCCTTACAACACTGTTTGGGCCCAAGTGGTCCAACGCGGCAACCCGCCCCACATCGTCACCACCGGCTTGACGGCGCAATATCGGATGATCAACAACACGAAGAGCTATGGCAAAGGAACCTACGGCCAATTCTGGGATAACGCGAAAAAGCTATTTGGAGTAACGCTCGCCAAGGACAAGGGCCTGAACCTGATGGACCCGTTCATCAGCAATGGGCTCTCGGGTCAGATGGTCAACAAGGGCGACCACTTCGAGGTGGATGGAATCCCTGTCGTGCCCATGGATGATTCAGGAAAATGGAATCCCTACCAGCAAGCCGAAATAACAATCAAGGACAGCACTGGGAAGGTGGTCGCCCAGACTCGGAATACGGTGCCGACTTCCGACGAGATCAATTGCGCCAAATGCCATGGGGCCGATGCCTTCAACGACATACTCAAGAAACACGACCTTCGCCATAGCACCAAACTCATGACATCCAAGCCCGTGCTGTGCGCAGGTTGCCACGGCAGCCCCGCCCTTGGACAGACTGGCCCGGGCAGCTCTGGAAAATACCTTTCCCAGGCCATCCATGGCTATCACGCCAGCAAGGGCGCCAGTTGTTATGACTGCCATCCTGGGAACAAGACCCAATGCAGCCGAAGCCTTGCCCATACCAATGCCACCGGCAACTGCACCGCCTGCCATGGCGACCTGAGCCAGGTTTCCAACAGCATCACCGCTGGCCGCGTACCCTGGGCCCAGGAACCCAGTTGTGCGAAATGCCACGCAGGCGTGCCCGAGGTGGACACCGGAAGCACCCTGTACCGCCACGGGAAAGGCCACGGTGGCCTGGCCTGCGCCGCCTGCCACGGCAGCCCCCACGCCATGGTGCCCACCAACCAGCCCACGGATAACTATCAAGCTATCCAGTACCAGGGCAAGGCTGTCGCCCTGGGCAGCTGCGCCGCCTGCCACGACAGCAACAAGGGTGAGGGCTTCTCGGAGTTCGCGAAGGAACATGGTTCAGGGCAGAAGGCCTCCGCGTGCGCCATCTGCCATACCGGTTTCAAGGATCCCCAACAGGCCAAATTCCCCCATGGCTTCCTGTGGAAGACCAGAAGTTCCACCGGCGGTGGAGCGGGCGGCTCCGCTGATTGATTGACCGCAAAAAGCAATGCCCCGGATGTTCCCAGGTAGGGACTATCCGGGGCCGTTTTTATGTCCTATCTGTCTCGCTGCGCGATACGCGAGACCGCCCCTTCAATCGTTCTTGGGCCCCACTGTGATGAGTACCGAACCCGTTTCTACTGTGGCTCCTTCGGAGGTCGAAATTTTCACCACGATTCCCTCGGACGCCGCTCTTAACTCATTCTGCATCCTCTCGGTATCGGCGTTGCCGATACGCGAGGCCTCACGCTAATCCGCCTCGGGCGCCACAAGAATCATGAGTGTTCCGCCCGTCTCCACAGTGGCGCCCTCTTGTACCGTGATTTTGGATACTCTCCCCGCTGATGTGGCACGCAGTTCATTCTGCATCTTCATGGCCTCCATGATGAGGAGAGGCTGACCTTCACTTACCGGGTCGCCCTCGTTCACCAGGAGCTTGACGACTTTGCCCGGCATGGGAGCTGTGAGGGGACCGCCCGATGCCGCAGCACCGCTGGCAGCGGCGAGGAGGGCCTTGCGGGGATCCTGCAGCGCGAATTCGTAAGTGGCGTCGAAGAGCGTTGCGCGAAAACCTTGAATATCGGGATCAGAATGCTTCAACCCATCCAGGCGGACGTCCACGGATTTATGGCCCATGATCACCGACCAATTGCCAGAACCCACCTCCAAGATGTCCACGGCTTCGGCGGTGCCATCCCAGCTGAGCGTGGTCTCTCCGTCCCGACGGAGGATTTCAACGTCGTGGGTTTCTTTGCCGATGAGAAGAGTGCGTTTCATGGGACCACCAAGGAAATCTTCAACCGCTAATTCCGCGAATGGAAAATCAAAATTTATCTTTAGTCGCGACCGACCGCGAAGTTCGCCGTTAAAGTCGGTTGAATTTGCCCCAATGTTGCCACGCACCTAGCTTGCCTTCACTTGACCCTGCGGGCTGGGATGCCCGCCTTTCCTCATCATCCAGCTCTGCAACCATGGCGGCGGCCACGGCGAATTTCAGGTTGGGACCGACCTCTTTCTTCTTCCAGAACGGCTTGTCCAGGAGCCCCGTATGCAGATCGCCCTTGCGGAACGGTTCGTATTCCATGAGCACTTCGTGGAAGGCCACGTTGCTGCGGATGCCGCCGATGCGGTATTCACCCAGCGCGCTGCGCATCTTGTCAATGGCCTCCAGACGCGTGGGGCCCCAGGTGCTCAGCTTCGAAATCATCGGATCGTAGAACATGGACACTTCGCAGCCTTCGTAGACACCGCTGTCATCCCGGACATTGGGCCCCGCCGGTGTCCGCAGGAAGCTGATCCGGCCCGGGCTCGGCATGAAATTCTTGTCCGGATCCTCTGCGTAGATCCGGCATTCCATGGCCCAGCCATTGAGCCTGATCTGATCTTGGGTGAGCGGCAGTTTTTCGCCACGGGCTACCAGGATCTGCCATTTCACCAGATCCAGGCCCGTGATCCATTCCGTGACGCAATGCTCCACCTGCAGCCGGGTATTCATCTCCAGGAAATAAAAATTCCGTTCCGAATCCGCCAGGAATTCCACGGTTCCAGCGCCCACGTATTTCACCGCCCGCGCCACTTTCAGCGCCGCTTCGCCCATGGCGGCGCGCATCTCAGGCGTCACATGGGGACTAGGGGCTTCCTCGATGACTTTCTGATGGCGCCGCTGAATGGAGCATTCACGCTCCCACAGGTAGACGTAATTGCCGTGCTGGTCTCCGAAGATCTGAATCTCGATGTGCCTGGGCTGGACAATGGCCTTCTCGATGTAGACGCTGTCATCGCCAAATGAGGAAAGCGCCTCACCCCGGGCCCGGGGCAGCCCAGCCTTCAATTCCTCGACATTTTTCGCCAACCGCATACCTTTGCCACCACCGCCCATGGCGGCCTTCACCATGATTGGAAAGCCGATCTTTCCGGCTTCGACCAAAAGGTCCTCATCGCTCATGGTTTCCTGGATTCCCGGCACCACCGGGCAGCCAGCTTTGATGGCCACGATCCGCGCCGCGGTCTTCGAACCCATGCTCACGATGGACTCCTGCCGGGGACCGATGAACGTGATGCCGTTTTCCTGAAACAGTTTGGCGGCCTCGGCGTTCTCGCTCAGGAACCCATAGCCTGGGTGGATGGCATCGGCGCCGGATTGTTTGGCGGCGTTCAGGATCTTCTCGACCACCAGGTAGGACTCCCGGGCCGGGGCCGGGCCAATGCAGTAGGCCTCGTCCGCCATGCGCACGTGCAGGGCGCCACGATCGGCGTCGGAATAAACGGCAACGGTGGGAATACCCATTTCTCTGCAGGTTCGAATCACCCTGCACGCGATTTCACCCCGGTTTGCGATCAAAACTTTTGTCACTGGCATCGTCAAACTCCGAATTTATAGGCATCATCGAAGGGATGCGAACCTTCAGACTAGCAAACGCGGGGATTACTTTCCTGCTTTCACTTTCATTCACAGCGTGCGGACGCAAAGGGGACCCCATTCCGCGCCCCCGCGCCGAGCCCCAGGCCCCCGAGGCGCATTGGGTGGCTTTGCGGCAATTGGAAGTGACCCTTCCGTTCCGAGACGCCCGTGGCGAGTCCTTGGTGGGCCTGGAGATGCTGCGGGTCTTCTATCTGCCTTTGAGTACGGTGAAGCCTGCCCCTGGAACCATTGTGGCTAAAGGCGAGGTCGTGGTGGAACGCCGCCGCCCCAACCTGCCAGCTCCTGGCAAGCGGATGCACCTTGACATGTCCGACCTCATTCGCCCTCAGGGCTGGATGGTGGTGGTGGCCGTCCGCGTGGGCGATGTAGTGGGCCCTCCCTCAGAGACGCTGGTATGGCTGGACCCGGCGCTGTGATGGGAGGCAATGCATCCTGGCCCCCAAGTCTGAAAGTTGAGTGTCAAAAGACGTAAATTTAAAGCCCAACACCCTCCTTGTCGCCGCGCTGCAATCGTCAATCGTCAATCGAAAATTCAGGAGAATCCCCATGCCGCTTGCTTTGATTGCGCCTCCACTGCCGGATGAATACGCGCCGCACTTCGCGGGCTACGTGGCCAAGGTGCCCGAACTCAACGTGCTGGAGGCGCTGGAATCCAACCTGGATGAACTGGCGCTGCTGGGCTCCGTGCCTGATTCCGAGGCGGGTCATCGCTATGCGCCGGGCAAGTGGAGCATCCGCGAAGTGGCGGGCCATCTCATTGATGCCGAGCGGGTGTTCGCCTATCGTGCCCTGAGAATTTCAAGAAAGGATGCGACGAATCTGCACGGCTTTGAGGAGGACGAATTTATTGCAGCTTCGGGTTACGATCACTGCCGGTTGGAAGACCTGTTGGAGGAATTCAGGCTCGCCCGCCAATCGAATCTATGGATGTTCCGCGGCATGACCGCAGAGATGCTGGAGATCCGTGGCACCTCCAACGGCCGTATCATGAGCGCGCGAGCCCTTGCAGCGGTCATGGCCGGGCATGTGCGGCATCATGTGGGGGTGCTGAAGGAGCGGTATTTGTAGGCAGGGCTCAAGCCTTGGAACCCAACCGCCCCGCCCACCAAGCCACCAAGGCCGAGGCCAACTGATCCTTCGGAAGCGGTCCCAGCGGGGGTTGAGGGCCGTCGGCGGTCACCGGCGTCAGGGTGTTGTCCTGATGGCCGAAAGCTTTGCCACTGGCAATGTCGTTCACGAAGACCGCATCGAGTTTTTTCTTGGCCAGCTTGGCGGAAGCGTACTCAACGTGATGTTCACTTTCAGCTGCGAAACCCAGGAGCCATTGACCGCCCACCCCTACCCTTTTCTGCTTTCCGAGATTCAGCAGGATGTCCTCGGTCCGCACCAGCTCCAGGATTTCCGGCCCATCAGCCTTCTTCACCTTTTCAGCCGCGATCGCCTGAGGCCGTTGGTCGGCCACGGCGGCGGCGGCGAGGCAGCCATCCATTTTCGGCCAAAGCTCGGCGCAGGCGGCCATCATGGCATCTGCGGTCCGCACCCGCATCGTCTCGATGCCGAACGGCGCTTCCATATCGCCACCTAAAATGAGATGAACCTCCGCGCCCGCATCCCGCAAAGCCCGCGCGATCTCAATGCCCATTTCTCCGGTGCTCCGGTTCGTAAGCAACCGCACGGGGTCCAGATCTTCACGGGTGGGACCGGCGGTCACCAGGACCTGTTTCCCCCTCAACGACCCCAGCCGTTCGCTTCCCACGGCGCGGATGGCGTCGGCGATGCGCTCGATGTCCGCCAGTTTGCCGGCGCCTGCTTCACCGCAGGCCAGCATGCCTTCGGCGGGTTCGACGATCGTATGGCCGAAGGCTTTCAGGCGCTCAAGGTTGGCCCTGACCGCCGGGTGCTCCCACATGGCGGTGTTCATGGCTGGGGCCCAGAGAATCGGCGCCTTGGTGGCCAGTAAAACGGTCGAGAGCAAGTCATTCGCCAGGCCGTTGGCGGTGTTCCCAAGCATGTTGGCCGTAGCAGGCACTACGGCCACCACGTCTGCCCAGCGGGCCAGTTCGATGTGCTCGACACTGGGGCTGGGCCTCCATTCATGATGGTCCGGGTTGGCGCCGTAGCAGGCCTCGCCCGTGAGCGACGCCAAGGTCAAGGGAGTGATGAACCGTGCGCCCGCCTCGGTGAGCACGCACCGCACCGTATGCCCGCGATTCGTGAGCAGTCGCGCCAAATCCGCTGCCCTGTAGGCCGCGATGCCACCGGTGATGCCAAGCAGGATTTTCATGGGGCCTCTGGACTACGGGCGCAATCCCATGCGGGATGCAGACAACAGACAACAGACAACAGACAACAATGGTAGACGAGTTAGCCAGTAATGGGCTTCGGGCATATCGCTGAGCCGGGGCCCTCGCAGGGGCCAGGCATGGAATTTAAACAAAATTGGTTTTTTTCTTTGTCCCCGTAAATCCCCGTGCGTCCCCGGCCAAAAGATTTTTTATAGCCGGGGACTCACGGGGATTTGCGGGGACAAAAACAAGCCTGGTCAACGAGCCTGGCTTTGCATCAAGAATGATTTCCTCGGCCTTCCCACATCCCCGGCAAACGACCGGAGAGCAATCCCAACACCTCGCCGTCAGAGAGTCCCCGGCTCATTTTCAGATCGCGCCCTTCAGCCCATACAACTTCCGCATCAGCCCGAGCTGCCCCAGGTGATAGCACTCGTGCATGTAGAGAAAGGCGACGAGTTGTTCCAAAGGCTGCTCGGTGCCGGAGAACGGGTTCGGAGTGGGCAGGTCCCAATCGCCTACTCCCTGACAAGCGGCCTTGATACTTTCATCCGTGGCGCTGAAGGCCTGACAAAGGGCCGCGAATCCCAAATGGGCAACCTCGCCGCTCCCACCCCGTGAATAATTTTCCTTCCAGATGGGCTCGTCGTCCAGCGCTCCACCCAGGCGCGTGATCAGGCTGCGTCGGCTATAAACCAGATGCCCCACGATCCAAGCCGGGCTCGACACCCCCTCCGCCGGACGCGCACCAGCCATCTCATCCGAGATGCCCGCTGAATTCATCTCCAGCATGCGCAAATTCAACTTGAAGCAAGACCGCCAAAGATGACCGCGTTCCATGGAACCTCCGAAGAGGACAAGCCTATCGTGATGAGGAAAGCCTGAACTCCCTTCTTTTCGCAGGCTCTTGGGACGGGATTCCTCCCCGGTTCTTAGCTCCTGCTTCGTCTGGGTCCCGGCCCTCGCCCTTCATAAAAGGGGGTGAGGGCTGGGACCTATTGATGCGCACAGCGCCGCACCTGATCCCTTCCCATCCACCACCGGGATCCCCCACGGGAGGGCGAGTGAAAGCCGTGACAGGTTCCAATCCAAAGGGTCGGTTTCTGGCGCTGGTTTTGTCCGCCCTTACCCGCGCTGGAATGCTCAAATGGGCGGTCAGGGTGAAGCTGCCCGCCTTGAGGGGCGCGGTGTAAAGGCCTGCAGTCGAGACGGTGCCATTCCCTGTCCCTGTCACTGTCCAGGTGATACCTGTGTTGGTAGAGCCAGTAACAACTGCCGTGAATTGTTTGGT
>JANYBM010000002.1 GCA_025361125.1 Holophagaceae bacterium | reverse complement strand
CTGGGAGAAAAGGGCGGTCATGGTGAGGCGGCCCGTCCCCAGTGGGGTCTGGTGGTTCAGCTGCAGGTCATCGCTGATGGGGGCATCCGTGAAATTCGGCGCGAGGCCGTAGAACTTGTCCAGCAAGGCCGGCGAGGCATGCCGGTAGGAACCCCGCAGCACGCCGCCCCCCACCGGCTCATCCTGTTGGATTCCCTGGCTGGCCAGGTCGATGAGGGCGCTGCCAGTGCGCACGGGGGAATTCACTTCCGTGCTTAGGTCGAGCACCGCCGAGAGGGCATCCCCATATTTGGCCGAGAATCCGCCGGGAATGAAGTCCAGGCGCGTGACCATGGCCGTGTCCACGGAGGAAAAGATGCCGCCTTGGGTGTTGGGGTGGTGGTAAGGCCTCGGCAGGCGACCCCCATTGAGATAGATGCCCACTTCCTCGGGTTTGCCACCCCGGACGAAAAGCTCAGCGCCTTCACTGGTGTTGCTCACGCCCGGCAGGGCCTTGGTGGCTTGGAACACGTCCGCCGCGGCCCCTGGCGTCATGTAGATCTCCAGCCTGGAAATGGAACTGGAAGGGCCTTCGCTGGAGTAGCCCGAGCCTTCCACCACCTCCACGGTGGCGCCCTGCGCCTCCCGCTCCAGCAGCACCAGCAGTGTCTCCCCAGGCTTCGCTTCCCGCTCCTGGGAACTGAAGCCCTTGGCGGAGATGCGTAGGGTTGTCGGCCCCTGCACCTTAAGGGAAAAGCCCCCTTTGGCATCGGTCAGGGCGTGTTGATCTCCTGCGGCCACCATCGCGCCAGCGATCGGCACGCCGCCCGAACCCATCACCACGCCGCCGAGAACGGCAGCTGACTGAAGCAGGATGAGCATCACTTCTGTGCCTTGGCCAATTCTGCGTCGACTTTCGGTTTCACGACCTTGACAGCGAATGCGTACTCTTCATCCATAGCCAGCGCTGCATTCAGGCTCAGACTGGCTGCTTCGGTTTGTTGTCGGTCCAGCTGCACGAGCGCCAGCCAGGCAAGGCTTTCGGCTTTGCCCCAGCGCGGGGTCCAGGCGTTCTCTGCGGGCTTTTCATGCTCACCCGCCTTCACGGCCGCTTCGAGGATCGGCATGGCTTTCTCGGCGCCACCGCCGAAAAAGGCGGGCGTGTGGTAGACGTGCAGGCCCTGGAAGAAAAGCACACGGGGGTTCCCCGGGCTCAACTTCAGGGCCTGCTGGAATAGCCCCATCGCTTTCGGCGCCAGAGTCATCCCCGAATTGGGCGAAAAGCCGATCTTCAGGCCAAAGCAGGCGCCCATCAAGGCAAGGCTATCGGCATCCTTGCGTCCTTCAAGGCCTTTCAAAGTGCGATCCAGGAGGGCTTCGGAGGTCTTCGCATCCTGGTGTTGCAGGTGGGAGGCGAGCGTGTAGCCCACAAAGGCCTGGAAGTACGCCTTCTGTTCGATGGGTGTGGGATCCTGCGCAAGTTTCGCCTGAAGCCCTCGCAAGGCATCGGTGCCCAAGCGCTGGGTTCGCTGCAGCTGGGCGGTGAGATCAACGTCCTGAGCGCTGAGGCTGAAGGTGAGGACGGGGAGCAAGAGCAGATATATTCGCATGGTGGACTCCAGACGCGCACGGCGCGATGGAGTCAGCTTCCTGAAGTACTAACCCTTGCGTTCACCTAGACGCACCAACGGGGGGATCCTGCGTACGAAAGGAGGGCTTCAGCCTCCGAGGCACCTTCGCACTTCTGCCATGCGATCCCGGCTCACGGGCACACGGGCCTCATCCTTCAAGCGCAATTCACCGGTGCCCCCCGAATCCGATACCAATTCCTTGACCGCATCCAAGGCCACCATGGCTCCCCGGTGGGTACGCATGAACCGTGGGGCTAGAAGACTCTCCAACTCATCGAGCGTGCGGTCCAGCACGAAGTTTCCCTCAGTAGTGTGTACGAACAACAGGCGATTCTCTGTGGAAAGGTGGCTCACCTGGGCCCAGCTCAATATTCGCAGCCGGCCCTTCACGGATACCGAGAATCGCTCAGGGATCCGCTTGCGCTGCGCGGCCTCCAGAGCTTGGAGCAGCAGACCAAAATCCGGTTGTGGCGGGACCAGTCGATCCAAAGTCTCCCGCAACCGTTCCCGTTCCACGGGCTTGAGCAGGTAGTCGCAGGCAGCCCATCTGAAAGCCTCCAGAGCGTGCTGGTCGAAGGCCGTGACGAAAGCGATGGAAGGCAGTCGAAGGCCGGCCTCCCGAGCCTCGCGCAATAAGCCAAAAGCGCCGGTGGGAGGAAATTCGATGTCTAAAAAGAGTACGTCCATGGAGTGTTCCCGCAGCAGGGCCAAGCCCGCCTGACCATCCCCGGCCTCGGCTACGCAAACGGATTCCGGTTCCATCTCCGCCACCAGGCGTTTGAGCCGGATCCTTGCTGGCGGCTCGTCTTCGATAATGGCAAAGCGAAGAGATCTCATGAAAGCCTCACCTCCACGGCGCAGCCCTCTGGCACCGGAAGCCACTGGAGGGAACCCCCGGAAGCTTCCAGCCGCTCGCGCACGGTGCGCAAGCCCAATCCATCTGGCACACCCTCCGCTCGACCCACGCCGTCATCCTGAATACGGATGCGGCCCCCCGCGGCCCGAACCGTGATATGGCAGGCGTCAACTTTCGGGCGGAAGCCGTGTTTGAGACTGTTTTCCACCAGGGGTAGCAGCAGCAGCGGCTGGATCTGCCGCTCGGCCATCCCTGGCTCAATCAATAGCTGGTAGCTGAGCCGCTCACCGAAGCGCAGAGACTCCAAACCCAACAGGTGTTCCAGCAGGGCAAATTCCTCCCGCAGGCTCCAGACGGGCTGTTCCAAGGCCCCGAGAATGCGGCGCAACAAGGCTGACAAGCGTTCGGTCGCCTCCTCGGCGCGGCGCGGGTCTTCGGGGATGAGGGCCGCAATGGTATTCAGTGCATTGAAGAGAGTGTGGGGTTGGATCTGGGCTTGAAGGCTCAGGAAGCTGGCCCGGGCCTCGGCTTGCACCAGCCTGCGCTCTGCCGCGACATGCTCTGTGATGGTTTCCTTGGCCGCGATGAATCCCGACACCGCCAGTCCCGTCAATACGGTGAACATGAGCACAAGCCGGTTTCCCAGCAGGTTCGCGCCCGTAACAAGGCGGATGAGGCCCATCGCAACCAGGAGCAAGATCGCGTAGAGCACCAGCATCCACAGCACGGATACCAGGCCCACGATCTCCGGTGACCACCCTCCTTTGCGGGATTCGAAGGGACTATGCAGGGTGTCAAACCCTGCCCACATCACGGTGCTGATGATGATGCCGATAAGCGCGTCCAACGCAAAGTCGTGGTGGCCGCGCGCACCCAGGAGAAACCCGATACCCATGCCAGCGAGCGCGCCAACGCTAACGGCTTGGAGAGCCCATCGCAGGGGATGCTCGCGAAGGTAGCTGTGGCGCTGTCGGGCGGAATAGGCCATAGAAGCAGCATCCGGCCACCGGGCTCCGAGGTCCAGGATTTCACACGGATGGCCTGTATCGGAGCACCAGTGGGGATGGGATGATGTCCAATGGACTAGACACCCCACTGGGCGACCTGCCGCTCAGGCGACTCCCCCCCATCTCCTTGGATTCTTGATGAACCGCGATTTTCAAACCTTCATCCAACAGCTTGAATCCGCCGGGGAACTGCACCGCATCGCGGTGGAGGTGGATCCCTACCTTGAAATGGGCGCCATCGCCGATCGCGTTTCCAAGCAGCCGGGCGGAGGCAAAGCCCTGCTCTTTGAAAAGCCCAAAGGCTATTCCATGCCAGTGGTGATGAATGCCTATGGTTCGGCCAAGCGCATGGCTTTGGCTCTGGGCGTTGAAAAGGAAGCGCGTGGCCTGGACGCCATCGCGGATAGGATCGAGAGGCTCATCCAGGAAGCCATGCCCAGGCCGGGACTCGGATTCTTCGACAAACTGGCCAAGCTGCCCATGCTCGCCGAAGTGGGCAATTGGATGCCGAAAACGGTTCGCAAGGGCCTCTGCCAGGAAATTGTGCTGCAGGGCGCAGAGGTGCGACTCTCCAAACTGCCGGCGCTCACCACCTGGCCTGAAGATGGCGGGCCTTTCATCACCTTAGGGCTCAGCCACACACGCAACAAAGCGACGGGCCACCGCAACCTGGGCCTTTACCGGCTGC
>JANYBM010000180.1 GCA_025361125.1 Holophagaceae bacterium | reverse complement strand
CTGGGAGAATTTCTGATCTCCGGAACTCAAGGGGCGCTTGGCATCCAGGCTGCCTTCCCTGCGGAAGTAGAAGAGTGCGCCACTAAACTGGTTGCCGCCGCTCTTGGTGACTACGTTCACGGTGCCGCCCGCGGCGCGGCCATACTCCGCCGAGAAGCCGTTCGCCACCACCTGGAATTCTTGGACCGCTTCCTGGCTGAAGGTGGATCGAACGGAACCCGTGGAAACATCGTTGTTGTCCAGGCCATCCACCATCACGTTATTGGAACGGGGATTCACGCCGGCGAAGGTGAGGCCCGAGTTGGCGGCAGTTCCGCCATTGTCGGGGCTGTTGGCCTTGGACACACCGGGGGATGTGAGGCTGAAATCCTCGAACCGTCGGCGGTTGATGGGCAGGTTGTTGATCAAATTGTTGTCAATGACTGTGGATACCTGGGTGCGGGTGGGATCCACGATGGTGTTTTCACCCACCACTTCCACGGTGGCCGAGGCTTCCACACCCGACAGGTTCACATTGAAGTCCAAGGTGCTTCCAATGCGCAGAACCAAATCTTTTACGCGCTTGCTCGAATAGCCCGAGGCTTCCACCAATAGGGTGTATGAGCCAGGAGGTAGCAAGCGGAAGGTATAATTACCCGATGCATCACTGGCCAGCACACGGGTCTGGTTGGTGGCGTCCTGGGTAAGTCTTACGGTGGCCTTTGGTACGGGCACGCCTGCCGCGGTGCGCACCGTACCTCGAAGATCCGCGGTGGTGACACCCGTGCTCTGGGCCGAGAGGCTCAGAGACAACGTGGTCAGCGCGGCGAGAGTGAAAAGGTGGAAGCGTCGAGTGCCCATGGTGGCTCCAGTCGAATGGGAATGCCGATTAAGGAAGGGTGTCCCGAGAATAGAAACATTTCGGGGCCATGGCAAGCACGGCTTATTTCAACAAGTAAGTGATAGTGTCCACGGCCTCTTTGGCACGAGCTGGGGGCGTGCTCAAAGGCGGCATGAAGTATAGGCAATCACCGATTGGCCTGATGAGCAGGCCTTCTTCAAGGGCTCGTCGGTGGAGGCGCCATCCAAAACGGGATTCCGCCGGGTGTGGCGCGCCTGTGGCTGGGTCGACCAGCTGGGCGGCGGCTACCGTGCCAATAATCCGGGGCCGCCGAATGGCTGGATGCTCCGCCAGGCGGCTCCAGGCAGACTTCATGGTTGCGCCCAACCGCGCCGCCTGCTCCATGACCGGTTGCTCCTCGAAAAGCGCCAGACTGGCGCAAGCCACGGCGCAGGCCAGGGGGTTCGCCGTGTAGCTGTGGCCGTGCAGGAAGGCCTTTCCTTCGGCGTAGTCAGCCCAGAAGCAGTGGTAGATTTCTTCGGTGGCCCAAGTCAAGGAAAGCGGCAGCGTGCCACCTGTGAGTCCCTTGGAAAGACACAGCAGATCCGGTTTGATCCCTGCCTGGCTATGGGCGAAAAAACTACCGGTTCGGCCAAAGCCAGTCATCACCTCATCCAAAATCAAGTAGACACCAAAAAGGTCGCACTGGGCGCGCAGCTCCGCCAGCAACTCTGGTGGCCACATGCGCATGCCCCCTGCAGCCTGCAACAGCGGCTCCGCGATGAATGCCGCCAGCTCATTGCCCTGGGTTTCAAAGAAGGAGCGAAGGCGTTGCCGCGCGGTCGCCAAAGTTTCCTCCCAGCCACCCAGATTTGGATTCAATTCACGGCGAGGGTCTTCGGGTACGACCAATCGCTCACAGCGCAATAGCAGAGGCCGGAAAAGGTCCGTCATAAAGTTGTCCAGCTCCCCAACTCCCACCGCGCCGAGGGTGTCGCCGTGATAGCCCATGTGCAGGGCGCCAAAACGCGTTCGCTGTCCCTGGCCTTTTTGGAGTTGCGCCTGGAAGGCCATTTTCAGGGCGACTTCCACCGCTGTGGAGCCATTGTCTGAAAAAAAACAGCGAGTCAGATTGGCTGGCAATTTGGGGCGCAACCGCGTCACCAATTCCACTGCGGGTTCATGGGTGAAGCCCGCGAAAATTACGTGATCGAGCTTGGCGCCTTGGCGTTCCAACGCCGCCATGAGCTTGGGATGACTGTGACCATGCAGGCAGGTCCACCAACTGCTGATCCCGTCCAACACGCGGTTGCCATTGGCGAGCAGCAGATCACACCCATCGCCCCCAACCACGGGAATGGGGGGATCCGCCTCGTGATCCTTCATCTGCGTGAAGGGATGCCAGATATGGGCACGATCTATGTCCAGGCGGTCTGACCAGGGTTCAGGGAGGGGAGAAGGCATGGGTCAGCCTACAGTAATTGTAAGGGGCAAGGCTCGATGTGTGGAGACATAAGCCCCAATTTTCAACTACCCACCTCATTTCAGTGCACGACCTCAACGTGAAGAGGTAAAAATCTCCGCAGAATTTTGGCGTTAGCTTCGGCCGCCTCGTGGGATTGATCCGCGCCGGGATTCAGGATCACCGCCTCGATGCGCCAGCCCCGAAGCATCAGAGCCTCGCAGCTGAGCAGGGTGTGGTTCAGCGTGCCCAGGCCACCCAGGGCGACCAGTACGCATGGGAAGTGCAAGTCTGAAGCCCAAGCCAAAAAATGCCGACCTGCTTGCAGCGGCACCATCAAGCCGCCCACGCCTTCCAGCAACAAACGCCCCTCGCTGGGGCGTTGGCACCAGGCCAAAGCCGCCTCGAGGTCAAGCCTGCGTCCTTCGGCCTCCGCTGCCGCCAGCGGTGATAATGGGGCGAGAAATGAGGCGAATGACTCGACCCCCGCGCCTGTGCTTCGAAGCATTGAAAGATCTGAGGCATCGCTATTCTCATCCGCTACACCACATTGAAACGGTTTGCGGTAAGTTACGGGGCCTACTTCCATCCACGTCTCGGCGATCCGAGCCGAAACCCAGGTCTTGCCCACATCCGTTCCGGTGCCCAGTACCCAAAGCGGCGAAGGCAGCGAGGCCATAAAAGATCTGCTCACACTAGCCCCCGAAGGACCTGAATCAAAGCGTCCACGTCGCGCTCTTCCAGGTGCGCGCCGGTGGTGATGCGTATGCGCGAGGTGCCCAGTGGCACCGTCGGAGGCCGTATGGCGCGCACATCAAAGCCCCTGCCTTGCAGGTGGGATGATAGTGCCATGGCCTGATTTTCGTCACCCACGAGCAGCGATACGATGGCGGAATCCAGCTGAGCGAGTCCGAAGGCAGCCCGTAGACGACTCCCGAAACCCAAGGCCTTGATCGCTCGCCATCGCTCGGTTTGGGCAAGTTCCACGGCTTTGAGGGTGGCCCCCACGACTGGCGGCGGAAGCGCCGTGGAAAAGATGAAGCCCCGGGCGGTATTGAGCAGGTGATCCACGATGAGCGAAGGCCCTCCCACGAAGGCGCCGAAGCTGCCAAGGGCTTTGCCGAGAGTTCCCATCACCAGGTGCACTTGGCCAAGGACACCCTGCAGTTCCGCGAGCCCCGCCCCACTGGGCCCCAGGAGCCCCGTCGCATGGGCTTCGTCCACCAACAGCAAAGCGTCGTAGCTGCGGCAGAGTTGCAACAGCGCCGACAGATCAGCGGTATCGCCATCCATGCTGAACACCCCGTCACTCACGACTAGGGCCAAGCCCTTATTGCAGGCCCGCCATGCACGCATCTGAGCATCGAGTCCTGGCAGGTCCAAATGGGAATAGACGCCCACATGTGCGTCGTTCGCTTTGGCCATGCGACAGCCATCAACCAGAGAGGCGTGATTCAGGGCATCAGAAAACACAGCGTCGCCAGGGCCGACCAAGGCTGGAATGATCGTGGTGTTGGCCTGGTAGCCCGTATTGAAAAGCAGGCAAGCTTCACAACCTTTCCAGGTGGCAAGTGATCTTTCCAAGGCATCGTGCAGGGGTGTCGTACCCCGCAGCAATCGCGCGGCTCCGCTACCAGATCCATATTCCCTGGCGGCCTCGTAGGCGGCCTGAGCCAGCCTTGGATCGCCCCTCAGGCCCAGGTAGTCGTTGGAGCAGAAATCAAGTCCCGAGGCCGGACTGATAGTCCGTTGGCGGATGGACTCCTCACGAAGCTGTAGCGCCCTCCCCAGGCGATCCATCCAAGGGGCGGGAACCTCTGCCATGGACACCGCATTTGGGGAGGCCGGGATAGACAGATTGCCTGAATTTTCAGAGGCTTTCATAGGTCTGCCATGTTAAGATTGCTGTTTGGGCTGATGACGATTCAGGTAATTGGAAATGAAGCTGCGTGGCCCTTTTCTCCATCTCCATCTTGCAACCGCGAAGTCCATTTCATTGGCACTTCTTTTTTTGAGGAACCTCCATGTTGCGCAGCACTCTGCTCACCTTTGCCACCCTGAGCCTTGTGGGTCAGACCCCGAAACCTGAAGAGAAGCCCAAGCCGGTGGCGGCGGTCACCACCACCGCGCCGGTGGCTACCGCCCAAGCTCCCAAAGAAGACAAGGCGACCCCTAAAGAAGACAAAATCGTGGGTAAAGTCGGCAATGAACTCATCCGTCAGTCTGACATCGAGATGGGGCTAAGCGGAGTTGCGCCTCAACAGCGCAAGGAAGTCCAGAACGATCCAGAGGCCCGAGATCGTTACGTCAAGAGTTTCGTTGAGTTCCGTCTCCTGGTCGCCAAGGGTCGGAAAATGGGCCTGGAGAATTCAGATTTCTTCAAAAAAAGGCTCTCTTTTGCCGCCGACCAGATCATCGCCACGGAATTGATGAACAGAGATGCTGAAGTGCTCAAGAAGAAGATCGAATTAACTGAACCTGAGCTGAAGGCCTACTACGAAGCCCACAAGGATAAGTTCCAGACCACAGCGGATACCTACTCCGCCCGCCATATCCTGGTGAAGATCAAGGCCAATGCGGACGACAAGGAAGGCCTCAGCGATGCGGATGCCAAGGCCAAAATCGCTAAAGTCCAGGCTGAGTTGAAGGCCGGCAAAAAACTAGCTGACCTCGCCAAGGAGTACTCCGATGATCCAGGCAGCAAGGACACTGGCGGTCTTTATGAGGGCTTCGACCCCAGCCAGATGGTTCCCGAGTTTGGCAATGCGGTGAAGTCTCAAGCCATTGGGGTGGTTGGCGAGCCGGTAAAGACTCAATTTGGTTACCACCTGATCGAAGTGACCGACAAGAAGTTAAAGGGTGCTCAACGTCCTTTCGAAGCAGTATCAAAGGAAATCCCCGCCTTGGCCCAACCCGAGCGTCAGGAAAAGGTCTGGAACGAATACCTGGACGGGATCAAGAAGGAAATCCCTTTCGAGCTCTATCTTGTTCCAGTGTCTGAAACTGCCGCCCCGGCCACCCCTGTGAAGGCCACTCCGAAGCCTGCTACCGAGCCAAAGAAGCCCGAGGGAAAGACGAAAAAGGTCGAAGGCCATACAAAAAAGGCCGATGACTCCGCTACCCCCAAAAAGAATAGTTAAGCTGACCCCGATGATCACCACGACGATTCCCAGGATTTTTCTCGCTATTTTCTGTGGTATCACTCCAGCCACAAGCGCCGTCCCGCCGATGGTGGGAGTGACGGCGGGGCTAAACCCTACTGCCCCGGATATTCGCGAGGAGATCCTGGTCATCGTCAATGGCCACATCATCACCCGCCACCAATTCCAGCAGGCGGTGGAGCAGGAACACGCGGCACTCTACCGTCAGTTTTCAGGCAAGGAATTGGATGAAAAGCTGAAAGAAGGCCGCGAAAAAACACTGCAGGGCCTGATTGACAGCTTCCTGGTGGAAGACAAGGCCAATGATCTAGGTCTTGGCCAGCGCATCGGTGACGATTACCTGCACGCCTATGTCGAAGACATCAAGAAGCAGAACAATTTCGCCACGGACGCGGATTTCGAAAAAGCCTTGCGCGGTTCCATGGGCATCGGCCTTCCGGAATACCTCAAGCGCACCAAGCAACAGATTCTCCAGCAAGAAGTCCTCCGCTCCGAGGTCTACGCCAAGATCGCCATTGAGGATCAGGAACTGCGGGCCTACTACGAAGACCACAAGGACGAATACAAAAAGGCCACCCGGTTCCGTATTCGCGAACTGGTGCTGGCCAAAGGCGCCACACCGCAAGACGGTGATGCGGCCAAAGCCACATTGGCCAAGGTGCAAGAAGAATTCAAAGGCGGCAAATCCTTTGAAGAGCTGGTGAAGCTTTACAGCAGCAGCGCCAGCAAGGACACCGGGGGTGACCTGGGCTGGATGGAGAAAGGACTGCTCCGACCCTCTATTGAACAGGCAGCGCTTTCCCTCAAGGCGGGAGCTGTCTCAGCCCCGATTGACACTGATAAGGACATCATCCTGGTGCAGCTAATCCAGTCGGAAAATGAAGAAGCACTGCCCTTTTCCGAAGTGAAACCTCAAATCATGGAAAAGCTCCAGGAGCCCAAAGCTCAAAATGCCATCCAGCAATACCTGGCAAATCTGCGAACCCGCGGTAATGTGCGTTTCATGGTCCCCAAGGATCAAATCCTCAAGGGTTGATTCGAATCCTTGAATTCAGGCGTAGGATGGTGCCGTGCGCCTCGATGCTTTTCTGAAAAAAACCCACTTGGTGAAGCGCCGGGAACTTGCCCGGGAGCTTTGCGATGAGGGCATGGTGCGCGTCAATGGAGCCCCCAAAAAAGCCGCCTGGGAGGTGAAGGCTGGCGACGAATTGCAGTTCCCCCTGTATAACCGGCTGTTAAAGGTACGGGTGTTGGGCTTGCCTGAAACAAGTGCATCCAAACACGATCAATGGAGCTTCGTGGAAGTGCTTGAAGAAAAGCGCCTCACGTGGGACGAAAGCGGCGGGGAGGATCCCACCGTGAGCCATCCCAAATCCCCGACAAACCATTAGCTTCAGGAGTAGCCACTTGCCCACTTCGACACCCGATCAGCCACTCCTGCGCACGCTGAAAGAGGGTGATGCCTTCACGGGTTTTCTTTTGGCCCAGGAAGCAGCCTTCAAGATCAGCACAAAGGGTTCCGAATACCTGGAATTGAAATTGTCGGATGCGTCTGGCGACCTGAAAGGTTTTCTTTGGGATGTCCGCGCCATTGAAGGCGATATGGAAAGCATCACGGCGGATGTTTTTCTCAAGGTGAAGGGTTCCATTTCCAGTTACAACGGTCGCACCCAGATCAAGCTCGACAAGGTCCGTTTCACCCCGGATTCCGAGGTGGGTGATCTTGCAAAATTCTTCCCGGTGAGCTTGCGTCCCGTGGCCGAAATGCTGGCCGAGGTGGATGGCATCATCACCTCGGTGAGAGATCCCTGGATACGCCAGCTTCTGACTGCACTCTTTGTGGATGACGCTCGTTTACGTGAAGCCTTCTCCAGGGCCCCAGCGGCCAAGAGCATGCATCACGTCTTTCTGGGCGGTCTGCTGGAGCACACGCTTTCCATCCTGGCCATGGCAAAGCGGGCCTGCGACCACTACCAACAGATGAATCGGGATCTCGTGCTGGCGGGGGTCTTTCTCCATGATGTGGGCAAGACTGCAGAACTCAGCTACCAGCGCAGTTTCGGCTACACCGATGAAGGCAACCTACTTGGCCATATCTCAATGGAATGCCAGTGGATCAACCGCGAGGCCGCGAAGATTATTGGTTTTCCTGAAGAGTTGCGGGTGCAGTTGCTGCACATCGTGCTGAGCCATCACGGGAAACTGGAGTTCGGCAGCCCGGTGCTCCCCAAGACACCTGAAGCACTGCTCGTCCACTACCTCGACGATCTGGATGGCAAGCTGGAAGCTATGTTCCGGGGCATCAAGGAAGCCGGAGCAAACCACTGGACACCTTATTCCCGGGCCATGGAACGCATGCTCTACACGGTCCGTTGGCCGGCTTCGCAGTAGCGGTCCAAAGCCCACCGCCCAAATTCAGCCCATCGTGATCCACTGCCCGCTTTCGCCGCGCAGGGGGGCTTCTGGGATTTCGTTTTCCCTGAAGAGGAAATGGCTGCTATTCCAGGCACCGCAATGTTCACAGCGGTCCGTATAGTCAGTGGTTCGGTTGAAGCAGACACCACATTCGAAGCGCAATTTCAGCACGCCCAGGTTGCGAAGCAGTTGCCTGTATTCATTCAATGCCGCTTCCATGCGTCCACGTCGGCTGTGGATCTTGGCCATGTAGAAATAAAGAATGGGCGAGTAGACCACCTGGCTGCGCACTTCAAGAAATTGTTCCAGGGCTTCATCCAGAATTTCCAGTCGGTAGAGCATCTTCCCCAGGAAAAATTTCGCCAGCACCGCATGTTCGCTGGTGGCGGCGACTCGTCGTAACACCGCCAGACCTTCTTCAGGTCGGCCACTTTGGATGAAATAATCCTCTATTTCCTGAAGGAAAGCACCTTCGCCAGTACTACGGAAGCCCTCTACCCAGATTTCCAAACCCTGGTCTTCCTGGTCCTGAAGGATGCGACACCGGCCGAGCGATAAATAGGCGGGGATGAAAGTTGGATCATCCTTGACCACCTGCTGAAAGACCTGCGCTGCATCTTTGTAGTGATCCGTGTCCACCTTCAACAGTCCAACCTGGTAAGCCAAGGCCGTTCCTTGAGCTTTTTCTCCCGCGCTGAGTTCGCCCACAAAATGCGACACCAGCTTTTTGTGCGCATCAAGAGCCTCTTCCCAACGCTGGGCTTCGGTATGCAAAGCCCTCAGTCTGCGCAGAGCCCTGAGTGCTTGTTTGGGCGCGTCTGAAACGATTTTTTTCAATATACCCGTGGCGCCATCGGAATTGCGCGAGGCGAGGAGGGCCTCTGCCAGTTGATAGCGGGCTTCTATATGGTCCGGATGCTTCAGGCAGAATTTTTGAAAATGTTTGGCGGCTGTTTCCGCTTCTCCAGCCTTCAAAAGGACGTCGCCATAGAGCATGGAGGTGCCTTCATGATCGGGATGATCATTGAACATCTCTTCCAGCATCACCTTCGCTTTGGAAATCAGGCCATGGGCGATGAGGGTGCGCGCATCAGAAAGGCGGCTGGAGAGGCGACGGCCCATGCGAGTGGCGGCCGATGCATTCAAGCCCTTCACCATGTCCCGCAACGCAGCGTAGCCGTTGTAGATCAAATTGATGAGAAAACCCACCGCGAGAACCACAAGCGTAAAGACCCACACGCGAATTTTCGTGTCCCCGTACAGAAGCATTTCACGGTTGAACAGGGAGAAATTGCTGACGTACAGGTTGGCCAGCAGCACCAACACGGCACCGATGAGCACCACCATCATGAAACTGAACAGGCGCATTGGAGATCCCTCTGCCTCCAGCTTAAGGCATCCACTTGAAACATTCAGGGATGCTCTTCCAGCCAAGCCCGCGCGGCCTTCAAATCGGCCCAAACGGCACCGCGGACTTCCTGGGTGTACTGACGTAAAACATAGGCGGGATGAAAGGTTGGCATGACCGGGATGGCACGATGCAATTCCAACCTTTGCCAGATCCCCCGTACCCTCGTGATGCCTGTTTGAATTCCCAGCAGTTCCCGCAGGGGTGTGGCCCCCAGGGTGACGATGACGCTCGGATCGATCAGCTCTATCTGCCGTTTCAAGTAGGTGAGACAGGTTTGGGATTCCTGGGGTGTGGGTGTGCGGTTGTCAGGAGGCCTGCATTTCACGACGTTGGTGATGTAGACCTGATCCCGCCTTAACCCCATGCCTCCGATCATCTTGTCCAGCAATTCCCCGGCCTTTCCCACAAATGGCCGCCCCTGCTGGTCTTCATCCTTGCCTGGCCCCTCCCCAATGAACATCAGCCGGGCCTTGGGGTCACCCTCGCCGAAGACGAGGCGGAAACGACCTGGCCCCAATGGGCAAGCCAGACAGCCCTGGATGCAACCCTCCAATGAACCCAGGTCTTTGGTGATAGCCAAGGCCTCAGGGGGCGGATTGCCGACTAGATCAGTTGGAGGCAGGTAACTTGGAGCCTGGGCAGCGCGGGTATCGGCTGGTTTGGTGTTCGTAGGAGCTTGCCTTGGAGTGGAAGGGAAAATCGGCAGACGAGGCATTACAGGCAGGACTTCAGTCTGCATTGGGCCGGATTCCACCGCTGCCTCACGGATCAACCCCATGAAGCCAAATTCCCTAAGGGTGTCAACCCAAGGCTTCAAGGGATTCAGCTGCACGATGGGGTCCATGGCTCTAGACTATCCAGAGGGGATCCAAATCCAATCCCCCCAGGAACCTTCTTCCCCGCATGGGCATCTAAACCTCGGAGCAACGCATGCAAAGCCCCGACAAACCGGTTGAAAAAATAGAACAACTCAAGCCCCAAGGCCATTTGGCTGAAAATTCGCCTTTTGGCACCTCTGCGGATTATTACAGCGCCTTCGCTGAACTTTACCCGCGGCTGGTGAACTATGGCCGCCGCTTTGGCGCGGTCTATCCCGAGGACATCGCCCAGGAAGCCTTTGTCATCCTGATGCAGCGGCAAATCGCCGTGGAACATCCCACTGCTTTCCTCTATGGCACCGTGCGGACCTTGGCGCTCACTGAGCGTCGGCCCATGAAGAACCAGAACCTCAGTCTTGAGGTGGTCATGGAGCCCGGACGCGCCGCCGATGCCGAGGCCCAACTTCTGAACCGGGAAATCCGGGAACGCATGCGCACCCTTTCGCCTACCTTCCGCGAAGCTCTATGGCTGTTCGTGGTTGAAGGCCTTTCCATTCACGAGATATCAGACATCCTAAGCATCCCTGAGGCCACAGTGAAGACTCGCATTCATCGAGCCAAGGCCCAGCTCAAAGACCAATTGAATCCCGGAGGCATCCATGCCCTGGCTTGATCCCGCCCACCAAGAAGAATCCCCGGAAGACCGCGAACTGCGTGCCGAATTGAGAGGTCTTGTGGGCCTACCCAGCAGCAGTTTTGAATCGAATTTTTTCGAAGCGAAACCCACGCCCGAGATGGTGAAACTCGCAGAAAGCTTGCGAGTTGAAGCCATGCGGCGGCGCAACACCGCCCGCAATAGGCCCATGCGAATGCTGTTGGCCGCAGGCCTTCCTGTGGCCCTTGTCATCTCCGGCCTAGGCGCCTGGGGTTACCAACAGAAGAATCGCGCCGATCGTGCGGCGGTCGCTGCCGCAGTCGCCGCTGCTGAAAAAAACAAGGCTGAGCGTGCGAATGAATCATCTCAGGCTCAAGTGAGCCGGGACCGGGATGGCCGTGCCACTGCCCGGAAAGGAACCGCCGCACCCATTCCTGAAGCCGGGCCGACGATCGCTTCCACCAAGGAGCACAGGGCAACGGGTGTTACGACTTTCACACCGAGCAAGCCCGGGAAAGCTGACTATCCAGTCATTGAAGTGAAACAACCCCTGGTGCTGCCGCCCGCCATGCAAGATCGCGTCAAAGCGCAGTAAGACCTCAGACTGAAGGGTTTCCAAGTGTGCAAAAGGCCCGCAAAAAGCGGGCCTTTTGCATGCGGCCTTGAAAGCCTCATCCTGCCTGCGCTTGTCCAGGGTTCCAACCACGTTCGTTGAGCAGGCGCGCGCCTTGGATGCGGGTCAGGCGGAAAGCCATTTCTTCTTGGTGCAAGTGGCAAAATGCCTGCAGGTGGTCGCCCTCCATGACCCGCGGCGTAACGCGACGCAACTGGGTGCGGTGGGCTGCTGCGGGCAAGTAGGTAAGCTCCACCATAAGGTTGCGACCAGCTGCGTAATCAAGGATGAGCCGCATCTCTTCAGCGGCCTGGTTCCCACCCCCCAGATGCAGCATGGGCACACGCTTTTGCACTTCCTGATAGAGATTCGGATCTTCGTCGTGAAGCCTCTGTAAAGCGGCGCGGACCATTTGACGTACGGGCTCCAGATGGTGGTTCATACCCTTTTCATCTACGAAGGAAAGGCAGGCCATGGACCAGAGATACAAATCTTCTTCTTCATCCAGGCTCACGGGCAGAAAGCGGCCCGGTTTGGGCAAATAGCCCGCAGCCTTCAACAGGGCGAAGGCGTTGCCGTTTCCCTGGACATCCATCACCGTGTCAGAAATGGGGACGAGTTTGAGCGGGATCAGCTCAGGTCGAAGGCGCAATTCAGCGGCAAGGTGGGCAGTTCTAGCCCGCACCAGGCGTTTACCCTGCTGCACCTCCACTTCACCCACGCGCTGGCCAAGGTCGTCCAGCAACTGAAACAGGGTGGAGGGGATGACGGGACTGGATCCGCCAAGGCGATTTCCAAGGCGGAGCTTGATGTCATCGAGGCTGAGGCCGAAATCGAGGGCGCGCACCAGCGTATCGGGTCCAATGCGGAAGGTGACCATGGTGTCCAGGCCTTCAACCTCAGCGAGCTGTGCCAATTTGAGCAGGCGGTGCGGATTCTGGAACATGGGCGTGAGCCCCTCGAGTGTGGGCTGCAAGACCAAGGGCGGTTCGGTCATGAGGGGTGCCCAATGCTCATCGGTGCCGCGGAGATCTCGAAGAAGGTATTCCTGTGAAAGGGCCTCGCCATGCGCCGTGAGGCTCAAGTGTTCGCGGGTCCCATCTATGGCGATCAGGCCCATGCGTCCCAAAAAGGGCAAAAAGGCGGTACGCGTGCGGCTTTCATCCAGGGCATGAAGCGTTTTCAGGAAGGCGAGGAAGGGCTGGATGGACAGCACCTGACCCCGGCGCTCGAGCAAATGTTCCATGAAAAACCTACGGTCTTCCGCGGGGGGCATGTCCCATAGCGTGAGATCGTGCTCAAGGAGACTGGCGAAGGCCCGTTCCGCCACCCACCTGGGGGGATGAATCAACACCGCAGGCACCAAGGTGTCCACCCGGCCCTCGCGGCTCCATAAGAATCCAAGCCGATGCAACAACGTAAAAAGCAGCGTGGCGTCCCGCTCTTCCTGAAGGAAGACATTGCGCGAGAGGAGCTGGGTGAGGTCCTTTTTCGCCGGCAGTCCGCCTTTGAGCACGCGGATGCCCACCACGCAACGCAGCAACACGGAGGTGAGCGCCATGGAGAAACCGTAAAGAGGAACAGGCTGCAACAGCGCGTCTGGCTCCCCCTGGAAACTGAGCGAGCAATCGTCGAAATCCGCAAGCGCATCGGCCACGCGTTCCGCGACTACCCAGCTCCTTCCGCTGGGTAAGATGAGCCCCAGGTCTGCCAGATGGCCCTCCAGCCCCGGTTCTGGCAGTGTGCCTGATTCAACCAGATGCTTGAGTAAAAGCAGATCCTTGCTTTCGAGATTCGCCAGGGTGTTCGAGAGCTGCGCGTGATCCTCAAGATGGAACACCATGGTCTTCAGAAGCCTGGTGCGGCCTTCAGGTTCTTCCTCCCACCCGCGAGGGACAGGCAGCTTGCGATAATCGCAAATCCTGCGCAGTTGTTCGTCAGTGCAAGTGGAGAGCAATTTATATTGTGAAAGCGGCATGGAACCTCGCGCAAAACGCTATAGCTGCGGGCATACGTGACCTTCCAGTGTCTCATGGTGTGGCAGAAAGTTCACGCTCGAATTTCAGCATGGCCCCCTGGTTGCCCTTCGTCCGGCAGAGCGGCTTCAGCTCCCCGAAGGCTGTGAACAGGGAGGCTCCGCATCCGATAGGTGGAGGCGCTTTGCCCATGATATGTATCCGGGGGAGGGGATCCGCCTGCTAGCTTCGCTCATGACGTCCTCCCCGGACCCCCCACCTCATTAGTCGGGGGACCCGCTCACGAGGTCTAAGCTATATTTTGGGATTTGGATGCAGTCATGACACGCGCGGAAATTTTGCTTTCCTTGCTCCCAGGCTTTTTTCTGGCCTTGGGTGCGGAGGCATTTCTCGCAGCAGGACGCAGAGATCTGCCCCCATATCGTCGTCACCTCTGGATATTCCTGACCTTGTCAGCCTCAAGCCTGGGGGCCCTGCTTCTGCTGAGCGGGGGACAAATGGCCCAAGGCCGATGGAGCTCGTGGCTGGTGATGATGCTGGGATCCTGTTCTGGATTGGCCGCCCTCACCCTGGGGCGATTGCGCAGCCGCAGCCTTGTGGCTTGGAGTTGGCGTCGTGGCAGTGCCAGGAGGCCGGATCCGGCCAGACCGCTCATCCTGGTGGCGGACCCCCATTGGAGCGATGAACTGGTGGGCCTGCAAGCCGCTACGCGATTGCATCCAGACGCTGACTGGCTTTTTTTGGGCGATGTCTTTGATGTGTGGGTAGGACTCCCTGGGATGACCTCCGACGCCCAGCGAAGTTTTTTGTCGTGGGTGCGGGAGCGACGCCGGGCCGGGCGCTGGATTGGGCTGTGGCTGGGCAACCGGGAATTTTTCCTGGACTGTCACGCGGAGCTCTTTGATTTCATGGGTGAAGGTGTTGAGGGTGCCCTGGAAGGCGAATACCTGGCTTTTGAACATGGTGATCTGATCAACGGGCGGGATTGGCAGTACCGGTTATGGAACCGAATCTCCCGTTCGGGGCTCATGTGGCTGATGTTCCGAGTGATGCCCGGCAAGTTGGCCGCCTTCATCGCCACCAAGCTGGAAAAACAAATGCGCACCACCAATCGCGCCTACAAACTTGTATTCCCCCGGGAAGCTTTTCGTGCGGCGGCAAGGGCTCATGCACCCAGCGTATTCATCACCGGCCACTTCCACACGCACGAAGTGGAAGGCAACGGTATTGCCCTGCCCTGGGCCTTTGACGGGGCCTTTAGGGTGTGGCTGGAAGGCCGCGTGGAATCATTGGAAACCCCCGCCAAGAAAGAAGAAGACCCAACCTTTCCTTGGGAAACGCGTCAATAGGTTTAGACCTTCAGCTAGGGGGATGCTATGAATCACTTTAGGATGATCGCCATGGCTTTTGGGCTGGCGCTCCTTGCGGCCTGCTCCAGCTATACGGTCAAGACCGACTACGATCCCACCATCACCTACAGCAGCTACAAGACTTTTGACTGGTACGCCGCCAGCAAACGAGCCAAGGGCAAGGGCAGCGGCACCGATCCCCTATTGGACAAGCGGGTGAGAGCCTCGGTCCAGGCGGCTCTGGAAGGCAAAGGCTACAGCCAGGAGACCGTGGCCGAGCCGGATTTCCTGGTGACCTACTATCCCATTTATCAGAATAAGAAATACCGCACCACCACCAGCTTTGGTGGCGGCTATGGCTTTGGGCGACGGTATTGGGGATATGGCGTGGGAACCCGCTTCAGCACAAGCCAGGTGCACAAGTACCGGGAGGGCACGATCGTCCTTGAAATCGTGGACAGTAAATCCAATCAGCTGGTCTGGCAAGGTTCAGTGGAAGGGGCGCTGACAAGCCTTGAAAACCCTGAGGATGCCCAGGAACAGATCAACAAGGCCGTGCGGGATTTGCTCACGAATTTTCCGCCAGGCCTGAAGAAATGAATCAGCTATGAGCTATGAGCGATGAGCCCACAGCCTAGAGCCGATCACCGTCCGGCTTTGAAAATGTAAATAACCTCAAGGCTTGCTCGTTGGGGCAAGCCGCCTTTGGTCGCGGGTGCGTAGGTGGTGTGTTTTGCGGCTGCCATGGCTTCTTCGTTAAAGCCAAAGACACCTGGAACACCCTCGATCACCATGACAGCGATTGGGAGCCCCTGTTCATCCACCGTGACCTTGAGGCGCACCAGATGATCTTGGGTCGTCTCGAAGCGCATTTCTTTTGCCCGGCGCGGGAAGGCTGGAGTAGCTCTGGAAAGAATCCGAGGGAGAATTAGGGGAGCGCTGGTCGAAGCGGAAGGAGTCGGGATGCGCTCGGCCGCGGGCAAGGCAGGGGTTGGAGTCTGGAGCTCTGGTTTTATGGGTTCCAGTCTAGTGGCGGTTGGTGGTTCATGAACAAGAGGAGTCGAAGGCATGACCCCGCCCTTGGGGTGTTTCAGTCTTTCTGCCTCCTTGGCATTGTTATCCCGTAATTCTTTTAACTGTTGGTGAAGCTCTTCGAGGCTGGGTTTGGTGGCTTTGGTAATTGGACCCCCCTGGATCGGCTCGGTTACAGGAAGGGTGGTACCGGAGTTGCTGGGGGCTGCTGGCGCAGCGGTGTTCGAAGCGGTGTGGATAGCATTCGCGGACATCGGAATACTTGCAGGTCCCGCCTTCCACCATCGCCAGGCAAATAGGCCCACCCCAGTCATGACCAATCCTCCAACCCCAGCAAAGATCAAACCCAGGACCTGGGAATTTCTCTGTGGGGCCCTCGGCGGCATTACCCGGGCGGGCGCTGGAGGAGCTGGGGAAACTGGAGGAGCTGGGGGAGGTGTGTGAACACCAGGTGAGGGGTGGACATCCGCTACAGGTTCCACGGGGGAAGGATGCGAAAGATAGGGTACAGAGGGGGCCTCCCGCGCTGTGGGAGGAGCCTGGGGAGATGCAGTGCGGTGTGGCGTGGAAATAAAAGCGCCACCCGTGCCCAGGCCTGATAACGAGATTTCGGTGCCCTCCATGGAGGTGTGCAATTTCGATTTGGTGGCTTCGGCCACGGAGGAAGCATCTACCAAAGCGCCCATGAAATCGTACACATCGGGGAAGCGATCATGGGGCCGTTTCGCGAAAGCACGGAGGAAGACGGTTTTGAGTCTCGGATCCATGCCAGGAGGAATGGTTGGGGGCTCATTCACAATGCGCAGTAGCGTAGAGGCGACACTATCCCCCATGAAAGGAAGCGTCCCGGTGAAGGCTTCGAAGGCTGTCACCGCCAGGGCGTAGCAATCCGTAACCGGCGAAGCTTCCGCATCCTGCAATAGTTCTGGCGCGAAATAGGAGGGTGTTCCGATGATGCCGCCGATGGTGGTCAAGTGTTGGGATTCCCTGGAACGCGCTACGCCAAAGTCCGTAAGTTTCACGCGGCCATCGTTACCCACCAGAATATTTTCAGGCTTCACATCCCGGTGCGCGATACCGGCCATAGCGGCGGCCATGAGCCCACGGGAAGCCTGGGTGAGTACATAGAGCATGGCCTCAGGGGGCGATGCCTGCTCGTGGATAAGGCCCGCCAAGCTGGTTCCCTTGACGTATTCCATGGCGATGAAAGGCCCCCGTTCTGGGTCCTCGCCTACATCGTGCACCGTGATGATATTGGGATGGTTGAGGCGCGCGGAAATCTCCGCTTCCCGTTGGAAACGCTCCATGGCATGGGCATAGTGGCGACCGCCTTCATGGACGATCTTGACCACCAACTGCCGCTTGAGTTTGGGATCTTCAACGAGATAGACCGCACCCATCCCGCCTCTTCCCAGAAGACTAAGGACTTGGTAACGACCGATGGACGTTGGGTCCTGCGACATCAGATTCCCGGGTTTGTACAACTGGCCCATAACGGGGTTGAACAGCTAACATAGGTTCTCCTAAGCGAAATGCAAGCACCCAGGCAGCCAAGATCCACCAGACGGGAAGCCCCCACACGGCTATGCTGGATAGCGATTTAGGAGACAGCAATGGCGAAAATAACCCTCAAAGGTACACCTGTGCAGACCTCTGGCGACCTGCCACCGGTGGGACACAACGCACCCAACTTCACACTGACCAAGATGGATCTTTCCGAACTCAGCCTGTCGGAACTCAAGGGCCAGCGCGTGGTGCTGAATATCTTCCCAAGCCTTGATACCTCCACCTGTGCCACCAGTGTACGGACGTTCAATCAACGGGCCAACGAGTTGCCGGACACCGTGATCCTATGTGTCTCGGCGGATCTTCCCTTCGCACAAAAACGGTTCTGTGGCGCCGAAGGACTGGAGCAGGTGGTCCCTGTTTCGGATTTCCGAAACAAGACATTCGGAGGCGATTACGGTGTCACGATTCTTGATGGAGCGCTTAAGGGGCTGCTGGCCCGGGCCGTGGTGACGCTGGATGAAAACGGTAAGGTGATCTACACCGAGTTGGTTCCAGAAATCGGTAGCGAGCCTGATTACGATGCGGCCCTGAAGTCCTTGAAGTAGGGAAGCAGTTCCTTAGATGCTTCAAGAGGCTACTCATGGAGCGGTTGGAGAAATCTTCACCTGAGCCGCTTCAACCGGCGCAGCGCTGGCATCCGCCAAGTGATCGCGCCCACCACACCGAGGGTCATCAGGCCTCCGGCAATCACGGAAGGTACCAGACCCAATAGCTTGGCGGCCAGACCACTCTCGAAGGCTCCCAGTTCGTTGCTGCTGCCGATGAAGAACGCATTCACCGCCGAAACGCGGCCCATCAAGTGGGGCGGCGTGAGAGTCTGCACGAGGGTGGAGCGGATGACCACGCTGACATCGTCCAGGGCGCCGCTGAGCAGCAACAACGCCAACGAAAGCCAGAAGCTCTTGGAGAAGGCAAAGGCGATCCAACAAAGGCCAAAGGCCCCTGCGCAGATCACTAAGGTGCGACCCGCGCGCTTTAACTCCGGCAGGTGGGCCAGGGCGAAGGACATGGCCACGGATCCCGCTGCTGGCGCGGCGCGGAGCATACCGAGACCTTGTGGACCGACCTTAAGAACCTGATCCGCGAAGATGGGTAGCAAGGCCGGGGCGCCCCCAAAAAGCACCGCGAAGAGATCCAGTGATAGCGCGCCTAGCACGAGTTTCTGGCTGAATACGAAGCGCACGCCATCGAAAAAACCAGGACCCTGTTGGATATGGTGGGCGGGCCTGGGCCGGGGGGACAAGGCGAAAGTCGCGAGCAACCCCGACGCGAGCAGTATCATTTCAGTCGCGTAAGCCGCGCGCACGCTGACAAATCCATAGATCAGGCCGCCAACCGCTGGACCCATGACCATGGCTGCATGGAACACAGAGGAGCGCCAGGCGGCGGCGTTGGCATAGATTTCTCTGGGCACAAGTTCCGCCGCCAGGGCCTGGGCCGCGGGGCGGTAGAAGGCTCGGCCGAGTCCCGCCACCACTTGCACGGCGTAGAAGGGCCAGACCTGTAAGGGTGTGGAGTGGAGGTTCAGGATCAGCAGGACCGATGCGCCACCCAGCAAGGCCACCTCAGAAGTGATGCAGAGGCTTCGGCGGTCCCTCAGGTCGGCAGCCTGGCCGCCCACAAGGGTGGTGGCCAGGAACGGCAGCGCTTCGGCGAGGCCCACGAACCCCAGGGAAAGCGGATCCCGGGTGATTTCGTAGACTTGCCAGCCCATGACCACAGATTGCATTTGCATGGCCATGGAGAGCACCAGTGTGGCGACCATGAACCAGCGGAATTCAGCGTACCGGAGGGCAGCATAGGCGTCCCTCGGGCTTTCACTCTCATTCATACCGGAGGGCGTCAATCACATTCAGTTTGGCGGCTTTCAAGGCCGGCAGGAACCCCGCGGTGATGCCCACCACGGCACTAAAGCCAAGTCCCAGCAAAATGGCGGAGTTTTGCACAACAGCAGGGATATTCTGGAGCTTCATCACCCAGATCGCGGCAACCGCCAGGCCCACGCCGATGATTCCGCCGAGCGCCGCCAGCACAATGGCTTCCACCAGGAATTGCAGCATGACACTGCGTTGCGTGGCGCCCAGGGCCCTGCGCACGCCGATTTCCCGGGTCCGTTCGGTGACACTCACCAGCATGATGTTCGAGATGCCGATGCCGCCCACGATGAGCGAGATGCCTGCCGCCACCGCCAGCAGCATGGTGATAACGCCACTTTGAGCTGCGGACGCCTGAAGCCAGTCATTCTGTTTGCGAATGGTGAAATCGTTGTCAGTCCCTGGTAGAACCTTATGGCGTTGCCGCAGAAGGGCGGTTATTTCAGCGTCCGCCCGATCAACCGCATCTTCCCGAGTTGCGGAAGCGATGATGTATTGGATTTTGGTACGGCCCTGGATTTTCCGCATGACCGTGGTGTAGGGTGCATGGATGGTGTCGTCCTGGTCGCCCTGGGGTCCGCCACCCTTGCGTTCAAGAATGCCGATGACTTCGAAAGGCATGTTGCCCAGCCGGATGGTCTGGCCAATAGGGTCTTCCCCGCCGGGAAACAGGTTGTCCTGCACTGTTTTTCCGATGACGGCCACTTTGGCCTGGCTGCGCACTTCCTGGTCGTTGAAATAGCGGCCCTTCTCCAGGTTCCAGCTCTTGATCTGGAGGTAGTCGGGGTCTGCGCCCGCTATGGTTCCCACCAACCAGTTGTTGTTGCCAAAGACGGCTGGTTTGGACGCGCGCACGTAAGGTGTGGCTGCCGACACACTGGTCGCCAGTTCCTTCTCGATGGCGGAGGCATCCTCATCCGAAAGGGTGGTGTCCATGCCTCCCATGCCCACCGGGCCACCGGTTTTGGAGCTGGAGCCCGGAAAGATCATGATGAGATTGGTGCCCATGCTTCGGATGATGTCTTCAGAGGCCTGTTTGGACCCTTCGCCAATACCGATCATGGCGATGACCGCGCCCACGCCGATGATGATGCCAAGCATCGTGAGAAAGGCTCGCATCTTGTTGCGGGTGATGGCAAAAAAGGCCAATTTAAGAAGCTCGATAACGCTCATGATTCCCTACCTCTTGGTTCCCTAACGCATGCGTGGTCCGCCTGTGGGAGCCAGTGGAGCCGCCCCGGTAGCCGTGCGCTTGGGATCCTCGACCCCCACCAAAACCTGCATCCCTTCAGTAATGCCTTCGCCGCTGATTTCAGTGGCCTGACCGTCGGTGATTCCCACTTTCACAACCACTGCCTGAGGTTTTCCATTGGAACCCAATATCCACACGCGATCATCCCGCCTGGCAACCAAGCCCCGTGAAGAGCCCGATGGACCCGCCGCGCCAGCCCCACCAGGGCTTGGCCTACCGCCACCCTGCTGAGCGCCTGCCCCGGCTGGCCGTTTTGTCTTTGCCGCTGCAACATCCTCGGCAGGCATGAAAGCGGATGGGTTGAATCGCAAGGCGGCGGAGGGCACCTTCAACACATCATCTTTGGACAAGGTCTGGATGGTCACATTTGCGGTCATGCCGGGACGCAATTTCAATTCTTCATTGGCCACTTGCACCACGACTTTATAATTCACGACATTTTGGACAATGATGGGCTCCAGCCTTACCTGATTCACTTTCCCGTGGAATTGGGACTCAGGGAAAGAATCCACAGTGAACAAGGCATCCTGTCCCTCTTTCACTTGCCCGATGTCGGCTTCGTCAATACTGGCTTCGACCTTCATTTTGGTGAGGTCCTGAGCGATGACAAAAAGATTCGGAGTGCTGAAACTGGCAGCTACCGTCTGGCCGATATCAATGCTTCTGCTTACAACCACTCCGGCCACGGGGGCTGTGATGGTGCAATAGTCCAGGTTGGCCTGTGCCTTCGCCAACGTTGCCTTAGCGCTGGAAAGATCTCCCGCGCCACGATCAGCCACCACCTGGGCAGCATCCAGTTCTTGCTGGGAAATGAGCTTGTCGGTGGAAAGCCGCCGAGCGCGTGCCAGCTGCCGCTGAGCATCCGCCAAAGCAGTTTCGGCCTTGCCAACGTTGGCTTTGGCGTCCTGAACGGTCGCTGCGTAGACCGTGGTGTCGATCTGGGCGATCGGCTGACCTTTCTTCACCTGGGAGTTGTAATCCACATACAGATTCGAAATGGTGCCCGATACCTGGGAACCCACCGTCACCTGGATGAGGCCAGATAGCGTACCTGAAGCACTGATTCGCTGTTTTAGGCCACCCCTTTGAACCGTCGCCGTGCGCCACTTCACGGCTTCTTTAGGCTTGTTAAGCAAGTAGATTGCTCCGGCCCCAACCACGATTGCAATCCCACCCAACCAGATCCACAGCTTGCCCTTCATGCCCACCTCACCCCTTCGACCCGGATGTTCTTACCTTTACATACGAGGGTCTAAGATCATCAAAAGTTTAACAACCGTTGAAATAATTATCATAAATAGGGCCTCGGCCTGCCTCGCCTTGAGCTATCGCAGGGTCACGATGCCTTCCTTCAAAGCTCTGGCGGCAAAGCCATCCACCAGGAAAGTCTGGAAGAAACCTCCAGCAAGGATGATGGCAGCGCAAATCAGAACCGTGGTGGTGGACAGGAAAGACTGAACTTCTGGCTTCTCCGAAGCTTCCCGGATTTGCGATTCAGAAGGTTCCTCCAGGAACAAGGCTACGACCACCCGGAGGTAGTAATAGACAGACACCAGACTTACGGTGACACCCAATATCGCCAGTCCCACATGGCCTGTCTTCACCAGCTCCTTGAAGATGAAGTACTTCCCAAAGAATCCACCCATGGGCGGAATGCCCGCGAGACTCAGCATGGTAATGACGACAGCCACGCCTAAAACGGGGCGCTTCCAACCGAGACCGCGCAAATCCTCAAATTGGGTGTGCTCACCCACCAGGCCGAATGCGGTCAACATGCCGAAGGCTGCCATGTTCATGGCGAGGTAAATGACCAGATAAAACAAAACCCCCGCATAGGCTTCCGGCGTTCCCGCCACGAAACCTAAGAGCAGATAACCTGCGTGGCTGATGCTGGAATAGGCCAGCATGCGCTTGACGTTGGTTTGTGGGAGCGCCGAAAGATTGCCGATGATCATGGTCGCGGCGGCCAGCACCGCCATGGCCATGCCCACCCTTTGCCCCGTCGCGGTATGCAGGCCGATGGCGCCGGGAAAGGCGCGCATGAGCGCGATGACTGCAACGCCTTTGGTCGCGACGGACATGAAGCCAGCGATGGGATGGGGGGAGGCTTCGTAGGCGTCGGGCGTCCATTGGTGGAAAGGCACCACACTGATCTTGAAGAGGAATCCCACAAGCAGCAGGGCTGTCCCCACCAGGATCAACGGATCCGCACCGGTGGCGACGATCGCGCTGCCGATGCCATCCAATTCGAGTGTCCCAGTCAGGCCATAGAGCAGCACCGTACCCATGAGAAAGCAGCTGGATGCCACGGCACCGGTGATGAAGTACTTCATGCCACCCTCAACGGATTCCTGGCGGAATCGCACGGTAGCGGTAAGCACGTAAAGCGGCAGGCTCAGCAGCTCCAAACCCAGGAACATCATCAATAGATTTGTGGTGGAGGCGAACAGCATCATGCCCACTGCTGAAAAGAGCAGCAGGGAAAGCGTTTCACCTTTCATCCAGCCTTCGTGATGCAGGTGATCCCACAGCTGAAGCAATGCCATCATGGCCGCCACAGTGACAAAGATTCCTGAGAATTGTCCTAGGCGATCCATCTGGAGGCCAGAAAAGAAGACGTTCTGACCGGTGGCCCATATCTTCGTGAAATAGAAAAAGCTGACACCCAGTGCGAGCAGGGCCATGCCGAACATGGCTGCGCGTACCGATTTCAAGGTGTCCTGATCCTTATCCAGGCTGGCAATGGGAATGAGGCAGGCCGCAGCGGCGGGCACCAGCAGGGGCATGAGTGCAGCCCAATTTTGGGAGGTGAGATTCATTTCCGCACCTCTTCAACACCCATGGTCGCCTGCCCTGCATTTAAGACCGGTTCAAGGCCAGGAACGGAGGGAACTTTCACCCGTGGATCCGGCGCCTTTACTGTGTGCAACAGGTTAGTGATGGGCCGTTCAGAAATGGCGATGAATGAACGGGGGTGCAAACCCATCCAGAAGATGAGCAGCACAATGGGCACCATCACTGCGATCTCACGTACGGAAAGATCCATGTGAAGGTGCTGGGTCCCACTGTCCTCATCTGGATTTTCGGGTCCCCAGAAAACCTTTTTGAACATCCATAGCATATAAACCGCGCCGAGCAGTACGCCAAGGGTTGCCAAGACCGAGAAGACACGGCCCCAGGGGAAGCCCGAAATATAGGTGCCGTTCAGGATCAAAAATTCGCCGATGAATCCGTTGGTCAGCGGCAAACCGATGGAGCTGAGGGTGACGATGAAGAAAAAGGTGGTGTATACCGGCATCTTGCTGGCCACACCGCCGAAATCAGCGATCATGCGCGTATGGGCTCGGTCATAGAGCATACCGACCAGAAGGAACAATGCGCCCGTGCTGATGCCGTGGTTGAGCATCTGGAGCATGGCGCCCTGGGTGCCGATGACCGTCATCGAGGCCAGCCCCAGCATCACGAAGCCCATATGGGACACGGAACTATAGGCCACGAGCTTTTTGATGTCCCGCTGCACCATAGCCACAAGGGCGCCATAAATGATGGCGATGACCGAAAGCATGGCGATGGGTTTCGCGTAATGCAAAAACGCATCAGGGAATATCGGAATGGCAAAGCGCATGAAGCCGTAGGCGCCAAATTTAAGCAGCACACCGGCGAGGATCACAGAACCCGCTGTAGGCGCCTGGACGTGCGCATCCGGCAACCAGGTATGCAGGGGGAAAAGCGGCACCTTGATGGCAAAGGCCAGCGCGAAGGCCAGGAACAAAGTGCACTGAATGTGGAAAGGCAAGCCCAGCGCTGTTGCGGCCAGGATCGCCGGAGCAAAAGTCCCCGCTTTGGTGGCCAGGTAGAGTAGGGCTACGAGCCAAAGCAGGGAACCAGATAGGGTGTACAAAAGGAATTTGTTCGAGGCATATTTTCGTTCATCACCACCCCACACGCCGATCATGAAATACATCGGAATCAGCATGGCTTCCCAGAACAAGTAAAAAAACAGGAGGTCCTGAGCCAAGAATGCACCCAGCATGCCTGCTTCCAGAACCAGGATGAGCGCCATGAAAGACCCGCCCATTTTGGTAACACTGCGGTAGGTACCCAACATGGTAAGCGGTGTCAGGAAGGTGGTCAGCATCACCAGCCAAAGATTTAGGCCATCCAGGGTCAGGGAATAATCCACTGGTAGTCCAAGCACTGAAAACCAGGGTAAATGTTCGGCAAAGATCAGATTCATCGGGCCTTCGGGCGGGATAGTCAGGAGCCGTGCGGCGCTGATGAAGAAAAGGCCTGTGGCACCAAATATCGCTAGGAGCTTTGCCAGCGGCGCCTGTTTTTCGGGGAAGCAGAGAATCAGCAAGCCCCATATCGCCGGCGCGAAAACCAGAAAGGTAAGAAGGTGATTACTCATCCACTCGGTCATCGGGGCCTACTTTAGGAAAATATAGAACAGCAAGAGGACACCAAGACCCATGCTGAGCACGTAGTTGCGAACGCGGCCCGTTTGCAGGAGCGCAGTGAAATCGCCCGCTACGCGGGTGAGGGCGCCTGGCAGGTTCACGCCGATGCCATCAATGATGATCACGTCGAAGAGCTTCCACAGCACGTTGCCGAACCAGCGCACGGGTCGCAGCACGTAGCCTTCCACAAACTCATCTACGAAATATTTGTTGAGCAACACCAGATGCGCACCTGGGAATTTCGCGGCGAGCCGCTCGGATTTCTCGGTTCCGTTTTTGTACAGCGACCAGCCAAATAGTCCGAACCCAACCGCGGCAATCACGGAGATGCCCATGAGCATCAAGGCGTGGGTGGCCGGACCTTCATGGATTGCGCCTGATTCAGCTTCCACCCGGCCGTAGGTGAGCGCAGGCTCCAGCCAATGTTCAATGGCGAAGGTTCCACCCAACACTTTGGGAATGCCCCAGAACCCCGCAATCACAGCGCCAACCGCCAGGATCAGCAAGGGCAAAGTCATGGTTGTTGGCGACTCATGGGCATGCTCAAAAGCGTGGGCGTCCCGGGGTTCACCAAGGAAGGCCAAGGCCATGAGCCGCGCCATATAGAAGGCCGTGCAGCAGGCTGCCACCAAACCGATGGCCCACAGCGCGGGGCTTTTCAGGAAGGCCAGATACAAGATTTCATCCTTGCTGAAAAAGCCCGAGAACCCCGGTATGCCCATGATGCAAAGTGTGGCGATGAGCATGGTCCAGAAGGTGATGGGCAACTTTTCCTTAAGGCCGCCCATACGGAAGAGATCCTGCTCATGGTGCATTGCATGGATCACAGAACCCGCACCAAGGAAGAGCAGGGCCTTGAACCAGGCGTGGGTGAACACGTGGAAAAACCCAGCCGCGAACCCGGCAGAGCCGAGTCCCAGGAACATATAGCCCAACTGGGAAACCGTGGAGTAAGCCAGCACCTTCTTGATATCGCGTTGAACCAGACCGATGGTTGCCGCGAGCAGTGCCGTAAGGGCGCCTACCCAGGCGATGGTGGTCATGGTCATGGGGGTGAGGCTGAATACCGGTGCAAGTCTGCAGATCATATAGATGCCGCTGGTCACCATGGTCGCCGCGTGGATCAAAGCGGAAACCGGGGTCGGGCCGGCCATGGCGTCCGGCAGCCAGAGGTAAAGTGGAATCTGTGCGGACTTGCCCGTGGCCCCGACGAATAGCATGAGCGTGGCGAAGGTCAACACACCGAAACCAACCTCAGCCTGCATGTGTCCTGCTTGGTTCAAAATGTCGCCAATGGTGAGCGTGCCAAACAGCGCAAACAAAGCCATCATGCCGATGGCCATGCCCATGTCGCCAGCCCGGTTGAATAGAAATGCTTTCAACCCAGCCGCTGGCGCGAGATCTGTTTCAAAGGCGTAGCCGATGAGCAGGTAGGAGCATAGGCCGACGCCTTCCCAGCCCACAAAAAGCAGTGGTAACGAACTGCCCAGCACCAGTGTGAGCATGAAAAAAACGAAGAGGTTCAGGTAGCAAAAATACCGTGCGTAGCCTTCTTCTTCGGCCATGTAGCCTACGGAATAAAGGTGGATCAGCGTGCTGATGCCCGTCACCACCAGCATCATGGTTCCCGACAATGGGTCAATGGTCAGGCCGAAGGGGACAGTCAACGAACCTGTGGCCATCCACGTGCCATAAACCACATCCAGCCGGTGTTGGGGCGCATCCTTCATGGCGAAGAAAACCAAAAGCGCGACAAGGAATGAAGCGACCACGGTACCCACGCCTACTATGGACACAGCTTTCTTGCCAGCCTTCTTGCCGATGAGGCCGTTGAAAGCAGAGCCAAAGAGTGGCAGGAACGGGATAAGCCAGGCGATTTTCTGCATCAGATTCTCATTGCCTCAGCGAATCCGCGCGATCAGCGTCGGTGGTTTTGCGGTGGCGGAAAAGGGCGATGACCAACGCCAAGCCAATGGCGGCTTCGCAAGCGGCGACGCCCAGAATGAAAAGATAAAAGACCGTACCCGTTACGTCACCACCACGAAAGCGCGCGAAGGCCAGCAATGCTACGTTGGCGGCGTTCAACATCAATTCCACGCCCATGAACTGCATGAGCAACGTGCGCCGCAGCAACACGGTCGCCAAGCCGATGCTGAAAAGCAGTAGTGCCACCAAGATGTAGCCTTGCAGGGAGCCGCTCATCCAAGTCCCCATCACAGCTCCTTCTTGGTTAAGGCCACAGCGCCCACCATGGTCGCCAATAGCAACAAGCCGACGATTTCAAAGCCCAGGAGGTAGTGCCTGAATAGTTCTTCGCCAACCCTGGTGAGGTTCATGCCTGGTACCGGCGGAGCAGCTGTGTTGATGGCTGCCAGCGCTTTGGAACTCATCACGATGCGGAAGGCAAAAGCGCCGAATACCGCTATCAGGGTCGCTCCCAGCCAGCGCTGAATGGGCCGTGTCTGAATGGCGGGTTCCTCCTCATGGGAGTTCAAAAGCATGATGGTGAAAAGCACCAACACCATGATGGCGCCGCTGTAGACAATGATTTGGAGCGCGGCGGCTACCGGATTGGAGAGCATCAGAAAGAGCCCCGCAATGCCAAAAAAGGTGAGCACCATGCACAATCCAGCCACGATGACATTCTTCTGTTGGAACATGGCAAGGGCGCCGATGATCGTGATCAGAGCAAACAAGAGAAACATGGTCCGCTCCTATGCCGAATCGGATAAATGGCCTGATTGGCCGGAGGCAGGCCGCGATGGCGTGGCAGGGCTCTCCTGGCTTTGGGTCAGCCGGGCTTTCCCATCCACATCGGCGTAGGTGTTCATGAGGTCCCATTTACCGAAGTTCATGCTGAGCCGGTCGTAGGCCGCCACTTCGTACTCATTGCGCAGCCAGATGGCGTCCTTGGGACAAGCCTCTTCGCACATGCCGCAATAGATGCAGCGCAGCATGTCTATCTTGAATACGCTGGGACGCTTTTCCT
This sequence comes from Holophagaceae bacterium, assembly GCA_025361125.1. Taxonomy (GTDB): domain Bacteria; phylum Acidobacteriota; class Holophagae; order Holophagales; family Holophagaceae; genus JANXPB01. The sequence goes on along the minus strand of JANYBM010000180.1, from coordinate 41 downwards.
CAAAGCCTTGAGTGAAATTCAATTCGCTGAATTCCTCGGCC
>JANYBM010000120.1 GCA_025361125.1 Holophagaceae bacterium | reverse complement strand
CCCATAGCTCATGGCTCACTACTGTCTAGCTTTGGCCCGGCGATCCATTTCCTCTGGCGATACATCCTCGATGTGCGTCGCGACGTACCAGACGTGGCCGAAGGGATCCTTCAAGCCGCCGGTGCGGTCGCCGTAGAACTGGTCGGCCAGCGGCCGTTCCACTGCGGCGCCCGCCTTCACGGCCTGGGCGAAGACTTGGTCCACATTTTCAACATAGAGCATCAGGCTCACAGGAGACCCGCCCCAGGATTCGGGACTCTTGGCGCCGATTTCGGGATGTTCGTCGGCAAGCATGAGGGTTGAATCTCCGATCAGGATCTCCGCATGGCTGATGCGGCCATCAGGCGCTTCCATGCGGAGATTTTCAGTCGCGCCGAAGGCCAGCTTGTAGAACGCAAGAGCCTTGGCGGCCCCACGAATGATCAAGTAGGGCGTGACCGAATGGTAGCCCTCGGGTATGGGTTTCACGCTGCTCATGGTGGACCCCCTCGATTGAAAAAAGATATTCCCAGGAAAAACTGAATGGCTGCCGCTATTTCGTGTCCTCCCATATCTTTTGTGTCCCGATATTCGCTTAGCGCTTCTTCAGGCTCGCCCCAGGGTCAGAGCCGCGGGCACCCCGGCTGGATATCGACGGGAAATTTCGCCACGCAGCTTCTCTTCACGATTCTCCGGGTTCGGATGGCTCTGGAACCATTCCACGCCGCCGCCACCCAGGCTCTTGAGAATCTGCATGACATCCAACATCGCAGTGGGGTTGTAACCGGCTTCGGACATGAATCGCAGGCCCAGCACGTCCGCCTGGGATTCATCGTCACGCGTGAACTTGAGATTCACCAGATTCCCACCCAGGGCGGCGAGCCCGGCCGCCCGCTGGCCCTTGTTCGGATCGTTGGGATCGCTGGCCACCACGCCGATGATTCCCACCAGAACATTGATGCCCATGGCTTCGGTAAGGTGTTCCGCGCTGTGGCGGCCCACCCCATGGCCGATCTCATGCCCCAGTACGCCCGCCAATTGCGCCTCGTTGTCGAAGTGGTCGACCAAGGCGCGGGTACTGCAGACCTGGCCGCCGGGAAGCGCGAACGCATTGGCCACCTTCTTGTCCGCCAGCAGGCGGAACTCGAAAGGATAACCGCTCATTTTCGCAGCGCTGTTGTCCACCACTCTGGTCCCCACCGCCTTCACCAAGGCCTGCAGCCGTTGATCCGGATCGAGCCCGCCGCCCTGTTTGACCATATCAGGCATGGCTTGCAGCCCCAGTTTCACTTCCTCCTCCGGGGTAAGGGACACGAACTGCCGCTTGCCGGTGATGGCGTTCTGCGACTCGACTGGCATGCAGCCGAGGTGGGCAAGCAGCAAGATGCCCATCAAGGCAAACGACAATGTGTAATTTAGCCGCATGGCGACTCCCATTGAAATTTACAGGCGATTCTAGCCGCTTGGCGGCGATGTTCCAATGTTCAACAGCTTGGATGAGAGCATGCTTGAAACACAGTCCAGAGGATTCCATGCCAGGTGCTTCCGGCTATCGCCGCGATATCGGCTTCTTCTCCGCCACGATGATCATCGCCGGCTCCATGATCGGCAGCGGCATCTTCATCGTCAGCGCCGACATCGTGCGGCAAGTTCACTCAAGCCAATGGCTGTTGCTCACCTGGTGCATCACCGGCGTGCTGACCCTTTGCGCGACGCTCAGTTTTGGTGAACTGACCGGCATGATGCCGAAAGCCGGTGGCATGTATGTCTACCTGAAAGAAAGCTATGGTCCCATGGCTGGATTCCTCTACGGATGGTCCTGCTTCCTGGTGATCGAATGCGGTTCCATTGCGGCCGTAGCCGTGGGCAGTGGTCGCTACATGGGAACATTTTTCCCTGCCGTAAGCGACTCCCACTGGCTCTTGGGGCCGTGGAACCTTCCCGCATGGCAGGTCACCCGGGATATTGCAATGGGACCTTACGCGTTTGGTCTCACTTCTGCGCGAGCCGTGGGAATCGCGGTCATTCTCGTGATCACCTTGGTGAACACCTATGGCGTGAGGCTCGGCGCATGGACGCAAAACCTTTTTACCGTCGCGAAGCTGGGCGCCATGGCCGCACTCATCCTGTTCGGCCTGACCATGACGCCGAAAATCCTGCCGGTGGGGGGTCCTTATGTGGCGCCGCTGAGCCTTGCCCCCATTACACTGCTCGCAGCTTTGGTGGTGGCGCAGGTGGGGAGTTTTTTCTCCTGCGATGGCTGGCATTACATCGGCAATGTCGGGTCTGAGATCAAAAACCCAAAGCGCACCTTGCCACTCGCTCTGCTGGCTGGGCCAGCCATCGTCATTGGGCTTTACCTGCTGGCGAACCTTGCGTACTTGCGCCAACTCGGTCCCACAGGTATTGCCACCGCCACTGAGGACCGCGTGGGTGCAGCGGCCATGGGAGCGATATTTGGACCCGTGGGGGGCTCGCTCATGGCCGGTGCCATCATGATTTCCATGTTCGGGTACGTGAACGGAGCTTCCTTTACCACGGCCCGCGTCTACCAAGCCATGGGCGAAGATGGGCTTTTCGCCAAAGGCGCCGGGAGCCTTAACCGCCACGGTGTTCCCGCCTGGTCGCTATGGTTGCAGGCGATTTGGGCCTGCATCCTGACGCTTACAGGAAGCTTCGAGCAATTGGTGGATTACAGCACGTTCGCGTCACTGCTTTTCCTCGTGGCGGTCATCACGGGCCTGATGGTGATGCGAGTAAAAAAGCCAGATCTCGAGAGGCCCTACAAGACCTGGGGCTACCCTGTGGTGCCACTCATCTACATCCTGGGCGCGGGCAGCATCCTGGTCTTCCTGCTGCGCTACAAACCCGCGTTCACGTGGCCGGGGCTGGTGCTCGTATTGCTGGGTGTACCAGTTTATTTTTGGCGCTCTTATAAGAGGCCCAACCCCAATCAACCGGTCACCTGACCACCCCCAGATCGGACGTCAATTCTCATCCGGTGACGCTATCGACCTAACGGCCCCTAGGGTCTGCAGAGCTTCCTGAATGCCGGCCATCTGTTCCTGTATCGGTTCCCATTCGGCGGTTTCTGTCTTCGCATAGGCTTCCAGTTTTTTGGTTCGATCGGCCAGCTCACGGGCGCCGACCATGGCAGCGGAACCCTTGATTCGGTGGCTTTGCCGCACGATACAAGGCATATCTTTTTGCTGTAGACAGTCCTGCATCACCAATAGATCGGCATTTGTGCTCGCAATGAAATCATCCACGATCTCCTGCGCCGCCATGGCGTTGCCTCCGCATAAGTCCAGCAGTGTTTTAAAATCAAGGCTGGGTGCGCCTACATCGGCAATGGGCGAAGGCGTTGCAGGGTTTGCAAACGATTCGGGAGCCTTAGTCTTCAAATGGGGCATCCATTGGCGCAGCTTGGATGCCAGCAAAGGGATGGTCACTGGCTTGATCAGGAAGTCATCCATGCCGAGCTGCAGGCAGCGTTCCGATTCGCCGCTTAAGGCATTTGCCGTGAGCGCCAGGATGGGCGTTCTGGGGAATGCGTGGGCCCGCTCCCAATCCCGCACGGCCTGGGTCAACTGGTAGCCGTCCATGCGTGGCATGTGCAGATCCGTAAGGAGCAGCGAATAGCGACCGCTTTGCCATTTCTCGAAAGCCTCCTGTCCATCCTCTGCTATTTCCAGCGCGTAGCCCGCTCGATTGATCTGCTGGGTGAGCACCGTGCAATTGGTAGGATGATCCTCGGCCAAAAGGATCAGGCTACGTTCCTGCATCGCCACTTCAACGCTGGGTGTTGGCCGCATGGGCATCACACTGAAGGCCTCTCGCGCGCTAGGCTTCTCGATATCCGGTGCATCCCCCACAGGCAGTTTGACCGCCAGCTTGATGGTGGTGCCTTGCCCCATGTTGCTTTGTATTTCCAGGCTTCCGCCCATCAACTCCGCCAGCCGCCGGGAAATGGTCAGGCCCAACCCTGTGCCTCCAAAACGCCGGGTGGTGTTGGCTTCAGCTTGAGTGAAGGGTTCGAAGAGCCTTACCTGATTTTCAGGCGCCACGCCAATGCCGGTGTCCTGCACTTCAAAGACTAACGACTCACTGCCTGCGCTTGAGTCCACAAAACGAAGCCGCAGGCTGATGGAACCTTGGTCGGTGAACTTCACCGCGTTGCTCATAAAATTATTCAGGATCTGCCGAAGGCGCAAGACATCGGCCACATGGGCCGGGGCGACTCTGGGGTCCACGTCAACATCGAGTTTCAAACCCTTGGCGGAAATGGCGGATCTGAATGTTTGCGTTACGGATTCCAGCAGAGCTTGCGCCGAGAATGTTTGGGGCACCAGCTCCAGCTTATTCGCTTCGATTTTTGAGAAATCGAGAATGTCACCGATGATCCGCAGCAGGCTTTCGGAGGATTCGTGGATGATGTCCACAGATTGGCGCTGATCCATGTCGAGGTTACTTTGTGCGAGCACTTCCAGCATGCCCGTTATACCGATGAGGGGGGTGCGGAGTTCATGGCTCATGGCGGAAAGGAATTCCGATTTGGCGAGGCTCGCTTTTTTCGCCACCCCCAGTTCGATGTTCTTTTCCTGCAGTGCCTTCTCGGCCGCGAGTTCCAATTGCTCGGTTTCATAAAGAGCTCTCAAATTCTGAGCCTGCCGGTGCCGGTAGTAGTAGGCGATCAGGGCTCCTACCAACAGGATGGATGCCCCCGTGATGAGCCCAATGAAAATAGCGTCCAAATGCAGCTGGGCCAAGGCCTCATCCTTATCTATTTTGTTTTCGATGAACCAAGGTGATCCGGGGACTGGACGCGAGTCTGCCAACACTTGCTTACCCCGGTAGTCAATGCCTTCAAACAGACCCCACCTGCCCAGAACTGCCGCCACTGCAGGAAAGGTTGTGCGGGTCAAAGGTTGGTGCCAGCGCGGGGCTGATTCGGCCTCAAAGCGGAGTTTGTGAGGAACGGTGGCCTCGTTACCCGACCGGAGTACAAGCACCGTCTCGGCGCTGTAATTGGGAAGGGGCCAGGTCTGGATCAGCGGAAACAGAAAGGCGTCCGCGTTGCTGCGCAAAACGAGGACGGCAAGCGGTTGGCCCCCGGCGTCCCGAACAGCGGCAGCGACATCAATATGCATAATGCCATCCGCATGCCTGAAAAAATCGGAGAACACCGCTTTCTGGCTGGCCTTAGCCTCTTTGACTGCACGCTGGGTGGCTGGATCCTCAAGTCCGGAGCGGCTTTCCGTATTCAGTAGAACCTGTCCATCCAGGGCGAGCAGCAAGGCCGATTCGTACATAGACGATATCGTGTTGATTTGAACCCGCTCAAGCAGATCAGCTCGCAGTTTGGGGGAGCTGGGATTGTGCAGGAATTCACCCGTCCTTTGTCTTAGCAAAGGGCCGCGTACCGCCAGTTGGACATCTGCTTGGCGTTCCTGGCGCCAATTTTGGATCTGCCCTGACTTGAGGGTTCCAATGGCGGCGATGATCTGGTGCTGTTGCTGGATTATCCCTTTAGCTTTTTTCCGGTAGAACCCCAGGCCCCCGACCAGCAATGCCATGGTAATGATGGCAAACCCCATCACCGCGAAACGGCGAGAAAGAGGGGAAGGGGACGGTGAGTGCAACAAGGTTGAAAATTCCTTTGAAGGGTCGGCTTCCCCCTTAAGGCTGATTCGAGTGTACTCACGCAGCATCAACCTGGCCAAAAGAGGCTGGCGGGCCTGAGTCGCCAGTCGTTGCGGTGCTGGCTAAGCCAGCGGTAGCAGTGGTGGCCCGAAGCTGGTGCTCACCTCGTCCGGCCTTCTTGATTGTCCATTGCAGTGGCGAAACAGCTGAACTGGAAGCCCGTCACCTGTAATCTAGATGCTAGCTTCATGACTCATTCCTCATCACCTTACGACCTCACCACCTGATCCGGGGTACCCATGTCTGTTCCATCCGGCTTCCGCCGTACCATCGGCCTATTTGACGCCATCATGCTGGTCGCAGGTTCGATGATCGGCAGCGGCGTTTTCATCGTCGCTGGAGATATGATCCGCACCGGCGGAACGGGTTCCTTCCTGATCTGGGCCTGGGTGCTCACGGGAGTGTTGACGGTCTTCGGCGCCCTTAGTTACGGCGAGCTGGCGGGCATGTTCCCAGAAGCTGGTGGCCAATACACTTACCTGCGGGAAATCTACGGACCCATGACAGGTTTTCTGTATGGCTGGACCTTTTTCGCGGTCATCGAGTGCGGCACCATCGCCGCCGTGGCGGTGGGCTTCGGCAAATACCTGGGCACCTTTCTGCCATTCGTCACCGACACTGTCTGGATCGGTCCCCATCTGGCGGCTGGGCCTTGGAAAGTCACCGAAACCATTGTGGTCGGCCCCTATAACGTGGGTCTCACCAGCGCCCGGCTCTCGGGCATCATCATCATTTTGTTGCTGAGCTTCGTCAATGCCTATGGTGTGAAATTGGGCGCGCGCATCCAGAATCTTTTCACGGTCGCCAAGATCGGCAGCCTGGCGGCTCTGATCATCTTGGGCCTGGTGATGAAGCCCGCCCTGGCCGCGAGTTCGGCACCAGTCCCGCTCGAGAGCGGAGCCACCGCCCTGCCCTTTCTCATCGCCCTGCTGGTAGTGCAAACGGGCTCATTGTTCAGCGCCGATGCGTGGAATTCCATCACCTTCATCGCCGGTGAAGTAAAGGAGCCCAAGCGCGCCATTCCAGTCTCGCTGCTGGTGGGAACATCCCTGGTCTGCGGCCTCTACATCCTGGCCAACGTGATCTATCTCAAGGTGCTCGGCCCCCAAGGCATTGCCATGGCACCCAACGACCGCGTGGGCAGCGCTGCACTGAAAGCGATATTGGGACCCGCAGGTGAAGGCATCATGGCCGGTGCAATTCTTTGGTCCATGTTCGGCTGCACCAACGGCCTGGTGCTTAGCGGCGCGCGAGTCTACCACACCATGGCCGTGGATGGGGTCTTTCTCAAGAAAGCGGGAACACTGAACAAGAGTGGTGTCCCAGCATTCAGCCTAGCTATCCAGGCGGTGTGGGCGAGCCTGCTGACGCTCTCAGGAACCTATGGTCAATTGCTCGATTATGTGATATTCGCAGCCCTGCTTTTCTATGTGCTAACCGTGCTGGGTGTCATTATCCTCCGCATCCGTGAGCCCGGCCTCCAACGCCCCGTGAAGGTCTTTGCGTATCCCCTGCTGCCCGCACTCTATCTGGTGGGCGCGGTGGCCATCATGCTCGCACTGCTGATCTACAAACCCGCGTTCACGTGGCCTGGACTGGTAATTGTGGCGTCAGGCATACCGATCTACTTTCTATCGAGGCGTCAATTGAATTGATTCGCAAACGGCCACCTGACTACCCCGTAATATCGGGCAGGACAAAGGTTGCCGTGTCCGGGAGCGAAGCGCGCAGGAGCCCGCACTCCGAGTTAAGGTGCAACCATCGGCAAAGTGACGTAGGTAAAATGCTTAATTTTTTCAACGCTCAACTCTCTACTTCCCAGGTGTCCCCATGACCACTCAACACATCATCGTCCTCGGCGCGGGCCGCGTGGGCGCAACCATGGCGCGGGATCTCGCTAAAGACGGCGAATTCAAGGTCACCGTGGCAGACGTCTCAGAAACAGCGCTGGGGCGGCTTCAGGGACTGGGTACCCGTAAGGCGGATCTGTCCAATCCCGCGGGTGTCGCCGCTGCCGTGGACGGCGCAGATCTCGTAGTGGGAGCGGTGCCAGGTTTCATGGGTTTCGAGACCGTGAAGGCTGTGTTGCAGGCGGGCAAAGACATCGTGGACATCAGCTTCTTTCCCGAGGATCCCTTCGGGCTTGACGATCTGGCAAAAGAAAAAGGCTGCGTGGCTGTAATGGACTGCGGCGTGGCGCCAGGTTGCGGCAATATCCTGCTGGGCCACATGGCTACCCAGTTGGACCGTGTGGACCGCTTTGTAACGCTGGTGGGCGGGCTTCCGGTGGTGCGCAGCTGGCCCTTTGAATACCAGGCAGGCTTCTCGCCCATTGACGTCATTGAGGAATACACTCGACCTTCGCGCTACGTGGCTCACGGGAAAGAAGTCGTGATGCCAGCCCTCTCCGAACCAGAGCTCATTGAATTCCCAGGCCTCGGAACCCTGGAGGCTTTCAACACCGATGGCCTGCGGACGCTGTTGCACACCATTGACGCTCCTTTCAAGATCGAGAAAACCCTGCGCTACCCAGGCCACATCGAGAAGATGCGGATGTTGCGTGAAGTGGGCTTCTTCAGCAAAGAACCCGTTGCTGTGGGCGGTGTGATGGTGGCCCCCCTGGACCTCACGACCAAGCTGCTCTTCCCCATGTGGCAAATGAAAGAAGGCGATGAGGATTTCACCATCCTGCGGGTCATTGTGGAGGGCGAGAAAGATGGCCGTAAGGCCATCCACACCTTCGACATGTTGGACCGCTACGACCCCGCCACGGGCTTCAGTTCCATGGCCCGCACCACGGGCTTCACCTGCACTGCGGTGGCGCGGCTGGTGGCTTCCGGCAGCTATACGCACAAGGGCATTTCCCCGCCAGAGTTTGTGGGCCGCCAACCGGGTGCCAAAGACTTTGTGCTAGCGGAACTAGCCAAGCGCGGAATTCGTATCAATGAATCTGTGACCTAAAACTGGTGCTATTTCCCTGCAGTTGATTTTGAATCACGAGAGCCCAACTCCCGGTGCTGCACCTTCAGGCTTGGTGTCAGGTCCTCCAACCGCTCCGCCAACATTTCCACCAGTGCCACGCTGCGATGTTGGCCACCGGTACAGCCGATGGCGACGTTGAAATAAGCGCGTCCCTCAGCCTGTACCTGGGGCCAGCACCAGCGGATCCACTGCTCAGTACGAGCCAGGAAACCAATGAAGGCATCGCTTTTCAGCAGGTACTCTCGAACCGGCCCATCGCGACCGGTGAGCGGCCGCAGATCTGGCAAGTAATAGGGATTGGGCAGAAAGCGGGCGTCTAGCACGACGTCCGCTTCCAAAGGAAGGCCGTGCTTGTACCCGAAGCTGATGAACCGCAGCACCATGGGTTGATCCGGGAGATCGGGCAGCAATTCCTTGATGCGGTTCCGCAGTTGGCTGAGCGTTAGCCCACTGGTGTCCAGGATCAGCGTAGCCTGCTCCCGCACGAGCTCCAGCAAGGTGCGCTCTCGGGCGATGCCTTCGGCCACGCTGCCATTCCCAGCCATGGGATGAGGCCGTCGCGTTTCGGAAAACCGCTGTAGCAGCACATCATCGGAGGCTTCCAGGAACAGGATCTGCAACGGGACACCGCGGCCGCGAAGCCGTTCGATCAGCTCGCCTGCCTCTTTGGGGAAATCCGGATGGCGCCGGTCCATTCCCACCACCAGCCGCCCCAGGTCTGGATTCACCTTCGCTTCGATATCGAGCAGTTGTTCAATGAGTGAGGCCGGAACATTGTCCAGGGCGGTGCACCCGGCGTCTTCCAGAGCGCTCAATACGGCCTTGCGTCCAGCACCGGAAAGACCTGTGACGATGAGGAGTTCCATGGATCCAGGCTAACGCAAGTGGGAAGGCGTAGGTATGGGTTGAAGCCCTGGGTCCTGGCCTTCGCTGAGGTTGCAATCGGAGGCCGCGCCACTATAAATGCGCCGAAGGCCGCCGCGTGATTGCCTCAGGGCTCAGGACCCGTTCACTACCTCAGCCCTGTTGCAAGTACCTATGCAGCTCTTCCGCGGTTCGATCCATCCCTGTGAAAAAATGGAAAGGTGGATGGAGGGTGCCGTCGCGACTGATGATTTTTAAGCTCCAAAGACCCATGAGGCGGGATCCGACGCTGGATTCCAGGCGCAACTCGGCGATGGTGGAGGAATCCAATTCGATGGAGCCCAGGCGCGTACCAAGGGGCGTCTTCAAGCAATAACTGAGACCGCGTTCGGCGCTGATGCGGAGCCATGAACCCGTCACGTACCGCAAAGCGAAGGCAAAGACCGGTATCCACAGGATCCAGATCAACATAGCCCAGCGGTGCGCCGCAGGCCACAGCAAGCCAGTGCTCAACGCCGCGAAGATGGCAACGCCCAACAGCAGGCGCTTGGATGGCTGCAGCTGGCGTTCAGGTAATATGGGCTTCATTCTTCGTCAATGCCGCCAACGTTGAAACGCATGACGCGCTGAACGCCTTCGCCATTCTGGTTATTGGATGTGGTCACCAAGGTACCCGTCTCGTCAGGGCCCATTTCGATCACTTCCGGTTCACGGAAGAAATCATCATCAGGCACGAAGGATGGCTGCGGCTCCACCCGGAATAAATAGGAGACGATTTCATCTTCGTAACCAAAGCGCATCTGCTCAAAGTACTCGTAGCTTTCTTTCTTGTACTCCACCAGGGGATCGCGTTGAGCGTAGCCACGGAAGCTGATGGCCTCCTTCAAGTGATCCATGACCAGCAGGTGGCGCTTCCAGGCTGAGTCAATGATCTGCAGGATGGACCAGCGTTCGTAAGAGCGCATGCCTTCGCCACCCAGCCGATCATCCTTGTCCAGGTAGACCTTCTGAACCAGTGCAGCCAGGTCTTCTATGGCCTGCGCCATGGGCAGCTGCGAAATCGCTTCAATTTCCGGACTGTTCAACATGAAGAGCTGCTCAACCCGTTCCTTGAAGGCATCCGTATCCCGTTCACCCTTGTCCTGCAGGTAGTCATTGCAAAGACCTTCGGCGATTTCGGCAGAAATGCGCAGCATGTATTCCTTGGTATTGCCTTTCAGGATTTCAGTGCGAAGCCCATAGAAGAAGATCCTCTGCTTGTTCATCACATCGTCGTATTCAAGCAGATGCTTGCGGATCTCGAAGTTCTGCATCTCCACTCGTTTCTGACTCTTTTCGATGGCCCGGCTAACCATGCCCGCCTCGATGGGTTCATCATCACTGGCGCCCAGGGTCGCCATGAGGCTCTTCATTTTTTCGCCACCGAAAATACGCATCAGGTCATCTTCCAGCGACAGGAAAAAGCGGCTGGAGCCCGGATCACCCTGGCGTCCCGCGCGGCCTCGCAGCTGGTTGTCAATTCGGCGGCTTTCGTGACGTTCAGTGCCCAGAATGTGCAGGCCACCCAGGGAGATGACCTCCTGTTTCTCAGCTTCGGTTTGGATGGCCATCTCTTCCACCAGGGCGGTGAATTCAGGCGTCTCCTTGCCATCCAGGTCATAGAATTCGATGTTGCGTTTCTTGGCCTCGAGTTTGGCCAGGCCTTCGGGGTTTCCACCCAGCAAAATATCGGTACCACGGCCCGCCATGTTGGTGGCGATGGTGACCGAACCTTTACGGCCGGCCTGGGCAATGATCTCGGCTTCCTTTTCGTGGTGTTTGGCATTCAGCACCACATGGCGAAGCTTCGCGGTCTTCAGCAATTCGCTCACGGCTTCGCTGCTTTCTATGCTGGCGGTGCCCACCAGCATGGGCTGGCCGATGGTGTTGAGCCGCTTGATCTCTTCGACGATGGCCGCGGCCTTGCCTTTGGCGGAAGCGTAGATCACATCCTGGTAGTCAGATCGGATCATGGGTTGATTGGTGGGCACCACCACCACTTCGAGCTTGTAGGTCTGATGCAGTTCCGCGGCCTCGGTTTCGGCGGTGCCGGTCATGCCCGCAAGCTTTTTGTACATGCGGAAGAAATTCTGGAAGGTGACGGTGGCGAAGGTCTGGTTCTCGGCATTGACCTCAACGCCTTCCTTGGCTTCGATGGCCTGGTGCAGGCCGTTGGACCAGCGGCGACCGGGCATCATGCGACCGGTGAATTCATCCACGATGACCACTTCAAGGCCTTTGCCGTCCTCCTTGGGCCGCACCATGTAATCCACGTCCAGCTTGTACAGGTTGTGCGCCAACAAGGCCTGGCTGAGGCCGTGCAGGGTTTCGATGGCACTTGGATCGTAGAGATTCGGCACGCCCAACAACGCTTCGGCGTGGCGAATGCCATCATCCGTGAGTGTCACCTGGCGATCCTTTTCATCCACCTTGAAATCAACATCTTTTTCGAGTTTCGGAACCAGTGCATCAATCACGAAATACTTGGAAGTGTCCTCTTCGCTGGAGCCAGCGATGATGAGGGGCGTTCGGGCTTCATCAATCAGGATGGAGTCGACTTCGTCCACGATGGCGTACGGGAAACCGCGCTGGGTGAAGTCGGCGAGGTCCCATTTCATGTTGTCGCGCAGGTAGTCAAAGCCCAATTCGTTGTTGGTGGCGTAGGTGATATCCGAGCCATAGGCTTCGCGACGCTGGTCGTCCGTCAGTCCGTGCTGGATGACGCCCACGGTCAAGCCCAGCCAGGTGTACAGGCGGCCCATCCATTCCGCGTCTCGGCGGGCGAGGTAGTCGTTCACCGTCACCAGGTGGGCACCTTTTCCCGTCAAGGCATTGAGATAGAGCGAGAGCGTCGCGGTGAGCGTCTTGCCTTCACCGGTGCGCATCTCCGCCACCTTGCCTTCGTGGAGCACCATGCCGCCGATGAGCTGCACATCGAAGTGCCGCATCTTCAACACGCGCTTCGAGGCCTCTCGGCAAACGGCAAAAGCTTCAGGCAGAATGTCTTCCACCGTGGCACCGGCCGCCAGTTTCTCCTTGAGATACGGGGTCTTGGCTTTCAGCTCGCTGTCGGAAAGCGCTTTGATCCCCGGCTCCAGGACATTGATTTCCTGGACCCTGGCCCACAGGCGCTTGAGCTCGCGGTCATTCTTCGAGCCGATGATCTTTTTGAGGATGTGGTCGAGCATGAGGGCTTCCGATCGCGTAAACCGTTGATTGTACCGCGTGAATCGGATGTTTCCAAAGCCTATAAACAGACTCGACGCGGCCCATGCCGCAGCCAAACCGCCGCTTGAGGCTGGCTAAGTCGAGGTTCACTCCCGGTCGCCCTTGCGCACGCGATCCATTTCGCGCTTGCTTTCGCGCTCTTTCAGGGCTTCGCGCTTGTCGCCTTGGGTTTTGCCACTGGCCAAGGCGATCTTCACTTTGATGATGCTTTTTTCGTTCAGGTAAATGGCCAGGGGGATGATCGTAAAGCCCTTGCGAATAGAGCGGGAAAGGATCTTTTCGATCTCCACCCGGTTCAACAGGAGCTTGCGCGGACGCAGGGGGTCGTGGTTGGAGTCAGTGCCAAATTTGTAGGGAGAGATGTTTGCTTGCTTGAGCCACAGTTCACCGTCCTGGGCATCCACATAGGCATCTTGCAACTGGCCGTGGCCTCCTCGTAGAGCCTTCACTTCGGTTCCCAACAAAGCGATGCCCGCTTCCCACGTATCCTCAATGTGGTAGTCATGAAATGCTTTGCGATTGCGGACTAAGTCTTCACCCATCTCTCCAGTCTAGGCCATCCACCGGATCCACCTTCCAACGGGGAACTCCAAATGTCCAAGTCACGCCTCATTCCTGCCCTCCTCTGTGCGGTCCTTTCCGTTGCTGCATGCCAGGCTCCAGCCCAAACCTACGACCCAGGCCTGGTGGCGGGGCTGAAATGGCGTTGCATCGGACCCTTCCGCGGCGGGCGGACCGTAGCCATTTCCGGTGTGCCCAGACAGCCCAACGTGTTCTTCATGGCGCCCAATAACGGCGGCGTGTGGAAGAGCACGGACTTCGGCCACACCTGGAACCCGATCTTCGATGACCAACCGACGGGTTCCATTGGCGCCCTGGCGGTGGCTCCCTCCAACCCCGACATCATTTACGTGGGGAGCGGCGAAGGCTTGCAGCGGCCTGATCTCAGCACCGGCAACGGCATCTACAAATCCACCGATGGCGGCAAGACCTGGAACCATCTGGGTCTGCGCGATGGCCAACAGATCGGCGGCATCATCGTCGACCCAAATAATCCTGAACGTCTGTTCGTTGCGGTGCTCGGCCATCCCTATGGGCCCAATGTTGAACGAGGAGTTTTCCGTTCGCTGGATGGCGGCAAGACCTTTGAAAAAGTGCTCTACAAGGACGAAAATACCGGTGCGACCACCCTGGCATTCGACCCCAGGAATCCACAAATCATCGTTGCGGATCTATGGGCCGCCCGACAGGCCCCATGGGAAAACGGCGCCTTCAACGGTCCTCACAGCGGGTTATACAAATCCCTTGACGGAGGCACCACCTGGCATCCGCTGACCAGAGGGCTACCTACGTTTGCGAAGGGGCTCAGCCGCATCGGATTCGCCATTGCACCGAGCGACCCCAAACGGATGTATGCCCAAGTGGAAGCGAAGGAAGGCGCGGGAACCTACCGCTCCGAAGATGCTGGTGAATCCTGGGAGTTGGTGAACCAGGAGCCTCGCGTCCATGGCCGCGGTGATGATTTCGCCGAGATCCAGGTGGACCCCAGGAACCGCGATCTGGTGTATGCCGTCAACACTAGTTTTTATCGCTCCCTGGATGGCGCCAAGTCGTGGACCGCCATCAAGGGCGCCCCCGGCGGCGATGACTACCACAGCATCTGGATCAATCCTGAGAATCCAAAAATCATCTTGCTGGGGGTGGATCAGGGAGCAACGCTCACCGTGAATGGCGGCGAGACCTGGAGCAGCTGGTACAACCAGCCCACGGCGCAGTTCTACCACGTGATCACCGACAACCGGTTTCCCTATTGGGTCTATGGAGGCCAGCAGGAAAGCGGTTCCGTAGGCATCAAGAGCCGCTCTGACCACGGTGCGATTTCGTTCCGGGACTGGCTGCCCGTGGGCGTGGAGGAGTACGGTTACGTGGCGCCGGACCCGTTGAATGCCGACCTCATCTACGGCGTGGGAGCCGGTCGCGCCACTCGCTTCGATTTCAGGACCGGCCAGACCCAGGATGTTTCGCCGGACCCCCTGCGGCTGAAATCCCGCTTTCTTCGCACTACGCCGATCCTATTCTCACCAGTAGATCCACACGTCCTCTACATGGCCGGAAACGTCCTGTTCAAGACCACCAATGGTGGGAAGAACTGGGAAACCATCAGCCCTGACCTCTCCCGTATTGACCTGCCCACCCCAACAAATGTTGGCATCTACGCAAATACCGAAGCTGCAAAAATCCAGCGCCGCGGTGTTATTTACGCCTTGGCGCCATCGTTCAAGGACCTCAATCATCTGTGGGCGGGGACGGACGATGGCCTGATCCACACCACGTTCGATGGCGGAAAATCTTGGCGGAACGTGACTCCCGAGGGCCTCGCGCCGTGGAGTAAAATCGCGCAGCTGGAAGGATCGCATTTCAATGAACAGACCTGCTATGCCGCGGTCAACACCCTGCGCCTGGATGATCTGCGGCCGCATATCTACCGCACCCGGGATGGTGGCAAGACCTGGCAGCACATCACCGAAGGGCTGCCGGATGGAGCCACCGTAAACACCGTGCGCGAAGATCCTGAGCGCCAGGGCCTGCTCTTCGCGGGCACCGAGCAAGCGGTGTTCGTGAGCTTCGATGAGGGTGACCACTGGCAGAGCTTGCGCCAGAACATGCCCGCCACCTCCATCCGTGATCTTGTCATCCATGGGGATGACATTGTTGTCGGCACCCATGGCCGCTCGTTCTGGATCCTCGATGACATCACGCCGTTGAGGCAATTCACTCCCGAGGTGACGAAGGCTCCTGCCTTTCTTTTCAAGCCGCAAGTGGCTACCCGTATGCGTTGGAACATGAATACCGACACGCCGCTTCCGCCTGAGGAACCCGTGGGACAGAACCCGCCAGATGGTGCTGTGATTGACTATTGGCTTAGGGAGGACAGCTTGGGGGAAGTGAAGATCGTTGTGGATCTCGGAGCGTCCAGAACACTCGCCTTCTCAAGCTCCGGCGCACCTGCCCCCGTCAATGCGCATGAATTGAACAAGCCCGCCTACTGGATTCGCCCAGCCCAAAAAATCTCCACAAAGGCCGGGGGGCATAGATTCGTCTGGGACCTTCATCTCCCGGCCCCGCCCGCACTGGAGCATGACTACCCGATCTCTGCAGTCATTCGCGATACCTGGGAAGAGCCTCGCGGTGCCTGGGTCTTGCCGGGAACTTACACAGCCAGGCTCCTGGTCAATGGCCAGGAAATCTCGTCCAAACCGTTCCTGGTGCGCCTGGATCCGCGCGTGAAAACACCGCTGCCGGAGCTGCAGCAGCAATTCGAGCTCTCCCTTGCTTGCATGGACGGCATGGCCCGCACCTACCACGCCATCGAAGCCCTGAAGGCCCTGAAATCCACCGAGCCGACCTTCAAGGCACTGGAGGCAGACTTCACGAATCTGCATGACGACATGGCCCACCTGCTGGAGATTTTTCAAAGCGCCGATGCCAAGCCAACTGAACCGGCCATCGCGGCGGAAAGTCAAGCCCAGCAGCGGCTCACGGAGCTCACTTCCAGGTTCGACGAATTGCAAAAGGCAGCGCGCTGAGCGCCGCCTTTCTAGACTTTTTTGTACCGCCGGGATTGAACTGGCCAGACGGTTGCCGAATCACAAATAATCTTGATTACGGATTTTCAAGAATTGGAAAATCAGGCATTTGACTTCGAGACTTCACTGCTAGAGCGGTATGGGAAAATGGCTACGGTGCTGCGTAATCCGTGACTGAAAAAAAATCCCCCCGAACTGAACGGCGGTTTTTAGGGGCCAGGAGAACCGGGAAGGTGCAGTAACTGATTGTGCTTGAAGCAAACCTGGCAGGTTTCTGCGGCCAGGACCCAGGTTGCTTCAAGTACACATCAAACCCTGCTGGACCCATCACCTCGTCAGTTCCCTCCCACTGGCCCATCAATCTCTGCATACAACGGATGACTGAGGTAGCGTTCACCTGTATCGCAAAGCACCGCGACAACGGTCTTCCCTTCCCCAAGTTCTGCAGCGATCTTCAGCGCCGCGTGGACGATGGCGCCGGTGGAGATGCCCGAAAACAAGGCCTCTTCACGGGTGAGCCTGCGCGCCATGGCCACTGCATCTTCGTAGCTCACATCTTCCACCCGCTGAAAGGCAGCGCGATTCAGGATGCTGGGAACGAAATTGGGTCCGATGCCCTGGATCTTGTTGGGGCCCGGCGTGCCCTTGGTGAGGAGCGGCGAACTCTCCGGCTCCACGGCCACCACCAGGGTTCCGGGCTTGCGCTGGGCGAGTACTTCGCCTACGCCGGTCACAGTGCCGCCGGTACCCACGCCTGCCACGAAGGCATCAAGTTCCGGAACCTGCTCGAGAATTTCGAGCGCCGTGGTCGTGCGATGCACCTCGGGATTAGCGGGATTGTCGAATTGGCGCACGAGGAAATATTCTGCATCTCCCGCTGCGATCTCTTCGGCCTTTTCCACTGCCGCCTTCATACCGCCAGAACCGGGCGTCAGCACGATCTGCGCACCGTAGGCCTTTACCAGCGCGCGGCGCTCCAAAGTCATCGTGTCGGGCATCACCAGCAGGATGGGGTAACCCTTGGCCGCTGCAATGAAGGCCAGGCCGATACCTGTATTGCCGGAGGTGGCCTCCAGGATCTTCATGCCGGGCTTCAGCGCGCCACTAGCTTCGGCGGCATGGATCATGTTCAACGCGATGCGATCCTTCACACTCCCGCCGGGGTTGGCGCTCTCCAACTTGACGAAGACCGTAGCCGATCCTTTAGGTACGACGCGGTTTAGCCGCACGACGGGGGTGCAACCCACCAGATCGTAAATATGATCAACACGATTGGGTCGCTGGGGCATGGGCTTCTCCTTGGGAAGGACTTAGAATACAAAGCCTACTTTTTTGGTCAACATTAATTTAAAAGCAAAACATCTTTCTTCGTGGTCTTCACTTTCCGTCCGATCCTTTGCGGAATGGATTGAAGACTCAAGTTTTCAGAGGATCTCGTAGACCGTGAGCGCTTCCTTGATTCCGCGCAGGGAAGCTTGGTGGGGCTTGGCTTGGAGGCCCCGTTGGGCCATGAGCCGCGCCACATTGGAGTTGGACACCACTGGCTCGGTCGTGAAAATGGTATGGGACTGGGCGAGCCCCTGCACTCGGGCGGCGATGTTGACGGTCTGGCCGAAGTAGTCCAGCCGTTCATTGAGTGTCACCGCCAGGCAGGGTCCTTCGTGCAGACCAATCTTCAACAGCAGATCCTCCCTATCCGCCGGTTCATTAAGGAGGCTCATGGCCTCACGCATGCGGAGCGCCGCCTGGAGGCCCCGTTCCGGCGTAGGAAAGGTGGCCATCACCGCATCCCCGATGGTTTTCACTACTGATCCTGATTCCGAGGCCACCACCTCGTTCAGTACCCGGAAATGGGCGCGCACCAAGTCGTAAGCCACCAAATCCCCCACCCTCTCGTAAAGCTCGGTGGACCCTTTCAGATCCGTAAACAGAAACGTGAGGCTCGTGATCTTGAGGCGCTGGTTGATGTCCAGAGTGTCGGCCCGATAGAGGTCCCTGAAGGTCTGGCGGGTGAGCAGATCCTTGGCGGTCAGGAAGCGCCGTCGGTGGCCCAGCAGATCATGGAGTTGATCGTTAGCAATGAAAATGCCCGGTAACACCCGATGATCCGTCTGATTCTCCAGCGTGAGCCGCAGGGGGCCAGGCCGCAATTGCAGCGTGCCCGTGGGAGCGCTGGAATCGTTGAACACTACCGTCAGATCCTGCCGCTCGCGGATGGGTTCGCCCTGCACATCGAGAAACATCGCCGAATGGGTCACCGGATCGAAAACGATGAGAAATTGAGCTGGGAGTTGCACGTTCAGGATGCACTTCCCCCGGGGTGGAACCTCATCGGCTTCGAGGATCACCGAGGCCAATAATTCTTTGATGGCATCGCCTTCAGGCAGTCGGACCCCCGAACTCCAGAAAACCTGGCGGTAATAGTCCCACATGGGCAAGGTGTTCGGATCGTGGGCGGTGATGCGTCGAACGCCGGGGCCCACGGTGAAGCTGACCTCCACCATCTCATCCAGGGTGGGTTCATAGCCTCCCGCGCACAGAGCACAATAGTAGGTGGCCTTGTCAACTGACTTAAGGCTTGCGGAAGCTTCCAGCACGCCTCCGCAGCCGGGGCAGAGCAGGTTCCAGGAGAGGTCGAAGAGGCCAAGGTGGGAGGCTTGAACAAAGGCATCTACCACCTGACCCTCGTCGAGACCGTTGCGGGCGGCGAACTCGTAGGCGTTCACTCGGCAAAGGCTCGCATCCTCGCCTTCCCGCACGAGCCGTTCGATCGCTTGTGCGGCAGACGCTCCCTGAGGGCCGACCACTTGCCGCAGCAGGAGGAATCTTGAGGCTGAGTCGCTCACGCGGTTGAGTTTACGCCGGAAGGGCCTACTTCTTTCAATTTTCGTTTGTTGCTTGTTGCGTGTTGATTGGGAACACCCACTCCGGGTTTCCATCTATCGCAAATCTTGCCGGTTCCTCTTGGGCTTTCGAAATCTTAGGTCGAGGAACTAAGCTCAACACATGGCACTTCAGAAATGGACCTTTTCGTGTACGCCTGAGGATTCGGGCCTGCGCCTGGATCAGCTCGTGGCCAAGCGCACGGGCATCTCGCGGCGTGCGGCGCGGGAAGCCCTGAAACTGGGTGGCGTGCAAGTGGACCATAAGCGGGTGCGTGTGGCCGGAAAAATGATTCAGCCCGGAATCGAGATTCGTGTGGCCTTTGATGCGGAGCTCCCCGCAGTGCCCACGGTGCAGATCCCGGTGGTCTTTGAAGACCCGTGGTTGTTGGTGGTGAACAAGCCCACGGGAATCCCGACCCAGGGCACGTGGGCATCGGACCGGCACGACCTGCTCGCACTGATCAAAACCCAACGGCCAGAGTTGAAATTATTTCTGCACCATCGCCTGGATCAAGGTACTTCAGGCCTGCTCATTTTTTCGAAGGACGCTTCCATCAACGCACAGTTGACCAAAGCCTTCACTGAGCATGGCGTGCGTAAGACCTACCTTGCCCGGGTGTCCGAACCCTTGGAAGCCTGCACCGTGGATCGCCCCATCGGACGACTGCGCAATGCCGTGCCTGGACGCTTCGGTGTTGAAGGCGATCTGATGGAACCCAAAAAGGCCATCACGATTTTTCGACCCGCCACCACCGAAGAAACCACCGGTCTTCCAGCCGGGAATTGGATCATTGCGGAGCCCCGCACTGGGCGCACCCACCAGATCCGGGTACATCTCGCCAGTCTTGGCGCGCCCGTAAGGGGAGATCGGCTGTATGGCGGCGAGAATGCGCCGGAATTGGAATTGCACGCCTGGAAGTTGGCACTGAACCATCCGGGCACAGCCAAAGAGATTGAATTCGTGGCGCCCCCACGGTGGCTTTCAAGATGAAGCACCCGCTGCTGTATAACATTCTGGCGGGGACTTCCCGAAAGGATCCAGATGAGCTGCTGGCTGGACTCCCCGCTGATTATCGCGCGCGCATCGAGCCCATCGCCTTTGGGCCACCTTTTGATTTCGCCCCCCCTATCGAGCAGGCCAAAGCCGCTGGTGGACCGCTGTTCGTGTGGGGTGGCGATGGCACCATCCATCACGCGGGAATCGCCCTCAACAAAGCAGGTTGCCCGGTGCCTCTGGCGGCTATTCCCGGCGGCAGTGGGAACGGACTGGTGCGCGGCTTACGCACACCGCTGGAACCCAGCGGCGCTCTGCTGCGATTACTCCAAGGCCGCGAGTTGCGGATGGATTTGCCCAAGCTGGATGGCGAGCCCTTTCTCAATCTTTGTGGCACGGGTTTCGAAGCCGTCATCGCCCACAATTTTCACAACGGTACCACCCGAGGCTTCCTGAGTTACGCCCAAGGCTCCCTAAAAGCGTGGCGGAACTTCGAGCCTTTTAGCCTGCGCTGGGATGCACTTCAGCCTGAAGAAACCGAACCCCTATCCAGGAATGGCCTGTTGCGAGCGGCCTGGAACGGACCGGAACCCAAGCTTCCAGAACAAGCCTGGAGCTTGTGCATCGCCAATCTTCCCCAGTACGGCTCGGGTTTCTGGATCGCGCCCCACGCGAATCCAAACGATGGAATGTTGCGGTGGGCGACCCTCGCTAAACCGCGTCACCTGGACCTTTTTACACAACTGCCCTCGCTCTTCCGCGAGGGAGGCCGCACCTATTTACGCCAGGAGGGCCGCATTCTCAAAGCCACCCTCCAGTTGGATCGCCCCCTGCCCTGGCATCTCGACGGTGAGCCCGCCGAGGCCCGCGATCGCGCGGAATTCACACTGGAACCTGGAACCTTTAGAATGCAAGTGACGGATGCTTGTCCCTGGAAATAACTCAGCTCAAAATAAAAAAACGGCCCCGATGCGAGGCCGTTTTCATTCATCCGGAATGGCTTACCACCAACCTATTCCTCGCGAGGAAGAGCCAAAACCCACCCAGGTGGGGCGTCGGAATTGGGCGCTATTGTCCTGGTGGTTGCCCCAAACACCCACGGCCACTTTCACGTTTTTAAAATCTATGGAACCAGGCTCCCAAGAGCGCTGAACTGTGAGCTGATAGGGATAGGCCTTGGAAGACATCCAACCCGGATCATCTGCCACGACATAAACTGCCTGGGCTTCGTCCTTGGGATTTTTGAAAGTCACTTCGGGATTGCCCGTGGGGATCATGTTCGGCAGCATGCCCGCCTGCAAATCGCCCCACTTGTCCATCATCACCAAACGGAACCAACCGCGATTCGCATGGTTGAGGCTTACATGCAAGGTGCCTTTAGCTGGCACCACGAAGGCATAACCCTTCCATCCTTGGGGAAAATCTGAATAGTCAGTGACTTCCAAAGCATCATCGGCCACCAGCGTACAAGCCACGAAACCTTGACGAGACATGAACTGAATTTCGGCCATGATGTCCCGATTGCTCCAGAAAAATGAATTGGGCAGGAATTGGCAGGGTTGCCAGTATTGCTCGTGTCCATGCACCCGAGTGTTCACATGACTGGCCAACACGCCGTGGATCCCTGGCGTGGTGGACGAAGTCTGACGATCAGGTGAAGTAGATCGGCCTGAGAGCCCCACCGTGCGGCCGCTGCCAACTCCACGCTGATCCGATCCGCCGCTATTCCCCCGTTGGTCCGATCCGCCGCCACTATTCCCGCGCTGGTCAGATCCGCCACCATTCCCGCGCTGATCAGATCCGCGATCAACCGGCGAACTCATGCCACTCATGCCAGAAGGCGCCATCTGGCGATCATTGGACGATTCCCGTTCAGGGGTGGCCTGCTGTCTACCGCGATCCTGACTAAAAAGGCCAGTTGCCAGGCAGCCAGCAGCAGTGATGGAAGCTACGATTCTGGGTCCGTTCATGGGCACCTCCTGAAGTTGGTTGGGGTTCGGGAAAGCTATATCCAAAGCCGTGCCACTTCCTAAGTAAGTGTGGGTCCTCGGCGAAGGCTATGCTAGAAGTTCTCCTGCTCAGACCTTTGATGAAAGGAATCCTCCACTTGTTTGGCACCATTCAACATATTCATTTCGTGGGCATTGGCGGCATCGGCATGTCAGGCATCGCTGAAGTTTTGGTAAACCTGGGGTTCCGCGTCTCAGGAACGGACCTTAAAGACAGTGCGGTCACGGAGCGCCTTCGTTCCCTTGGGATCGAAGTAAATCTTGGACATGAGGCAAAACACATCATAGGTGCCCAGGTTGTGGTAATTTCCAGCGCCGTTCACGGTGACAACCCAGAGGTCGTGGCAGCCCAAGCCACGAAGATTCCAGTAATCCCCAGAGGAGAGATGCTCGCGGAACTGATGAGGTTGAAGCAGGGAATCGCCGTGGGTGGTTCCCATGGGAAAACCACCACCACCTGCATGATCGCCCAGATCCTGAGCCAGGCGGGCCTTGACCCCACCATCGTCATCGGCGGAAAACTTGGAATCATTGGTTCCAACGCCAAACTTGGGAAAGGTGATTACCTGGTGGCGGAAGCAGATGAAAGCGATGGCAGTTTTTTGATGCTGAATCCAACGCTCGCCGTCATCACCAACATAGATCGTGAGCACCTCGACCATTACAATGACATTGAAGAAATTCGCACGGCCTTTGTGGAATTCGCCAATAAGGTGCCATTCTATGGATCCGTATTCGCCTGCATGGATGATCCGAATGTGGCCCAGGTACGGCCTTTGCTAAAGCGCCAGGTGAGAACCTACGGCACCAATCCGCAGGTGGACATCAGAGGCCAGGACATTCACCAGGATGGATTCTCCAGTACTTTTTCCGTGACGGCCTTTGGCGAGAACCTAGGTGATTTTTCCATCCACGTTCCGGGCCACCACATGGTGCTCAATGCGCTTGCGGCCATCGGCGTGGCATTGGAATTGGGCGTGACCACACACCAGATCCGAACCAGCCTGGCGACATTCAGTGGGGCCGATCGGCGCTTCACCAAGAAAGGAGAAAAAGACGGCGTATTGGTCGTGGATGACTATGGCCACCATCCCACGGAGATCGCCGCCACCTTGAAGGCTGCGCGGAAGGGGTTCCCGGAACGCCGCATCGTTGCTGCATTTCAGCCTCATCGCTACACGCGGACCAACGCCCTGATCGAGGAATTCTCTCGCGCTTTTTTCGAAGCTGATGTCGTCGTCATCACCAACATCTATGCCGCAAGCGAGGCTCCCATCCCAGGTGTTTCCGGAGAAAGCGTTGTCACTGGATTACGGGCTCACGGGCAACGGGAGGTTCACTACGTCTCCAACGTGGAAGACCTGCCGAAATTCCTGAAGCATCTCACCCAACCAGGAGATCTGCTGATCACCTTCGGCGCCGGAACCATCACCAATGTGGGGCCTGCCTACCTTGAGCTGTAAGGATTCATTCATGAAGGCAATCGAACTTTCTGTTCTCATGGCTCTACTTGCTCTGCCCTTGGCCGCGCAAGTGTCCACGCCCGCCCAGACGCCGCGACCCTTGTGGTTTCCATCCAAAAGCTATCGAACGGGAGTCCCTGTCCCCAGCGCAGGCAAGACCTATACCCAGCATGCAGATCTGGTGGCCTATGCCAGCGCTCTGGCGGCCGCAGTGCCAGACCGCATGAGACTCCTCACCCTGAACATCACCGAAGAAGGCCGTCCCCAGCCTTTCTTGATCATCAGCAGTCCAGCCAATATCGTAAATCTAGATCAGTTAAAGGCCAAAAACGCAAAACTCGCAGACCCCAGAAAATGTACGAGTAATGAAGCCGAAAGTATCGCCCACTCCAACCCTGCCTTCGTCTGGTTGGGTTACAGCATTCACGGCGCTGAGCCCAGCGGTAGCGAGGCAGCGCTAGCGGTGGCCTATCACTTTGCCGCCTCATTGGATGCGGATGTCCTCAAGCAACTTGACCATGTGGTTCTGCTGTTGGACCTTACCCAGAATCCAGACGGGCGCGAACGAGCCATCCAGTCGGTATCAGAAGTCCTGCAAGGGATCAATCCGTCGGATCCCCAGGATGCGCAGAACACCAGCCGCTGGCCTGGCGGGCGTTTCAACCATCGTCTCTTTGATCTGAACCGGGACTGGGCTTGGCAGACCCAAGGCGAGAGCCGTGCAAAAGCGGCGGCCTTCCTGCAATGGAATCCCCAGGTCCTGGCAGACCATCACGAAATGTCCGCGGAAAGCAGTTACTACTTCCCGCCCACCATGCAGCCGGTTCATGACGCCATCCCCTCGGCCTTCTCGGGGTACTGGCAGCAAACTTTTGGGAAGGGCGTGGCCAGGGCCTTTGACGCCCATGAGTTCACCTTTTTCAGCAAGGACATCTTCGATCTTTTCTATCCCAGCTATGGCGATAGTTGGCCCAGCCTTCATGGTGCAGTTGGTATGACCTTCGAAATGGCGGGCCAGGTCGGCTTGGCTTATCGTCGTCGGGATGGCGAAATCCTTACGCTGGAGAAGCGAGTTCAGCGCCACTTCACCGCGAGTTTGGCCACTGTGCAAACCGCCTCTGAAAATCGCGAAGCGTTGCTCATGGATTTTCAGAAAGTTCATCGGGAACGGGTGAATCTTGGAGACCGCGCCGGGGCCTTCTTCATCTCCGAGAGCCCTGATCCAGGCCGCTCACGCGCCCTCGTAGACCTCCTGCGTCGCAACGGAATCGAGGTTCAGCGCACAACTGAAGGACTGGGTACCGCCAATCTAGATCCCATCGGCGCGGGTATTCTGCCAACCACCATCAAACCCGGGAGTTACCTGGTTTCCCTGGATCAGCCGCTGGGCGCGCTGGCTGAGGCCTTGTTGCAGAAGGAAGGCAAAATGGGTTCCAAGCCCAGTTACGACGTCACGGGATGGAGCCTTCCCCTAACTTTCAATGTGCCCACCTGGCACGCGAAAACACGGCCAAAAGTGGGTATTGAACCGATTCCGGAACTCGACAACTCCCCCGCTGCAGCCATTCCCGAGGCCCACGTCGCCTATATCCTGCCCGCGGGTTTTGATGGCCGGGAACGTACCTTGGCGGCCCTGCTGAATGAAGGTTTTCGGGGAACCGTGGCCACGGAACCCTTCGGAATGGCAAATCAACGCTTTGAGCCCGGTGCCGTAGTGTTTCCATTGCGTCTGAACGATGGCGCAAAATTGTTCGCCCGGATCAGGGATCTCACGCTCCGGAACCGCCATCCTGTGGTCGTGGCTGACACCGCTCTTTCAGATTCGGGACCGGATCTTGGCTCGGATCGCGTCTATGCGTTGTCGGTTCCAAAAGTGGCCGTGCTGGTGGACCGCCCTGTAGATCCAACGGCCCTTGGGGCGGTGATGCACACCCTTCGCGAGACCGGCATCGCCTTCACCCAAGTGCGTGCCGAACGCCTGGGCAGTGCTCAACTCCATCGCTATACCCACATCATCTTGGTTGATGACAATTCCGCAGGCAAAGGCTGGCAGCGGGTCCTGGGGGACTCTGGAACCTCCAAACTCAAATCCTGGACCATGGATGGAGGGGTATTGCTGGGCCTGCAGGGCGGCGCTGTTTACGCCAGTCGCACGGGCCTTGCGGACGCAGGATTCCAGTTCCTTGCAAAAGACGCCGAAGAAGCTCGCCTGAAAGAAAAAGATGCCAAACGCGAAACGCCAAAGCCGGATACGGCGGATCTCATTCAACCCTGGTCCGGCCGCGAACAGCGCGATCTGCAGGAGACCATTCCTGGTGCACTGCTGCTGGTGAAGGTGGATCTTAGTCATCCCCTGGCCTGGGGCCTGCACACCCTTGATGCCGCTGTATTGAACACCAGCGACAGCATCTTGGAATTGAGCCCCGGTGGGGAAAACCCCATCTTTTATCCAGGCAATCCAAAGAAAGACTTGAAGGATTTGAAGGACGCGAAAAATGTTTCCGAAGGAGACCCCTTGAAAGTCTCCGGCCTGCTGCCCAAGGCCCTGGAACCTCGCCTGCGGCTTACGTCCTACGCCCTTCGAGAACATCGCGGTGCAGGTACGGTGATCCTTTTTGCAGGCGACCCGGTGTTCCGGGGCATGAGCGCCTTCACGACCCGCGTCTTCCTCAACGCGATTTTCTTTGGGTCGTACCGGGCAAACTCCGAGGACTGACTGGCAATCCAGACCTGGCATGGAACCAACTTGGGCAATGGGCCATAACAGAACCAAGCAGCCCTAGTCACGGCTCATGTTCTGAGGTGGACCCCGTTGATGGATTTCCGTGCGATCTTTCGTCGTGCCTTCTTGGTTCTGGTGCTTGCTTTGAGCCCGGCATCGGTATTCCTTCACGGGCAAAAATCGTCGGCCCATGGCTTGTCGCTGTTCAGGCTCACACCCGAAGGGACAACACCCTGGCGCCTGATGCTGGTAAGTACCGCGGGGAAATTCGCCAATCTGAGCGAAAGCGATCCTGGCTTCACACGGTTGGTACTCTCCGGCCTTGAAGTGCGCTCGCTACCAAAGGACCAATGGCAGCGTTTCTTAGCTACGGCTGATACGAGCCTGGATCCTAAATCAATCAGTTGGGTGCTCCTGAATTCTGCGTTCAAGATCCAGTTGGCGGGGCCGGGCCTACCTGATTCCACGACCGTTGAAACCACCCTCCGAAAAGAGCTGGGAGCGCTGCCCTGGGATACCCTGGAAGCTGTCCTCCGGGATGAGCCCAAGCATGGCGAAGCACGGCTGGCCTTGGCGGAGTGGGTTCTCGCATGGACAACTCCTGATAACTTCTCCAATCCCGAATTCCAGGCATCCTGGCAATCCCGGATGTTCATCAACCAGCGAGGCGCTGCAGATGAAGCACTTGGGAAACTGCTGGCAGTACCTGATTGGCCATCACAATTGGATTTGAGCAGTGATGATTCAGGTGGACGCCTGGGCCGCATGTTGAAGAAGGGGGCTTCCGCCACCCGCATAGAAGAAATGAGCAAACAGGTTTTGGAGGCGCTTCGCGCCGATCCGGCCAATGATCGCCTGCAAGGAAACCTTGCTTTTCTGCTCTTGAATCTCTCGCCCAATGCCGCCGAACAGATGATGGGGGATCTAGAAGCGCTTGAACCTCTACCAGGCCAAGTCTGGCCGCCCCTGCCCCTTATTCATGCAGGCGCCGAGCTATTCCATCGTCAGACCAGATGGATCGAGTCCCGAGAGCGCATGGCAGCCTGGTCGCGTCCCGAGGATCCACTTTTCCTGACTTCCGCGAAATGGGACAAGCACATCGTCCGCGAGGCTACCCTTCGGGCTTTCCTCCTTCAGGCAGAGAGTTGGCTCGACGGCTGGAACACCCTTCCGGCGGCCCTGGATACGCTGCGGGGGATCGCCGGAAGCAATTATCACGACATGGCCAAGTTGCTTTTGGCTAAGGCGAACCTTCCGCGCGAGGACCTTGAGTTCCTGAAACAAATCGCTGCCCTTGTGGCACGACCTAATCTGTCTCCGCCTGCCATGCCCATCCCTACGCCATCCTGGCGCCTGAAAGTACGCGGAAAAACCGACCTGGCCCACCTTCGACAGGCCTTTGACACGCGCATGGTTCTACTGCCCTGGCTTCCATCAGAGCGATTTTTTGAACTCGCGCCCAACCTTGAAACGCCCATTGCGCTTTTGCTTGGGAACGAAAGGATTGAGATGGGAACCGACTTCCCACTGCCGGAAACCTTGGCCGACATTCTCCGCGCCAATCGTTCAGGCAGGCTTTTTATCGCCTGGGAACGGGCTTCCAAGGAGCCGGAAGCCCCCGGGCCGAGGAAGCAACGCATTGGACTGCTGCTTGAAAGGATGCCGGTCCGGGCTCTGGAAACGTTTCTGGCGGTGGATCTGTCGAAGGAAAGTCTGGGGGCCGATATGCAGGACTGGGATCTGGATG
Organism: Holophagaceae bacterium; assembly: GCA_025361125.1. Taxonomy (GTDB): domain Bacteria; phylum Acidobacteriota; class Holophagae; order Holophagales; family Holophagaceae; genus JANXPB01. Next base: position 29,323 of record JANYBM010000120.1, on the reverse strand, counting down.
AGAATCTCTGGTTCGTTCAAAGCCAGCATGCCATCCCTGAGGTGGAGGATCGCTTGCGGCACTGGCCTTTGGATACTTCACGCTGGGTCGCCCTGGCCTTTTGGACCAGCTTCATCCCCAACCATTCAGGACCTGTTTCGCTTGCGGAACAACTACCCAGCTGGAGGGCAGGGTTGAGTGTCCAGCTTTGCCTGCCGGCGCAGATCCACTTGCAGCTGGCCGAGGAATTTCAGCGGCGCCACGCCTGGAAGCAGCTGCGAGGATGGTTTGAACAGGCGTGGCTGAATCTGCGAAATTTGAAAGCAAAAGACCCTCGTCGCAAGGCTTTGGTGGATGAACTAGGGTCGGTGGTGGTTTCCAGTTTGGAAGGTTGCTACCTCAAACTAGGCAGCAAAGGAGACCAACGAGGCTTGAGAGAGGAATGGGACAGGATGAGAACCGCGAACCACTAGATCTAAAAATGTCTGAATGAATTCAAGCCATAAGCCACCATGCCCGCGCCGACTGATCCCCCGGTTATGATGATGATTGAAACCCTGGAGCAACGATGGCCCTGACCCGCGACCAGCTCGTCCGCCGCGCAGCACGTGAATTGCGGGATGGGTTCTACGTGAACCTGGGCATCGGCATTCCCACGCTGGTGGCGGGTGCCATTCCTGAAGGCATGGAAGTCATCCTGCAAAGCGAAAATGGATTACTGGGAATGGGGCCTTTCCCTTCGGCGGATGAGGTGGATGCGGATCTCATCAACGCGGGCAAGCAAACCGTCACTACAGCACCTGGCGCGTGCTTCTTCAGCAGCGCTGACAGCTTCGCCATGATCCGCGGCGGCAAGATTGATTTGAGTATCCTGGGCGCCATGCAGGTGGATATCGAAGGCAACCTGGCCAACTGGATGATCCCCGGAAAGATGATCAAGGGCATGGGCGGGGCCATGGATCTGGTGGCCGCAGCTAAGCGGGTGGTGGTGGTCATGGACCACACCAACAAGAACGGCGAGTTCAAGATCCTGCGCAAATGCAACCTGCCGCTCACAGGCACGCGTTGTGTGGATCGCATCATCACCGAACTGGCGGTCATTGACGTGGTGCCGGGCCGCGAAGGCCTGCGTCTCGTGGAGGTGGCGCCCGGCGTGACCAAGGAAGAAGTGCAAGCTAAGACTGAACCACCCCTGGTGATGACGGACGTACGCGAGATGGAGGTATGAAGCCATGCGAATCCTGTTGGTGCTCTTCCTTGCGATTCCCATGATGGCCTGCGCTGGCGGCGATCTCACCCCCCCCGAACAAACGGGCCGCGTGAGTGTCGGTCGCCTTCAAAGCAACCATGCCAGCACCTTTAAACCCACCCTGATGCTTAGTCCCAAAGCCGTGACCCTGTCCCCCGGCGCAACCCAAAGCTTCAGTGCTCAGATCAACTACGAGCCCGACGGACCGCGCTTCCCGCGCCAGCCAGTCACCTGGACCGTGGTGGAAGCCGGTGGAGGCGGAATCTCACGAGCAGGCCTTTACACCGCGCCGACCGTCACTGGCACCTATCATGTGAAGGCAGAGCGGGAAGATCATCCTGGTATCGCGGCTACGGCAACAGTGACCGTGGTCGCAAAGGCTGAACCCGATTCAACCAAGCAATAATGCCAAACCTCTATCGCCTTATCCGCCCGTTGGTGTTCTGCCTTGACGCTGAGCGGGCACACAATCTGGCGTTCTGGGCTGGTGGATTGGCGCAACGATTTCCGCTATCTGACCCCAAGCTGGAACCTAACCTCGCAGTGGCTGCCTTCGGCCTGCGTTTTTCTTCCCCCCTTGGATTGGCGGCGGGTCTCGACAAAGGAGCACAGCTTTTACCTTTATGGAAAGCCATGGGGTTCGGCCATGTTGAAATTGGCACCGTCACACCCAGGCCTCAGCCCGGAAACCCACGCCCGCGCCTGTTTCGCCTACCTTCAGAAGGCATCATCCTGAACCGCATGGGCTTCAACAGCGAAGGCGCGGAAGTCGTGGCGGCACGCTTGCAGCAGCGTCCCTCAGGCCTCATCGTTGGCGGCAATCTTGGTAAGAACAAGGACACGCCCGAAGAAAATGCCCTTGCTGACTACACCGCGGCTTACCGACTGATCGCCCCGGAGGTGGATTACATCGCGCTCAATGTGAGTAGTCCGAACACGCCTGGTCTGCGTAATCTCCAGACGCCGAAGGCCCTGAAACCTCTGCTTTCTGGAATGCTCGACCTGAGGAAGGAATTGGGTTTAGAAGCTCAGCCCCTTCTGCTCAAGCTGGCCCCGGACCTGGCTTTAGAGGAGCTCGATGCCATTACGGAAGTCGCTGTTTCCTCCGGAATTTCAGGCCTTATCGCCACCAATACCACTTTGGATCAGAGCATCGTGACTGTGAAAAACCAGGACAAGGTCCAAGCCTGGGGACAGGGTGGACTTTCCGGTCGCGGTCTCGCCGCAAAGGCGCGTGCCGTGCGTTTGAGACTGTTGCAAGCATTAAAGGGCCGCCTACCCCTGGTAGCCTGCGGGGGCATTGGTTCAGCCGAAGCCGTGGCCGAAGCCCTGAAAGATGGCGCAGTCCTAGCTCAGCTTTACACCGCATTGATTTTTGAGGGGCCCGAGCTTGTGGGCCGCATCAACCAAGAATTGCGTCATTCAATGCGCACTGAACCTTCAAGACCCGTTTTTTGATGGAATGAAATCAATTCGTATCGCCATCCACATAAACCCAAGCGCCAGCTTCCCGGATAAAGCGGCTGAGCTCGATGTGCAGTTGGCGCTTGCCTTGAACTTGAAGGCTGGCACGGAATTTCACGGTACCGATTTCATCCTCTGGCCCACCCTGCTCCGCCGAAACAATCTTGAGTGAAACGCACTTAATCGTGCGGCAATACTGGACGAGTTCATCGTGATTGAGCTTGGCCCTTTCGGTTTCCGCGGTGGTTTTCAATAGGTAATCCACTTTGCCCAAGGCATAGGCGGAAAACCGGCTGCGCATGAGCAGAGTCGCGGTTTCAGGTGCCTTTTTCCCATCAATGAAGGGCTGGCAACAGCGGTCGTAGGTGAGCTTGGAGGTGCAGGGGCAGGGTCTCGACATCCTCCTAGTTTACCGGGCTTTTCAGGCTAGCCACGTCAAGCGGTAGATGTGGCGGAAAGCGTCAGGGCCTGGAGTCAGAGGTGGCTGGTGGTCGACCCTCACGCTTTTGGCTCCTGTAAGTTCCATGGCTCTCTGGGTCCAGCTCGTGAGCCCTGGCGAAAACCATTCAGGGAAAAAACCATCCACCCAGACGCTGATTTGTGCGGAACCAGGGCCCGATTCATCCACCACCACGCAACCGCCCCGGGTGTAGTGGGCAAAGAATTTTGGGATGTTGGCCAAAAGGAACCCGGGAGTCATCAACCTCAGCATCCACCGATGCAAGGTGGTGAATTCCTCTTGGGCGGCAGCCTGGCCGGCCTTGTCCGCATCATGCCGGCCCGTCCAGACTATATAGGCCTTGCTCAGTTCAGAAAAGTGTCGTTCCTCAACCCAATCATAAAGGCCAATGGGCTTCTCAAATTGGGCACGGCAGGCCTCAGACACCTGGGTTAGTAGCACGTTCCAGGCCTCCTCGCCGCCGTGCCGCACCACCACTTTGCGGATCTGCACCACATTTGGCCCTCGCACTTCAGTGACCCGAACATTCTCATGACAGGATTCTTGGAGAGGTTTCAAGTCGAGTGTAGAGGTATTCATGAGCCCCCTCGATCGGGATTGCCTCAAGATGGGTTAATTCAAGAAAAATGCCTGATCAATGTTTGAACACCCAGGCAAAATCGTCCTAGCCTATGCGGGCCAGGCAGCACCCCTGTTGAGAACAGCCCTGCCTCCGATGATGATGAGAGTTCTTGTTCTCAGGCTTCCCAAGTCATGCAATAGCGGTGGCAAACAGAGTCCAATCCAGGTCCTGAAGGTGGCAGGTGGAGAATGTTTAGGTCCTTGGCGCCACTTAATTCAAGCGCGCCCTCCAGCCAACCCACAAGGCCGTGCGTATACCATTCGGGATAGTAGCCGTGGGCCCAGAGATTCAGAGTTGCCTCGCCAGCGCTCAGATGATCCACAGAGCTCTTGCCACCGCGATAGTAGAGACCCAGAATCCGCGGTGCATGCGTCAGCAGGAATTCAGGGCTCGCCAACTTATTCAACCAGCGATGAACGGTAAGGAGCTGCTCCCGTGCGGCACTCCGGCCCCTCGAACGGATCCATTCCAGCCCATTCAAACTCAGAAAAGCAGTGTTCATCTCCGCCGCCACATCTGCATCCACCCATTCATAGCTTCCTATGGGGTTCAAAAAAATAGTTCTGCATGGTTCTGAGACTTGCGTCAATAGGGATTCCCAAGCGGGTTGCCCCCCGGCCCGCAATACCGCGAGACGGATCTGTTGGGTCACAGGCCCGCGGACATGGGAAATGCGCAAGGCCTCCAGAGTGGGTCCTGGGAACGTCGAACATTGGGGGCATTGGGGTTCGCTAATGACCATCGCAATCTTTAATTCTAGACAATCACCACCTGCGAAGGGTCACGGCTCGGTCATCAAAAATAATGTATTTATGCCTCTCCCCGGAGCACTTTTCACGGCCCTATCCTTGCCTGTGCAGAGGTTCCAAACTTTAGTCACTTCCCAACCGCGTAAAGCGTGGCGTTGTTGATGGCATAGATGTGACCATCGGGGCCCATGACCGTGGGCGTGTAGGCTTCGCCAAGTCCATTTGTGATGGCGATCTTTTCCGGAAAGGTGTTCGTGGTCAGGTCCCAGCGATACAAGTAACCATCTTCGTTATTCACAAAGATGGATTTGGTCATGGGATCCACCACGGCGGTATTGATACACCATTCCCGAACACTTCCAGGAAAGGCTGGATTGTCCGGCGTCGCGCCGAGGATGGTGAGCACTTCCTTCATCACGGACACATTTGAGAAAGCATCGAGTTGGGTAACGTTGGGGTCCAGGATCGCGACCCTGTTGCGGCCATCCCCATGGCCCGGGATGAGGTAATTGTTGTACTTCGTCATGAGCAAATAAGTTGAGGCTCCTGAATAGGTCGGCACCATGCTCGCAGGGACGATGGAGGCCGTGTCATCCCAACCAAAGGATCCCGGCGTTTTCGAGTGGGCCAGGCCCCCATCGAAATGCAGCAGCCAGCCCCGGTAGTTATGCGCTCCACTCCTGGACTCCAGCACGCCGTAGTAGACATCCCCATCAGGCCCGACTGTCGGAGAAGCACTGCCATCGTCAGCCAGGAGCGCTGGTTCGGCCGCCATTGGATCCATCAACCACACCCTGGCGATACGTTCTAGCGTGGTGCTGTCGAGGGCCAGGAGATATCCGTTCCCCCCGTCACTCACTGCCACGTAGAGGGTATGCAAGTCGTTCGACACAGCTGGAGCGCAATTCATCACCACCTGAGAGATTGTGGAGTCTCCAGCTGCAAGTGACGCGCTGGTCCAGCTACCCTGCCCGTTCGCGCCAATGCGCGCGATGCCGCTCAGCAGATGGGCCGGCGTGGCTCCCGAAACCTGGAAACCGAAAAAGACATTCCCTTGGTTGTCCGCTGTGAGAGGTGTGGTGATCTTCACGGCAGCGTCGTAAGTGGCTTTCGCGCCGATGTACTCACCCGATCCATAGAAGACCGCGGTTTGAATGGTTCCGGTGATGGAATCAGCATTGTCGCGGTAGAAAACCTTGCCACCAGAACCCGGAAAGTAGACCCGGTTCGACCCGGTGAGTGCCGGGCCGTAGCTGGGTACCCAGTTGTGGAGCGGCAGGGTGTAATCACTTGCGACCTGCCAAAGCAGTTCTCCCGAAGCACCATTCCGCGCCTCGATTCGAAAGCCATCGGTCGCCCCGGTCTTGACTGGAATAAGGACCGTGTTCGTCGGTGTAATCACCATCGAACCGTAATGGATAAGCAGGTCGCCATTGCTGTACTGGGGGTTCAAGTCCACGGGTGCATGCCAGTGCACCCTTGTGAGGGACTGGGGGACCACTGAAACCTGGGCGCTGTGTTGCGCGTCCCGCCCGTACCCGAACCATGCAGGCCCAGTGCCGGTAAATGGCGGCGGTGGAGGGTCAACTATTACTACAACTTTCCTATCTGAGCCATGGGTGCACCCAAAAAAGCTCAATCCCACAACCACACTCAGGGTAGCCAGCATGCCACGACGCGACGGCTTGGAAATTTGTACGAAATTCAAATGCATGGAGATTCCCAAAGTGATTTTGGAGCAGATCCTAAAAACGGTGCTCCACCGCACCCCAATGGATCAAAGGTTTGATAGCATCCACATATTTTCCGCGGCCCGTGGCTCCGTAGTCCTTAACGTAGGCATGCTCCCAAACATCCACCACCAGCAAGGCTTGGGCGCCCACGGGAATGGCATTTTCATGATCTTGAAACCAGGCGTTCATGAGCCGTCCCGTCGTGGGATCCTTCACTAATGCCGCCCAACCGATGCCAGGCATCGTGCAGGTGGCCTTGAAGGCCGTCCACCAAAGGTCGAAGGAACCCCAGGTGGCAGCAATAGCTTGGTGCAATGGATGATTTTCCGTGGGCTTGGCGGCCGTAGCGCTGAGTCCCTCGAAATACCATTCGTGAAGTCGCATCCCTGAGAATTCAAAGCCCAAACGACGGTGAAGCTCCTGGACCATCGCCGGCTTCTTGCCTTCTTTCTCGGCAGCCAGCAGGTCTTTCAACAGCGAATTGGTACGGCCAACATAGCCTTTGTAAAGCGTCAGATGCTCAGCCAGCAGGTCCTTGCTGAGACCCGCCAAGCCCGCGCCAAAATCAAAGGGACGGGCAACATAGTCAGCCAGTGGGTTGGTCTGGGGACTTGCGGCTGCCAAGGCTTTGGTTGTGTGGGCGCCTAGGGCCAAGCCAGCAGTGCCAGCAGCGAGGGTGCCAAGCAGGGTGCGTCGTTCCATGAATGCTCCTTTTTGAGAGTAGATCTCAAGTGTATACCCGACCATTCAAGTCAGAATAGAAACAAGGTCAAGTATCCCAAATGATGAGTTTATTTTTCATTGAAACGGCTTACGCTGCCTCATGTCCCCCTCACCTTTCAAGCCCGTCCGCAGTGTCTTTCGAGCCATCGCCACCGCGGTTGTACCCGAAGCGATCCAATTGGATGAAAAAGCCTGGATCGAGTTGGAGCAAATCATCGGGGCTGCGCTGGAAGCCAAACCATCCGGGTTGCGCCGACAATTGACGCTTTTCATACGAGCCCTGGAGGTGCTGCCCATCTTTCGCTATGGGCGCACTTTCCAGGCCCTGGATCCATCGCGCCGAAACGCATTCCTACTGGGCATTCAGGATGCCCCGGTGCTGTTGCTTCGGCGGGGTTTCTGGGGCCTGCGGACGCTGATTTTCATGGGCTACTACGGCCGTGAGGAAGGACGCTCCGAAACAGGTTACCGGGCCGATCCGCGCGGTTGGGAGGCTCCCAGATGATCGAAAAACACTATGATGTCGTCATCGTCGGATCCGGAGCTGGCGGCGGCACTGTTGCGGAAGAACTTGGCGAGTTGGCGCGGGCTGGGAAGAAGGTCCTGGTTTTGGAAAAGGGACCCAGATTCACTGACGACGAGTTTGATGGACATGAACTCTCCATGGCCCCTGCTCTTTACGCGGACGAAGGCGGATTCTTGACCGCAGAAGGGACCATGACCCTCGCCTTCGGGTCGGCCTACGGCGGCTCCACGGTTGTATACACGGGGACTTCCATGCAGCCGCCGGAACGGATTATCCGTCGGTGGGGAGTTCCGGGTCTTGATTTTTCAGATCTGGCTTCCAGGGCCGAGAAATACGCGGCAGAAAATGGTGTCCATCTTCTGCCTCATGCCTTATTGAATGAAAACAATTTGTTATTCGTTGAAGGCTGCGAAAAGGCCGGATACAAAGCCGAGCAATTCCCCATCAATGTCCGCGGTTGCAGGGGATCCAGCCTTTGCAATCTGGGTTGTCCCAACGCCGCCAAGCAGGGCACCCACCGCGTCCAGTTGCCTGCGGCGGAGCGGGCCGGGGTCGAGGTCGTGACGCGGGCTGAGGCCATCCGCATTGAAGAACGAGCCCTCCTAGTTCGTGTTCAGGAGAAGAAGCCATGCGCGAAAGGCCTTCCGTCCGAGTGGGCGCCTGGCGAATACCGTATCAGGGCCGGGGCGATGGTCCTCGCGGGCAGCGCCATCGGCACCCCGGCGCTGCTGCTCCGTTCAGAGCTTCCGGGCATCTCCAAACGCGTGGGAGAAGGCTTCACCTGCCACCCCGCGCATATCCTGGCAGCTGAACATTCCAGAGCCATCACCAATGATGTGGGCCATCCCAAAAGTTTCTTTCTGGACCGCTCCGAGGAGGAAGGCTTCCTGCTGGAAACCTGCATGTACTTCCCCTTCACCACCGCGAAGAATCTCGCCGGTTTCGGAGCGCCTCATTCACAGCTGATGCACGCCTTCCCTAGGCTGCAGATGATCCTTGTCCTCGCTTGCGACAAGGCAGTGCCCGGCAACCGGATCACCGTGGATAGAGCTGGAAAGCCTGTGGTTCATTACCGCTTTACGCCTAGTGTCATCGCCTCGCTGATTGCCGCCACACGCACGTCGGCACGTATCTTTTTCGCGGCCGGGGCGGTAAGGGTCCACGCACCATCCGCCGATCCGCCCCTGCTCGAAAACAGCGAAATCTCTGGCATTGATGAACGCATCCATGAGCGGCATTTCAAGGAAGGCAAGATTTCCGTATCGGCCGCACACCTGATGGGCGGCTGCGGCATGGGCTCAGACCTTTCGGATTCAGTGACGGATTCTTATGGGCGCGTACATGGAATACCATGGCTGCGCGTGGCCGATGCGAGCTTGTTTCCAGACTCGCTGGAAATCAATCCCTACCTGACCATCATGGCTCTGGCGGGCCGCGTGGCTGGCAAGATGCTGGAGGAAAGACCATGGCAATAACCGGTGCGGCCCATGTTTTGAAAGCATTGGAGGACGAAGGCATCAAGTTGGCATTCGGCATTCCGGGAACCCATAACATCGAACTTTACGATGTTCTCGCAACATCGAAATCCGTGCGCCCGATCCTGGTGACGGACGAGCAGAGCGCTTCCTTCATGGCCGACGCCGCCTGGCGGGCATCGGGAGTCATGGCCTGCGTCAACGTAGTGCCTGGAGCGGGTCTGACCCACGCCATGTCCGGCATCGCCGAAGCCTTCCTAGACGGGATCCCAATGCTGGTGCTCGGCTGCGGGATCCGGCGGGACACCGGAAAGGCCTATCAACTGCATGATGTGGATCAACTGGCTTTAGCCTCACCCGTCACGAAGGGCGCGTTCCGCCCTGAACGTGGCGAAGAGATCTACGGCACCATCCGAACAGCCTGCCGCCTGGCCCGGGCAGGTTGCCCCGGGCCGGTTTTTGTCGAAATACCGGCAAATCTCTACATCCTTGGTCAGCCCGAATCGTCCCCCTGGCAGGATGAGAAACCGATTGCCCAGCCGATACCCCAAGAGCTTTTGAAGCACTGCGCCGAAGTCCTGTCGAAGGCCAAGCATCCTCTCATTTACTTAGGACTGGGCGCTGCGGGGGCCGGAGCCGACCTTGTCGAACTGGCCGAAAAACTCGAAGCACCCGTGTCCAGCACCTTCCAGGGAAAGGGAGTATTCCCCGAGAGCCATCCCCTGTTCCTGTGGCCGGGCTTCGGTGCGGCTGCTCCCTCCTTTGCCCGCGTCGTAGCGGGGGGATGTGACGCCACCCTGGCAATCGGATGCCGCTTCGGCGAAGTTGCCACCGGGAGTTACGGACTGACTCCGCCCTCACCGCTCATCCATGTGGACATCGATCCCAGTGTGCCGGGAAGGAATTTCCCTGCCGATATCGCGGTCAACTGCGATGCGGCGGAGTTCGTTCGGGCTCTGCTGCCATTGCTTTCCAGCAGGGCCGAAAGTGATTATCTCCGGAACCGGATTCAAGCGGGCCGCGCCGAAGCCGCCGCGGAGATTCAGTTGCCATCGGAGACCGGGGTCTCGCCGGGACAACTCTTGAAGCGCTTGCAGCAGGCCTTTGGCCCAGAAACAATTTTCACAAGTGATAGTGGTAATGGTACTTTTTTAGCCATTGAGGGATTAGTTCTGGATAAACCCGGCCAGCTGCTTGGCCCCATGGATTACTCCTGCATGGGCTATTCAGTGCCCGCCGCCATCGGCGCCAAGCTCGCCCGCCCGGATGTCCCGGTGGTCGCCCTCGCGGGGGATGGCGCCTTCCTGATGACGGGTCTTGAAATGCTGACCGCCGCGAGCCTGGGTGTGGCCGCCGCGTTCCTGGTGCTTCGGGACCGGGAACTGGCACAGATCGCACAGTTCCAGGGTGTCGCCTACAATCGGAAAGCCTGCAGCCAATTGCCTGATTACGATCTGGCCGCCATCAGTTCCGGTGTTGGCGTTGAATGTCTGCAGCTCAAATCGGATGCGGACATCACCCCGGTCCTGGAGCGGGCGAAAGCCATCCTTGTCGAAGGCCGTCCGGTCGCCATCGACGTGGCCATTGATTACTCCCGAAAAACCTTTTTCACCAAGGGCGTGGTCCGCACAACCCTGGGAAGACTTCCTTGGATGGATCGCCTCCGCTTTGTGGGCCGTGCGGTGAGCAGGAAGCTCTTCGAGTGATCACCATGCCGCATCAGAAAAACTTGAGTGTGAGGTCGATGAGCTTCCGCACACGCGGGGTATAGGGCGGATACATCCATTGGATGGCTGAAACCCTGATTCGCTGGCGCAACACGCCGCGCGCGTTGGAGAAGGCCTCGAAGCCGTAAACCCCATGGGCCTTGCCAAACCCTGAGTTGCCGATACCCCCTCCGGGCAGTCCAAGGTGGGCGAAATGGAGGACCGTATCATTGATGCAGGCGCCGCCAGATGTCGTCCTCGATAGCAAGGACTCCGCGGTTGTCTTGTTGCCGCTGAAGACATATAGCGCCAATGGCTTTGGACGTGCGTTCACAAATTGAACCGCTTCATCCATGTCCGCCACTTTCAGGATCGGTAAGATCGGGCCGAAGATTTCTTCCTTCATGATCGTGGAATCCGCTGTGATGTCCGTGAGAAAGGTGGGAGCAATGAAGTTCTCGCCCGAGTCCATTTCACCTCCCAAGACCACCTTGCCGCCTGCACCTGAAAGCAAAGCCGCAAGGCGCGCATAGTGGCTCGCATTGACGATTCGAGGGAAATCCGGATTCTTCTTCCAGCCAGTGGCGTTGCTGCCATAAAAGGATTCCACCGCAAGCCTGAGCTCTTCCACCAAGCGGTCGTGGCTGTCCGCATGGACTAGCACATAGTCCGGCGCGATGCAGGTCTGGCCCGCATTCAGAAGTTTGCCCCAGGCGATCTTCCGCGCGGCGTCGCGCAGATCCGCGTCCGCGTCCACCAGCACGGGGGATTTCCCGCCCAGTTCCAAGGTGACGGAGGTCAGGTTCAGCGCCGCAGCGGCCATTACCAGTTTGCCGACGGTCGGGCTTCCCGTGAAAAAGATGTGGTCAAAAGGCAGTTCAAGGAGCGCGCGAGCCGCTTCAGCATCGCCTTCCACCACCGCCACTTCATTTTCCGGGTAAAGCTGCGCCAATAGGTTTTTGAGAAATGCGGTGGTGTGGGGCGTGTTTTCTGACGGTTTCAAGATGGCGCAGTTGCCAGCCGAGATGGCCGATACCAGCGGTCCCAGGGTCAGGTTGATGGGATAATTCCACGGACTGATGATCAGCACTACACCCTTTGGTTCGTAATTGATCGTTCCAGCGCTCCCCAGCAACGCCATCGGAGTGGCCACCCTTCTCGGCTTCATCCACTTGTCCAGGTGTCGGAGCGCATCCTTGATCTCGCAGATGACCGGGTACAGCTCGGTGAGATCCACTTCTCCCGGTGCCTTGCGGAAGTCTGCCGCCAGCGCCGCTTGAGCTTCCCCACGGCGAGCCATGAGTGCTGCAAGCAGATTTCTGAGCTTGGTCTTGCGCTCGGCGGCTGTGCTCGCTGCAATGCGCCAGCGTACCGCTTGCTGGCAGGCAAAGACGCCTTCAATGGTCACACGGAGGGAATCTGGGGTTGGAGCTGGGGACACTGGGTTCATTGGGCTTCCAATTCCTGGGACCCATTCAGAATATCCAGCCTGTTGCAAAGCGCAGGTCTTGGAAAGGCAAAGCCTGCTTTCCTTCTGCCCATTTGAATGGCTCATCTCGTAGAATGGACTTAAGCCCGCTTCAGTTCAGGAAGGGGCTTTTCGGTTCAGTCCCTGTTCCCTTTTTTCTGGAGGCGGCCATGTCCACCGTTACTTCGAAAGCGCTCGAACTCATTGAGCTGGAAAGCCGCTACGGCGCGCACAACTACTCGCCCCTGGATGTCGTCTGCACAAAGGCTGAGGGGGTATTTCTCGAGGACGTGGACGGCAAGAAATACATGGATTTCCTGGCGGCTTATTCTGCGGTGAACCAAGGACACAACCACCCGCGCATCGCCAAGGCCATGATCGACCAGGTACAGAAGCTGGCGCTCACCAGCCGCGCTTTCCGCAACGACCAGTTTCCGGTGTTGCTGGAAAAACTTTGCAAACTGACAGGATTCGACAAGGCCCTGATGATGAACAGCGGCGCCGAAGCCGTCGAGACCGCCCTCAAGGCCATGCGCAAATGGGGCTATGACAAGAAAGGCATCGAGTACCCCAAGGCCGAGATCATCGTGGCCGATGGCAATTTCCACGGCCGCACCACCACCATCGTGGGCTTCAGCACAGATCCCGACAGCACCAGCCGCTTCGGCCCCTTCACACCGGGGTTCGCGGTGGTCGAATACGGCAGCCTGGAGGCCGTGAAGGCCGCCATCACGCCCAACACCTGCGCGGTTTTCGTGGAACCCATCCAGGGCGAGGCGGGAGTCGTGATCCCGCCCAAGGGCTATCTCAAGGGCTTGCGCGAACTCTGCACCGCCAACAACATCCTGATGATCCTGGATGAGATCCAGTCGGGACTGGGCCGCACGGGCAAGTTGTTCGCATTCGAGCACGAAGGCATCCGCCCCGATGGTATTACCATCGGCAAAGCGCTTTCCGGCGGCCTCTACCCCGTTTCCGCCTTCCTGTCGTCGGATGAAGTGATGGACGTATTCACGCCGGGCATCCATGGCTCGACGTATGGCGGCAATCCATTGGCCTGCGCCGTCGCAAGCGCGGCACTAGACGTTCTCATAGATGAAAAGCTCGTGGAACGCGCCGCGGAATTGGGCGCCTACCTGAAGACGAAACTCGAAGCCATCCCCAAGGACAAGATCAACGCGATCCGCTGCATCGGCCTGTGGGCCGGCGTGGACCTGAAACCCGAAGCCGGCGGCGCCCGGAAATACTGCTATCTGCTGAAGGACCGCGGGATGCTCTGCAAGGACACCCATGTGAACACCATCCGCCTCGCGCCGCCCTTGGTCATCACCAAGGAGCAGATTGATTGGGCTATACAGCAGCTGACCGAAGTTCTCGCTTAAGCTCTAAAATAATCACTTAATACAGCCACAAAACCCCACGAGGAAAAATCTTCATGTTCATTCGTGGCTTCATTTTCCGGCAGATAATTAGGCTCATCATCGTCGCTATTCTTCTTCCGTTTCAGCAGGTGGAACGGGCAATTGCTTGAAGATAGCAGAGGCGCTACGGCGGCCATCCATGACGATGTGCAGGGGTAACTCGACACGGCTGTGAACCAGGCATCCTGAACGGGATAGCTCTGGCTGTTTTCTGAGCCAATCCAGGTCTAGAAGGCTGCTGCCGCGAGGGTATGGAACTGTGAAATAGCCGATGTTCAGCGAGGTCACATTGTGGAAGAAATGGGATCCAAGCGAGGCATCGGCCTGAAAATTCTCCATGGCATATTCCACGATCACCTGGGCACAGGAAATCATGGACCAGGTGATCGGAATCCCCAAGTGGGGATCATTGCTGCCCCAACGTCCTGGGCCGATGAGCACGTACTTGCCCCCGCGAGACCGGAATTTGTCATTCAGCTTTTCGATTTCATTGGCCAGCAGCGGTGTATGGAATTTGTCGAATCCTTCCGGGTCCACCCAGACGATGTCATGGAGGCCTTCAACGGTGCCATTCCCCACGCATTTTTCCGAGAATAGAAAAAGGTCCACAGGATTCAGGTCGGCGGCCACCAGGTTCACATCACCGCCATCCACGAGCTGATGCTTGATCTGCAAAAGGCAAAAAGTGGGTTTCCCGTTGTAAGGGTCCGGTTCCAAATTGATCGCGAACTCAATCTCAACAGGCGTCTCCATAGCCTCACGGATCAGATCCAGGGATTGCTTCAGGATCCGGGCCAAAGGAAAAGAATCGTACTTCAGGATATTCCTGAAATTGATGATGCGTGGCCCTGGGGCTTCCAAACCATCCCGTATCCGGTCATCATTCGAGTCCCATACGGAGGCGCTATGCCTTAGCGCGCCGTCCTGCTCGGCAACCTTGATGTCGTAATCCACTAAAGTCGCATCTTCTCCGCTGGCAAGGTTTAAAACAGTTCGACTCAAGTCCAAGGCGTAAAAGTGCCGTTGGGTAGTGCGCAATTGTTCCTTGGGCGGGAGCATATCCATCTCTGGATAGGGCGGGGCAAAACGGTAGGAGCGCTCCCCATCCACAACGTACTTACCCAGGCCCACCGCGATGGTGGCGATGCCATCCTGAGGTTGGATGTAGGCCACGGGATAATAATTGAAGGACTGGGCCACGCCGGAAATATGGGGGTAGAAATGGTCTCCGAACTGGGTTCCAACCACCTCCTGGATCAGTACAGCCATCTGCTCTTCTTCGATTTTGTAATCAATGGCCTGGAAGTAGCTGTGGGATGCCTTGGAATACACCGAGGCATACACCAACTTGATGGCCTCGCAAAGCTGGGCTTCGCGTACCGCTGGATCGGGGTCGTTGTTGGGCAGAAAGAAGGTGCTGTAAAGACCAGCGAAGGGATGGGAAAGGCTGTCCTCCATCAGGCCCGAAGATCTCACCGCCAGGGGGTATTTTGCGTGCTTTGTTAAATAAAGACGGAGTTTCTCCATTAATTCAGGTGAGAGGGAACCCTGTAGGAATCTCTGCTTGAGCACATCGTCTTCTTCTGCTTGTTGCAGCAATGCCCGCAGACCATTTTTATCGAGGAAGGTGGCGAACTCCTCGGTGCCGATGATGGCTGAGCGCGGGATTCGGATATTGGATTCCTTCAGAAGGACTTCCAGGTCAATCCGCGAAAGCAATGAGTGCGTGAAGGCGACACCCCGGCCCTTGCCCCCCATCGAGCCAGCCGCGAGCCTAAGGATGTTGCGTTCCTCCGCCGACGTCGATTCGGTGAGGGGGACGACTTTCCCGCGAGATTTCATGCGGTGGACATAATCTCCTACATTGATCAGGAAGGTCCGCATCTCTTCGGGGTCGCCATAGTCCTCCAGCTTGAAACGCGCCAGGACCCGCGCCACCTGAACCTCGCCGCGGGCCATGATCCAGGCGGAGAAATGATTCCGGGAGGCATGGTAGATCAAGGATTCAACGGGGATGCTGCGCAGTTTTTCCCGCAGGTCATCCATATTCGTGGCCCGGGTGATTTCTTGGCCGGTCCTATCACGGAAAATGAAATCCCCAAAGCCCAGTCGTTCGTAAAAGAACCGGGATAATTCCGCACCCAAAGTGTATGAATTCTTATTGAGAAAATCGCTCTTCAAGTCCCTGGCCCAGGATTCTTTCATGGGGTCTGATGATTGAAATACGGTGGGCAAATCAGGAATGCGACCCTTTAGCGTTCTGATGAGTTTTACCCCGGCTTCGCGATCCAAGACACCATCTTTCGGGAACTTCCGATCCGAAATGACGCAGAGCAAATACTCCTGGTACTGATCACAATAAGCCATCGCCTCCTCGTACGAGGTGGCAAGGAGCACCTTGGGCCTGACCCGCATCGAGAGTGTTCGGGACATGCCATCAATATTTTGATTCTTGGCCAAGCGAGTGGTCTGCTTCAAAATTTCACTGTAAAGGATGGGTAGATAACGGGAGTAATAGCGGATGCTGTCTTCCACCAGAAGAATCACCCGAGTCAACCCCATGCTGGTGTCATTGAGGACATTGCTTCGATCCTCCATGAACTTGACCATGGCCATAAAGATCTCGGGATTGCCATTCCAGACAAAAATCTGGTCGTAGTGCCGCAGGAGATCCTGTCGCCGCCGGTCCATGATGCCAACTTCCACGTTGTCGTTCAGCAGCAGATAGATGGGGATCTTGGAATCCGCCTGCCTCAAAGCGCGAGAGAGATCCAGGTGGCCCGCCTGCCCCAGTCGGCTCATGACGATGATCATGTCGAAGTGCCGGCTTGCAATCTTCTCAAGGGCCTCTTCACACGTGGACACATTGGTCACTCGTGGCGGGTTGCTCATGTTGAGTTGGTAGTAGCCTTCAAAAAGAATCTCGGTCAGCAGGCCATCCTGCTCCAAGGTGAAGGCATCAAAGGCCGGTGCCACCAGCAGAATCTCGCCCGCCCGGAGCGGCATCAAGTCATGAAAGATCTCCTTGTCGGATTTGTATTTCCGGAAGATCTCATTGAATTCACTGCTGATCATCTGAATGCCTCATCAGGAGTTTGGATTTAATTTCGAGTCCAGAGGTCAAAAGGCCGAGCACCTACAAGAATGTTGAGTTGGTTCTCCCGCCGAAGAGGCCCCGTGTAATAAGGACGGATCTGAACTTGGCCCCACCCGGTTTCGATATAGAACTTTCCCACCGCGCCACGTAGCACCAAACCAAGACCCAGAGCGCGCATACCTGCGGTAAGGTTGTTCGGGTCTTGGGAAAACCTCCCGTAGTCCAACCTGGGAACGAGTTGGACATGACCTCCAAAGTCGCGCCGGAGGGCTATGGGCAGGCCAACCCTGAGGATGGCAAAATTAGCCGCCAGGAACCGTGCGCTGGGGGTACCGATCAGGCTGGCATCGCCCCCAAGGATGTACTGGCGGTCAGGGATCAGGAGTGTTCGCCAGCCCATTCCAGTTTCTAGAGCAATGTCTACACCCACCGGTCCTGCGAGATTCTTAGCCAAGGCTCGGAATAGAAGATAGGCACCTCGAATCCGAGTGAAGTCTGGTTCGAGGGAGGGTTTAGGCTCTGGATTTGGCACAATCGGCACGTTTGTCTTCGTGTGGTCAGCGGTAATCCGCGCACGAACCAGAATCCCCTCGGTAGGGAAAAAACTGCGATCAAGGGAATCCCATTCGGTCGAAAGGACGAGGCTGTCCTCAGAATTCCTGATCCAGGGAAAGCTCTTGGGCAAGAGTGTCGATTCCCGATGCATGTATTCAACTTCCGCAAGGCCTTTCTGGTCGCTTCCGAACCGTTGGAACAAGCCTGCGAAGACATCTTTTGTCCGTTGGGCTGAGTCTTGAATGAGCTGCTGATATCCCGTTGGATCCGGAGTGGCTCCAAAATAACCCAGGAGGGGCTCCCCTTGGAATTTGTGCCAAGAACTTCGAGCCCCCATGAAGATCCCGATGGAGGGTCGGGTCAGAAAGGCATGCCGGAGGGAGAGGGAACCTCCCCGCTGGACCGTGTCCCCATAGGCGTGCAACCACCATTCGTTGCCCTTCAGCAGAAAGTCCTTGAACCATGCATCCAGCACACCATGCAAGCCCCAGGTTGACTCATAGGCGGCGGCAACATTCACCTGCACCCTGCGGCGATCCGTGGCTTCCAGTTTAAGCGTCCAATCGTTTTCACCAGGACCGACCTGCAGACGCGCCACAGGATTCTGGAGGTTCAATGAATGGTCCAGTTCAAGGAGGCGGTAGGACAGCCATTGCGTTTCGAGCGGTTTCCCAATGACTGGTAAGAACATGTCAGTCATGACCTTCTTACTGGATGGCCTCAGTTCCGAGAGGTCCACTTCCACGGCCCCAATGGTAATCTCACGCACCACGATGCGAAGCTCCCCGGTGGGCTCAAACCTGCACTCGTGCAGGTCCAGGAGAGGACGCCCACTCAGGGAGCTACGGATCAGAAGATCCTGGAGGAAAGCACCCCAGACAGGTTCCCGAAACGGCTGTCCAGGGGCGAACCCGTATTCTTGCGTCAGTTGATGTGCATCCTTGATCAAGGACTCCGGCACCTCCCAGATCATTCGGGTGATTGTCGGATTGGGTGTGAAGTGGATTTCCAGCGGAGCCCCAAGCGCCGAAGGCAGAACCAGCCATGCTTCAGCCACTAAACCACGAGCCAGGGCACGTCGGAGGAGCCGGTAGCCATCCGTTCGGCTCCAGGCGCGGCCCGGCGGCAAGCAATCACTCGCAAGGGCTGCCAATCCTGGTGGATCACCACCCACAAGCCGCCATTGCGCCGCAGCGATGGGAATTGCGCCAGCTTCACTGTATAGCTTGGTCTCCAGGACCGGAAGTGCTTCGGCCATCGCTTTCCGCCCAAGGTCCGAAAGAGCGTCCACCTGGGTCCGAAAATCGAAAAAATCGTAGCCTTCCACCGGCGGGCGCATCAATATGTCCGCGCTCGCCCGGTTGAGATCCGCCATGGCTTCAACACTGTAGGCCAGGCTCCTTCCAGCCAGGGAGAAGGGGTTCCTCGAGGAGCCCGTCTTCCATGGATCACTGACATCCATAGCCAGCTGAAGGGCCCCAGGATTGAGCTTTCTGGCCTCAAGAACTGGCAGGCTCTGGGAAATGCTCCCATCCACAAGTTGCGATCCCCGGTAGTCCACAGGCCTGAACACCCCTGGAATTGACATGGAGGCCCGCACAGCCGTCACCAGATTGCCGTTGGTGAAGCACTGGAGGTGTCCCTCGCTCAAGTTCGAAGCAATGCACGCGAAGGGGACCCGCAGCCGGGAAAAATCCCCGCCGCACAAAGCATCGGCCCGGAGTAGATGAGTCATCAGGATTTGAGTGGCAGCGTGCCCTGAGGCTTCACCCGGGAGGAATTCCCAGCCTTCCGGCCGATAGTCAAAACGCACAACTGTGGCTTCCCGCTCTTCATCTTCGCTCAGGGTCATCCCACTCGTGCGACGACGCGAGTCCAAGATGGCATTACCAAAATCAATGCGTTTGAACGCCCAGCGAAGGCCACGGCCGGAGAATCCGGCGGCCCGCAAGGCACCCATCATGGCACCCGAACTGCTTCCGATAATGGCGTCCTCGGAGATCCCCTCTTCTTCCAGCACTTCAAAAACACCAATGTTCACAAGACCTTTGGCGGAGCCACCGCCGAGCACAAGGGACAGCGGCCGCTGGCCCCCTGCGCGATACTCGGCGCGCATCCGCAGTTTCAAATCCGGTGCTTTTCGCGTAAGCCGAAGTTCCTCCCCCCGAAGGAAGCACAGCGCCAGCAATCCAATAAAAGCCACTCGAGGTTTCATGCGGTCTCAGAAAAAGGTTCGAATTCAATTCGGTAATCAGAGAGGAATACCACACTGCTTGCTCTCATTGTGCTCCGGGGTTTTCCGAAACTTCATCGGTCTGGAGCCTTTGCCAAGGGAACAGGAAGCACCCCCTCCCCATTGCGCCCTGAATAAAAAAGGGAGGACCGTTGCCGGTCCCCCCTATCAATTGTTCTGGAAACGAATCAGACCAGGCCTTGGTCAATCATGGAGTCGGCGACCTTGATGAAGCCCGCAATGTTGGCGCCGTTCACGTAGTTGCCAGGTGTGCCGTAGCGTTCAGCGGCCTCCACGCAGGACTTGTGGATGTTGACCATGATCTGGTGCAATCGGGAGTCGACTTCCTCGCGGGACCAGCCCAGGCGCATGGAATTCTGGCTCATTTCAAGGCCCGAAGTGGCCACTCCACCGGCATTGGAAGCTTTCCCAGGGCTGAAGAGGATTTTCTGGCAATTGGCCTGGAAGAATTCCACCGCTTCCAGCGTGCTGGACATATTGGAACCTTCCACGACAGCCATGGTGCCGTTCTTCATCAATAGCTTGGCTTCATCAAGATTCAACTCGTTTTGGATCGCGCAAGGCAGGGCCACATCCACGACCTGCTCCCAGGGGCGCTTGCCCGCAAAGAACTGGGCGGTCTTGAACTTCGCGGCAAAGGGCGCAACGCTCATGCGGTCCGTGCGAAGCATCTCCTCCATATATTCAATTTTATCACCGGTGATACCGTCTGGATCGTAGATGTAACCATCGGGGCCAGAGATAGTGACCACCTTTGCACCCAGATCGTTGGCCTTGATGGCCGCCCCCCAGGCCACGTTGCCGAAGCCGGAGATGGCAACCTTCTTGCCCTTCATGCTTTCGCCCTTGGTCTTCAAGACCTCTTCGGCGAAATACACGATTCCGAAACCGGTGGCTTCAGGGCGGATGAGGCTGCCGCCCCAGTACTGGCCCTTGCCGGTCAGCACGCCGGTGAACTCGTTGCGCAGTTTCTTGTACATGCCGAACAGGTAGCCTACTTCGCGCCCACCCACGCCGATGTCACCCGCGGGGACATCCGTATCCGGGCCGATATGACGCCACAGTTCCATCATGAAGGACTGGCAGAAGCGCATGACCTCCGCATCGGATTTGCCGTTCGGATCAAATTGAGAGCCGCCTTTGCCACCGCCCATGGGCAGACCGGTGAGGCTATTTTTGAAAGTCTGTTCAAAACCCAGGAATTTCAATGTGTCGAGAGTGACGTTGGGATGGAAGCGGATGCCGCCCTTGTAGGGTCCAATGGCGCTGTTGAACTGCACGCGCCAGCCATTATTGATGTGGATCTGGCCCTTGTCATCCACCCATGGCACCCGGAAGGAGATGGTACGTTCAGGCTCGACGATGCGTTCAAGAATGGCGTTTTTTTTGTACTTAGGTTCCCTGTCCAAAACGGGCGCGAGGGAATGCAGAATTTCGGTGGCCGCTTGAATGAAAAGCGTCTCCCAAGGTGCCCGCTTTTTCAGGCCTTCAAGGACTTCATCAACGTACTGACTCATGGTTCCTCCTGGTGGAAAGGTGAGAGCGGGGAGCATTCGCTCCATTCAAAGCATCCTTGCATGTAGTGAAAATGCCGTGTCACTAAAGCTTAATGGCATCAGGCGACACGCGAAACCGGACAAGAGAACTGTACCGTTTCAATTCTTGATTGGAATCACATCTGATCTGCGAAGCGTCTTGTTGGGTCGGGGCGAGAATTGCAGGTGGAGACTGCAGATGGGGGAATCCTTGGGGCAAACTCGACGCTTGGGGCAAACTCAAGGTCAGAGTCCTGGAGTTTCCGTGTCCCAAGTTCCCACCCATGCTCCCATCCGTGTCGTCATCGCCAAGCCGGGCCTGGATGGCCACGACCGGGGCGCCAAGGTCATTGCTCGTGCCCTCAGGGACGCTGGCATGGAGGTGATCTATACAGGCTTGCGGCAGACCCCTGCACAAATTGCCGCGGCCGTGGTGCAGGAGGATGCCGCCGTGCTGGGACTCAGCATCCTGAGCGGAGCCCACAACCAGCTCTTCCCCGAAATCATCCGACTGTTGAAAGCCCAGGGCGCGGATGATGTGCTGATTTTCGCCGGTGGCATCATACCCGACGAAGACATCCCCGCCTTGAAAGCCCAAGGCGTCCGAGAGGTTTTCCAACCCGGCACCAACACCGACGATGTGGTGGAATTCATCAATCGCGAAGTCGCCGCGCGTGGGTGAATGGGGGCATAAGCATTAAGGGACTAAAGCCGATGAGACACTGTTTATGAAGAAAAGCGCGACGGTCCTGACCAACCTCAAAGGGCTACTCACCCCAGATCCCCAGTCCCTGTGGAAGATTGATCGCATTGACGATGCGGCCATTGCCATGTCTGAAGGGCGAATTGCTTGGATGGGAAGGCGAACGGATTTGCCTGCGGCCTGGTCAGATTCCCCCACCACTGATGGTGGTGGCGCGTGGGCGCTGCCAGGGTTTGTTGACCCCCACACTCATTTGCTCTTTGCCGGGGATCGCAGCGGCGAATTCAATCGGCGCTTACATGGCATTCCCTATACCCAGCTGGCTGCAGAGGGTGGAGGCATTCGTGAAACCGTGCGAGCCACCCGAGCGGCTACCGTCCAAGAGTTGGTGGCTCTGGGCGAGGAGCGCCTGCAAACACTGCGGTCGCGCGGCGTCATCCACATCGAAGCCAAGACTGGCTATGGCCTGGAATTGGATGCGGAATCACGGCTGATGCATGCCTACTCGGAATTGAAGCGGCGCGGCTGGAGCTTGGATGTGACCCTGCTCCCGGCCCACGATATTCCGGTTGAATTTGCAGGCAATACCGAGGGGTACTCTCGCGTCGTGAAGGATGTCTGGCTGCCAGAACTGGTCCGGCGGCACCCAGGTGTAGCCCGCTATTGCGACGTCTTCATAGAAACCGGGGTTTTTACCATCGAACAGGGACGGCAAATTTTGGAAGCCGGGAAAAATCTAGGGCTCCAGCCGCGCATCCATGCGGATGAATTGAGCTGGACCGGCGGCGCCGAATTGTCGGCAGAACTTGGGGCCGCGTCAGCGGATCACTTGATGTTCTGTTCAGAGCAAGGAATGAAGGTCATGGCAGCCAGCAGAGTCACGCCCATCCTACTGCCCACGACCACCCTATGCCTGGGTATGCGGGACTGGGCCCCAGCCCGAGCAATGATTGAGGCCGGGTGCCGTCTGGCCCTGGCCTCGGATTTCAATCCAGGCTCAAGCCCCTGCCTGGACCCCTTGCTGGTGCTCCGGTTGGGTTGTCTGCAACTACGCCTCACCTTTGAAGAAGCACTCACCGCCATGACGCTTCACGCAGCCAGAAGTCTCGGCCACAGTGATCTCGGCCACCTGTATCCAGGTGCTCGGGCAGCCATCGCCCTTTGGCCTGTGCAAGATCCCTTGGAATTGGTTTATTGGGTCGGCGAGGCCTATGTTCCATATGTGATCTGTTGAGGGGTTGCCACCAGGTGTCCCGTTTGTTATACACACACTGCCATGCCACTCCTCCTCGCCAGTGGGCTTCCCAAAACCAGTGCATCCAGACAAGAAAAACGCATGTCTATATATCGGTTCTTCAAGCCGTGATCAATCAAGTGGGCGCGCACAAGAAAAAGTTAGTGGAGAATGGCCTTCTTCTCAATTCACGGACCAAGGCATGAGGGAAGCTTTACCGCTCTCCTACAAGGTCCGCTGGCTGCTTTCCCCGACCCTGCCGGTGGCGCTCCGTTGGTTGCACCGGGAGCCACGGGGCCTGCTTCCCAGAAACCTGCACCGGGCCGCCGGGCTGCTGCTGCGCGCCACGGCCGCCAGTCTTCTCAGCAGCCTAGGCCCGCACCGACCTAGGAGACGAAGTATCCCACCTGTATTCATCGTTGGATTCTGGCGCTCCGGCACCACCTGGCTCCACGAGCTTCTCGCCCTGGACCCCCAGGTCGCCTTCCCAACCTCCTACGACTGCATGGCCCCCGGTCACGCCCATTGGACAACGGCCTGGGCAGTGCCCTTCGCCCGAAACAGATTCGCCTCCCGCAGGCCCATGGACGATATGGAGATAAGGCTGGACTCCCCCATGGAGGAGGAGTTCTTCATGCTGAACGAAGGCATTATAAGTTTCTATGAACTGTTCCTCTTCCCAAAGGAGGGCGCCCGCCACCTTGAGGCACTTGATCCTGGCGGATTCTCCACACCCGAGCGCCTGGTTTGGCTCGCGGGCATGGACCGCCTGCTGGCCCTGCTCGAACGAAATGAGGCTAGCCGGGCTGTCCTGAAATCCCCGACCCATAGCTTCCGGGTGCCTTTCCTTTTGCAGCATTTCCCCGAGGCCCGTTTTATCCACATCCATCGTGATCCACTTTCAGTCTTCCTCTCCACACGACACACCTGGCTGGCCAACGCCCGGATTTATGGCCTTGACCCTAAATACTCCCAACAGAATTTCGACGAGCTCATCCTGACCTGCCACCGGCGTTACCGGGCCTGTCTCAATCAGGCTCGAGCCGCGGCTGGCCGGCAGCGTTGGGTAGACCTGGAATACGAGCAGCTCCGCGCAGATCCCATTGGCACGCTTCGAGGGATCTACCGGGCCTTCGATTGGGAAGGGTTCGAGGTGCTGGAGCCTCGCATCGCCGCCTACCAGGAGGCCCGGCGAGAGTGGAGGACCCAATCTTTTGAGAGCACCAAGGAAGAGGTGGATGCACTTCGGCTGCGGCTCTCGGACTGAGGGTGTCAGGGATTCTGACCTACGAAGCAAGGTTGGATGGCATCCAGTAGGTGATGGCTTTCACAAGAGCAGCCAAGCGCCCGAGGATGATTTCAGGTCGCGGTTGCCGGGCGTGTAGCAGGTTCGCCGGAATCGGCGAATGCGTGACTCGTGCGAAAATGTCGCTTTAGCCTTTTGAGGAGCCCCCATGTCCCAGCCCAACCTTGGCCCTGGCAAACTCGCGCCGGATGTCGTTAACGCTGTCGTGGAGATTCCCACGGGGTCTCGCGTGAAGTATGAATTCGACCACGATACGGGAATGATTTTCGTGGACCGCGTCCTGTTCTCGCCCTTCCACTACCCGGCAGAATATGGTTTCATCCCCCAAACCTTGGCCCCCGACGGCGATCCTTGTGATGTGCTGGTGCTCATCAACGGCACCACCTATCCAGGCGTGATCATCCGTGCCCGGCCCGTGGGGCTATTGAAAATGCATGATGAACATGGACAGGACGATAAGGTGCTTTGTGTTGCTGACAACGATCCTAATTACGCACATGTAGAAACCCTTGAAGATCTTCCGCCCCACTTCATGAAGGAAGTGGAGCACTTCTTCCTGACCTATAAGGATCTTGAGCAGAAGGATGTCCATAGCGACGGGTGGGCTGGAAAGGAAGCCGCCAAGGCCTTCGTGATGCAGTGCATCGCGGCCTATCCGGAATGAGATTGGAAGCCAGGACCCCATGGCAGTGATCTGTTTTGATCTCGACGGAACTATCGTGAATCCGCTCCTCGGCGTGCGGAATTGCGTAAGGCGAGTTTGTCGTGAAATGGGCTTGACCTGTCCTGATGAAGCCACCATCCGAGACTGGATCGGATTTGGGATGCGGGAAAGCCTGGCCCTCATTCCCGGCTTGGAAGACCCGAAAAAACTAGAAGAAGCCTTGGACCGTTACCTGGAGGCCTACCGAGAAGATGGCGTCTTCGAACATGAGGTTTATGAAGGCGCTCATCTCATGCTGGCCCGTCTGAAACGTCAGGGCCACCGCATCTACATTGTGTCCAGCAAGCCCGGCCTCTTCGCCAGGCGTATCACCTACCAGTTTGATTTAAATCTCATCTTTGATGATATTTTCGGCGCCGAGTTGAAAGGCGCATGGCAGCCGAAAACGGTGGTGCTGGAACGGCTTCGGCAAGAAGGCCGGATCGAGGCCGGCGGTTATTTCATCGGTGATCGCGGTGATGACATGCGGGCTGCAAAGGAGCATGGACTCCGCGCCATCGGCGTGACCTACGGTTACGGCAGCCGACAAGAGTTGCTGGCCGCAGGCGCTGAAGTCCTCCTGGATTCCATAGCAGAACTGGACGCATGGCTGGCGCAGGAATTGACCGACCCTGAAATCCACGACGCGTTCACGAGGTCCGAGTGAAGGCGAAGGTTCCAGGTTCAATGATGGGCGATTGCGATGGGCGTGCGGCGATTGCCGAACCCACATGAAAACTTTTCGAAGTGACCCGCGACTTGCGCGCCGCAGTGCGGGCAATGGCCAGCTTCCGTCAGGCGATAGGCCCCGATCTCATACCAATCGCGCTCTATGAGAAGTGCTTGGCAGGAGGGGCAGTAAGTCGAACCCCCGGAAAGGTCATGCACGTTGCCGGTGTAGACGTGATGAAGACCCGCGGCAAGCGCGATAGCGCGGGCTCGATGGAGGGTGGCGCTGGGAGTGGCTGGACTGTCGGTCATCTTGTAATCGGGATGGAAGGCACTGAAATGAAGCGGCACGTCCGCACCCAGCACATCCATAATCCAGCTGGACATGGCCTTGATCTCTTCAGAAGAATCGTTTTGGCCTGGGATGAGCAGCGTGGTGATTTCCAGCCAGGTATCGGTTTCATGTTTGATGTAGCGCAGCGTGTCCAGCACAGGTTGGAGATGTCCAACACTGAGTCTGAAATAGAAATCTTCGGTGAAGGCTTTCAGATCCACATTGGCCGCGTCCATCTTCACAAAGAACTCACGAGCTGGCTTGGAATGAATGTATCCGGCGGTCACCGCGACGGTTTTGATGCCCCGCTCATGGCAGGCATCGGCCACATCCATGGCGTATTCCGCGAAGACCACCGGATCGTTATAGGTGAAGGCCACACTCCGACAGCCCCATTCTTCCGCGGAGCGCGCGATGTCATCGGGCGCGGCCAGATCCAGCAACTGGTCCATATCCCGTGATTTGCTGATATCCCAGTTTTGGCAGAACTTGCACATCAAATTGCAGCCAGCGGTGCCAAAGGAAAGCACCCGCGATCCCGGATGGAAATGATTGAGCGGTTTCTTCTCGATGGGGTCAATGCAGAACCCTGACGAGCGCCCATAAGTAGTCAACACCATTTCCTTTCCCACGTTCTGCCGCACGAAACAGGCGCCCCTCTGCCCTTCGCTGAGCTTGCAATCCCTGGGGCACAAATCGCACTGGATTCGCCCTTCATCCAGAGGGTGCCACCAGCGGGCTGGGAACAAGGATCCTTCCATCGCCTTTACCTAGACACAGTGGCGAATTGGTGTTCGCGCCACTTCTCCACGGTGTAGAGGGAAATCTGGACTTCGTCGGACCAGAAATCCGAGGCCAGCCCAGCCTTTTGCTTCAGCTGGGCCAGAAAGTCTTTCGGATCCGGCAGCTGTTCCCAAACCTGGGGAAGAAAGGTGCCTCGTTGCCATCCGTATTCCAATACCACACCGTCCACCCCCGGACGCAGCAGCCGGAGCAGCTCCTCCTGGCTTTCAAAGGCGAGCCTCTCCAAGGGTGAGAGAAGTGAAACTTCCAGTTCGGAATGGGGATACTCACTTCGCGACAACGGGGCGAAACGCGGGTCATGAAACGCCGCAGCACGGGCATTGCTTTCAACGTCATCGCGCAGCGGTTTATGCGCCGCCAGGCTACCGATGCAGCCACGAAGGTCGCCATTCAATTGAAGCGTGACGAAGGTAGCCCCTGGCTCCAGAAGCCAACTTTCTTTAATGAAAGGCGGCACGGGTTCACTTAGTTCTGCGGCGATGGCGCCCCGGGCGATGGCCAAGAGAGTAGGCCCACGATCAGATCCCATGACGGCGCTCCTCGGTAAAGGCAAAAGCTCCATAGCCAACGACCCGGTCACGATCTCCGGCTGTGTCGCCCGAATTCCGCAGATCAAGCAGATGCGGTGTCAGCCGGTGATGCCGCGCCGCGTGCAGCAAACCATTCACCGGCGTGGCGCCGCAGGCCTGTTCGTGACTGTCCAGCCGCTGCAATTCTGTGATGCTGTCGCACGTCAGAGCATCAACCTTCCGGGCCAGCTCATAGCGATGATAGTGAGACAAGTCTGAACTTACGACGATCAAAGTCTCGGTGCCTCCCCACAAGAGCTCGATCACCTCTGCCACAGCCTCTGGCGTGGCATCGCCAACGGCCAACGGCACCACTTGGAAATCCGAAAGCACCGTTTGAAGGAAG
Organism: Holophagaceae bacterium; assembly: GCA_025361125.1. Lineage (GTDB taxonomy): Bacteria > Acidobacteriota > Holophagae > Holophagales > Holophagaceae > JANXPB01. The sequence goes on along the minus strand of JANYBM010000120.1, from coordinate 1,639 downwards.
GGCAGCTGTACTTCGAGGGAATGTTCCAGTTCGTGCGCCGCGGGGCTTGTGGACACCTGGCTCAGGGGCTTGAGGAAATGGACTGCCTCCTGGTCCACCGGGATCCTGCCCAAGGGCGTATCAAACGCTTGGACTCCGGGTAGGGCCAAGCCGGATACAAACACGCGGTGGGTGGGCCCCAGCAGCACCACCCGCCGGATGATATTGTGGAGCGGGAAAAGGTGGGCATAGGCGCTGGCGGCCACGGGTCCGGAATAGACATAACCCGCGTGGGGAACGATCAAAGCCTTGATCAACCCTGGCAGCGCCTGCACCTGTGAGGCACCTTTGAGCAGGACCTGAAGCTCGCGGCTCAACTCGACTGCATCTCGCGGATAAAACATACCGGCCACCGCAGCCGCGCGGACTTCCTGTAGCGCGCTCATGCCCCCAAGATAAGCTGTTTCGAGGGAAAATCCCGGCCAATTGGAGCAGCTTAGTACTTTGACAACAAAGCCCACAAACAGACCATGTATTCTGAGAATACTTCTCAAGATAACTTCTCGACAGGTGCACCATCCACCTACTTCCGGTCAGACAGCTTCTTCTAGCGAATTCTGTTCCCCCCACTCCACCGTGGTGGGCTGAACGGTCCACAGGGAAGCCTGGGCTTCGATGAGCAAGCCTCCAACTTCACCCGGAACTCTGTTTGATTCGTTCGCCCTATCTCCAGACCCGGTCTTCGTAACTAATCGGTTCGAATCTGTCATCTATTGGAATGAGGGTGCTGAAAGGCTTCTGGGTTACACCCCAGAGGAAATCGTCGGGTCCTCCTGCGTTGAGAAGTTGGCGGGGTGTGATGCCTTCGGCAATCGCTATTGTTCTGAGAACTGCCCCATCACCCAGATGGCGAATCGCGGAGAGTCAGTACGGCACTTCGGCCTTCGCCTGCGAAGCCGAGATGGAGTGGTCCTCAAATTCGATGTGACTATCTTGCATCTGGCCGTTCCCCCCCCTGACCTGTTCTTCCTAGCCCACATCCTTAAAACCGCCGAATCGTTGGATGGCGTCCCCCCCGAGCCCCACAGGTCAGCAATGATTGCCGTTCGGGAGTCACCCGACGCCCGGGCCCGGAAACTCACGACTCGGGAGGTGGAGGTCCTCGGTATGCTGGCCGCCGGTCGAACCACTCCCGAGATCGCCGAGCGCCTGCACATCTCAACTTTGACCGCGAGAAACCACATCCAAAACATTCTCGACAAGCTTGAACTCCACTCGAAAGCAGAAGCTGTCGCCTTCGCGTTCCAAAAAGGCCTTATCTAGCCAGCGGCGCTAGTGCGTCCTACCCAGGAAGATTGGTGAGTCTGGGGGATAGTTGCATCCAGCCCAAAAGAGCACCCTTTGGGAAAGCCAACCCAAAGGAGCGAGTGATGAACCCTGTATCGGTGCCCTTGATACGCCGGGCCTATCTCATGGTTATGACGATGGGCCTCCTGTTGGCGGTTTCCCGTCAGGCACGGGCCTTCCCGGTCTTTGCCCGCAAGTACCAGACCTCGTGCACGACCTGCCATACGGTCTTTCCCAAGTTGAATCCATTTGGCCAGGCGTTCCGTCTCAACGGCTACCGTCTGCCCAAGGAAACCGAGGCCCAGGTCAAGCA
>JANYBM010000088.1 GCA_025361125.1 Holophagaceae bacterium | reverse complement strand
GGCATCGCCTCGGAGGAAGGCGTCACCATTGCCGCGGGGACCGTGGGCAAATGGAAACTCGGCGCCCAGGTGGCGGCCATTTCTTGCCTGATGCTCGGACCGAAACTCGACCCTTTCCTTTACACCTTGACCAAGCGCGAGATCTTCAAGTTCTTCATTCAACTCAACCGGCCCTACGCCTTCATCATGGGCATGGGGATGATCCTGATGTGGATAGCCGTGGCTCTGGCCATCTGGAGCGCTGCGGTATATTTCAAGGATTTCTATGACGCGGTGGGGGAACGGCTTTTCAACAGCACCGGCAAACTCACGGGCCACCCACAACCGGTCAAGGGAAAAGACGATCCCGCAGTTCAACGTAGTGATGGGGGCAATATCCAGTGATTCGCCGTTATCTGCTTGCAGGCCTGTTCACGTTGCTTCCGATGGTGGTCACCATCTGGATCCTTCGCTGGATTTTCGATGCCCTCATCGGCATCTTTCGATCGCCACTGGTGCTGGTATATAGCGCGCTCAGCCTGCCTGCGCCCGGTTATTGGACCTTGGCATTTTTCTCAGCCATCGCCACCATCATCCTGCTCATGCTGGTGGGCGCTTTGGTCGGAAATTTCGTGGGTCGGCAATTGTTGTTGTGGATGGATGAATTGATGCTCCATGTGCCGGTGGTGAAGGGCGTCTATGGCGCCACCAAGCAGCTCATCAATGCCATCCAAAGCGGCCAAGGACAGAATGGCGGCGGCGGATTCAAAGAGGTCGTGCTGGTGGAATGGCCCCATCCCGGTTCCTACACGTTGGGCTTCGTAGCCCATCGCGACTGCTCCTGGGCCATGGAAGGTGGCGAACATATGATCGCTGTCTACATCGCCACAGCCCCCAATCCCACGTCCGGTTACGTCGTGATGGTGGATGCTTCCAAAGTACGCCCAGTATCGCTACGCCCTGATCAGGCGCTCACTTGGGCCGTCAGCGGCGGCGTCATCATACCCACCGGCGTGAAGCTCCCGGAGAAGGGAACCGTGTGAGCACCCTGCAAGGTAAGCGCATCCTCGTCACTGGCGCCGGTAGCGGTATTGGACGCGCGGCCGCACGGATGTTCGCCGAGCGGGGAGCGGAGTTGGTGCTGGTGGGCCGTCGGTTGGACACGTTGAACCAAACCCTGCCAAAGGCCGTATGCGTGGCGCTGGATCATTCAGACGATGAAGCGGTGGCGGCTTTCGCGATGCAGTGCCCAGAATTGGATGGCATGTTCCTCAACGCGGGGCAGTTCCTCAATGGCAGCGTCGAATCATCCCCTATTTCCACGTTTGATCAAATGATGGCCGCCAATCTTCGGGGTCCGTGGCTGATGTGCCATCACTTGGGGGCGCGGCTAAAAGATGGCGCCAGTGTTGTGTTTACGGGTTCCAACATTGGGCTTCGGGCCATTCCCGACAGCGCCGCCTATAGCGTTTCAAAAGCGGGTGTCCACATGCTGACAAAAGTGTTGGCCCTGGAATGGGCGCCTCGAAAAATCCGCTGCAACACCATCGCCCTCGGGCCCATCCACACGGCCATGGTGGACGCCCGACTGAAATCCTCCAAGGATTCCAAGCGAGATTTGGCAAGGCTTTCCAAGGTTAATCCGCTCAAACGATTGGGTCTGGAAGTCGAAGTTGCCGCCCTCGCCGCCCATCTGTTAAGTGATGAAAGCGCCTGGACCACCGGCTGCGTGATCCCCGTGGATGGCGGCGCGGATTCGGTGTACTGAACCGGATTGGCCAAGCCTCCAAAAGTTGAGAAAGATTTCAAGCCAAAGCCTTCGGTCGCCGGTGGCGATCGACCCAGTACCCCCAAATGACCAGAAGCCAGATGGCCTGGCCTGCCCAGGCGATGGCTTTGGCACTGGGTGGCGGAGGCCCCAGGAGGTTGGCAAGGTTGACCAACAGCAGGAAGGTGACGAGGGCCCAGAAACCGATGCTGCCCTTGCGGTCAATGGCTTCTGTCGCACTCGCATAGACACCCACTCCGACGATGAATAGCAGCAATTCCACCACCACCGACGCTGGCAACGAATTCCAAAGCCCGAGCCCAAGACGAACCGACCCCGTGAGCGTGATGGGCATATCCGGTCGGTGAGTGAGGATGTCCAAGACCCAATGGCTCAGCACTAAGGCGCCGATCACCAGAGCTGCTTTGAGGCGCGCCTTGCTAAAGACCAGATAACCCACCATCGCCAACAGCGACCACGCTATCAGCGCCACCAGGCTGTGAGAGTAAGGGTAGTGGGTGAAGTTGAGCGGCGTGACCACCGTGTTCCCTGGCTGCACTTCAACGGTCTCGATGCCCATCAGGACCAGGGTCGGCCAAAGCAGGTCCGCAAACTGGCAGGCAAGGAACAGCGAGCCCAAAGAAACCTCAGGCGCTACCTTTTTGGCTCCGAAACCAAGCGCGAAATGACCGATGAACATGGCTGCTTCTCCAATCCGTCCCACCCCGTGGCATGCAAGAATCCCACACCAGGCTGGAGCGATTCTTGACCTATACCTCTCTTTATCGGGGCGGCAGCGCACCCCCCGCTGGCCAGCTCGTGTCACCCACCCGCTGGAGATTCATCTCAAAGAAACGGATTGGCTCCTTACCGGGCATGATGCGATCGCCAACCTCACGCCAGGCGCCATCTTTGATGGTCGCGGTGTAGCGGATCGTCACGGGGCCCGCGGGAATATCCCAGGCGTAGCCATCCGCACTCGGTGTCAGCACGAAATCGCCGACATTGCCCTGGGCATAGGAGTGCAAGGTGAATATCTTGGTGGGGGCGTTATAGGAAATGGTGCCAAAGGCATTGAAGGTGACCCTGCCATCTGGATCGTATCCCCGACCCTCGATGACTTTCACGGATCCATCCAGGAATGGACCGATCCGCTCGGTTTGGGTGATGGTGTGCTTTTCTCCAGAGAGTAGGATGGTCCAAGCGGAGCCTCGCCAGACACCATTCATGAAAGCGAGGGAGGCCATGGCTTCCCGCTAGGCGGAGATGAGAGCGGCCGGGTCCGGGCGTCCTTGGCCATACATCACGGGCGATGATCCAATAATGATCAGAAGCGCGAGTTTTGCGAGAAGGTGTCCGGGCATGTGCTGTGCTCCTCAAATGATGGCCGCTTGGGGCCGGTTGTTGGTGCGTAATGACTGTGCGAGTCTGCCACAGGTCGGCGAAAGGACCGTTGGGAATTCCCAGTGCTTTTCTGGTTATTCCGTATAGCCTCTAGATCGGCCAAAGGCCGATGTTTTAACCTACTGGAGTCCGCCAAGTGAATGATGCTTCGCCAAGGTCAGCAGCATGGCCCGAGGCGCCTACCACGCTTTGCCTTGCCCCGGCCCGAGTGGACGTGGAGGTGGCAATCATCGGCGCGGGCATCCACGGCTGCGCGCTGGCTCGTGAGCTGACCCTTCGTGGCATTTCCTGCGCCGTGGTGGATCGGGGCGCCGTAGGGGGCGGCACCTCCCAGTGGTCTTCCCAATTGCTGCACGGTGGCATCCGGTATTTGCAGACCGGCGACATTAAGCAGATGCGCGAAGGCTTGGTGGAGCGCGCCACCTGGGCCACCATCGCGCCCTGGCGCGTGCGCTGGGAAAGTTTCTGGATGCCCCATCGGGGCTTCTTCGAAGGACTGTCACATCGCATCGGTATCGGGCTCTATGATTCATGGGGTTCAGAACGCCCAGGATGGCCGTCCTCACTGCACCTAGGCGCGGTTCCTTCTGCCGATTTCCAAGCAGATCCCCGTGCCACGGACACACCTTTTCGTGGCGCGGTGGCCTACGCGGATTTGATAACCTGGGACCGTGATCTGGTCCGGGATCTGGCAGCGTCAAGCATTGCCACTTGGCTCGACTTTCATGAAATCGAAGGCTTCGAAGATGAGCCAGGCCAGTTGAAAGCCGCTCATGCACGCGATCTGCGGAACGGTTCCAAGCGCACCATCAACGCCAAGCAATGGGTGTTCGCGCTGGGGCCCTGGAACGATGGCTTGATGCTCCGGTGGTTCGGTGATTCCTGGAAACGCCTGCGGCTCTCCAGTGGTATCCATCTCTGGTTCGATGCACCGGAACTACTGGCTGCTGGATGCCAACGCCCCTGGGCGATGATGCGGGGGAAGGGCCGCATCTTGTTCGTCATTCCTCGCGATGGCCTGTTGCAGGTGGGCACCACCGAACGGGCCGTGGAGGATGGCTGCGTGCCGATTTTGGCTACCGAGCGCGAAGAATTATTCACCGCGCTGGAAGACAACATTCCTTCCATTCCATGGCGAAAGCTGATGGTGCGTATGGAGGAAGCAGGGGTTCGGCCCCTGGTGCGACCGCCCAAGGATGGCGCAGGCACTGCCCACCTGAGCCGCGAAGCAATCCTCGAAACCCATCCGAAATTTTCAAACTTGCGCCTGGTCCTCGGGGGCAAGCTCACCACTGCCCGGGCCCTCATGGACAGGCTTGCCACGGAGCTCAGCGGCCAGCCATGCCCGGAATCACGCACCTGCTCCTTGAACAAATGGGATGGACAAAGCACCGGACTCCAGTAAAATCGAGAGTTCCACTCATTGCGTAAGGAATCAGTGGAAACATGGTCCCGTAGCTCAGCTGGATAGAGCATCAGACTACGAATCTGAGGGTCGTACGTTCGAATCGTATCGGGACCACCAATAGAATCAATACTTTACAGCCCCATGCAAGGTGGCTGTTTTTGTTTAAGCTACACCAGAGCTACAGCCATGACGGATCTCGATCCATGTGTCGTTTCTTGGCGCACATGCACATTTAGCTGATCGTCGGCGCGGTGACAACGAGTGAAACCATGAAGACGACCGCGTTGCCCGGTACGACCACCATAGAGATAGGGCAGGGTATACATGCAAGCCTGGTGTGGGTTCACATCGTGGCCTATAGAATAGGCTGGTAGGTAGAGTAATTAGGCATTAAATCATGGTTTAGTTAGAAGAACCGGTCATACGAATGCTCAGAAGCCCTATTATGGGCTTCGTATTCACTCAATCCCTGAATACTCAAGGCACTAATTGTGCTGAAAGTTCTGTCCTGCGTGTCTATTAGTACACTTCACAAGTATTGTTATAACTAGGCTTGACTAATACTTATGTGAGCCGTACCCTGGTGGATGAGAGCCATCAGGCGCTCGGAAGCGAAGACGAGAGGAGGGTCTATGAGGTCACCATAAGTCTCTAGATGAGTTCATTAATAGTACGATTGATTTGTCAAACGGATACTTCATAACTTTCCACCTCAAGACGAATCAATCCAACGAAAAATAGCCAAGGAGGCTGAAATGCAAGATGATAAGGCTATCCAAGGCCGGACTTATTCTGATACTAGAAAGATTGCTAATAAGACATTAATTCCGGCAAAGACGTGGGAACTTTGGAGAAGAACTGGCTTTGGTCCTGAGTACATTCGCGTCGGCAAAAGGGTTCTTTATGAAGAAGCGACAGTAATAGCGTGGTTAGACCAACACAAACGGAAATCCACTTCCGAGAAACATGAGGTGGTGCGATGAACCGCATGCAACTTGATTCATCAACCATCACAAAGATCCTCTCGAAGATGGTTACTCCACTGGGAACATTTGAAATCCGACTGCTCAAAGCACAGGTTCAGGGGAATGGCGGCACCTACACTGCCTCCGGCTTCTTCAAAGGAATTGAAATCGAAAAAGTGTTGTCCGAACTTGAAAAGTTCGATCGCGCCCAAGGCGTGTATTTCACTTTGAACTCCTTAAATCCTGCGTTGTACGAGCGATCACCTGGCGCGATCCGCACATATGTCCCGCGCGGAGAAGCAACCAAAGACGCAGACATTCTCACGAGAGATTGGGTGCTATTGGATATCGACCCGATCCGCCCAAGCGAGACTTCTGCCAGCAATGAAGAGAAACAGGCCGGGGAGCAAGTGTTAAACGCGGCAGTGGCTTTTCTGAAGGCAGAAGCATTTCCGGATCCAGTGCTGATTGATAGTGGAAACGGCTATCACGCTTACATTCGCGTTGATTTGCCAGTGGAAGATGGCGGACTTGTGCGCCGGTTCTTGAGATCGCTAGCGGCAAAGTTCGATACCGAAAAAGCGAAGGTTGACGTGACAGTTCACAATCCGGCGCGAATCGTAAAGCTTCCGGGAACACTCGCGGCGAAAGGCGAAAACACACTCGAACGCCCGCATCGTAGGAGCACCATTCTTCACTTTCCCCAGGATATCAAAATCGCGAGTTTTGACCTGATTGAGAAGGTGGCCGCAATGGGCGAGCAACCTAGGCCATCGAAAAAGGATCGGAATACGCAGCATAACGGGGACCAGCACGGTAGGCAGTCGCGAATATGCCTGCCAAAAGATTTCAACTTTTTAGGTTTCCTCGACGAACAAGGGATCGCGCACCAACCTGCAAAACCTCTTGATGACGGCGCGTTACTTATTGAACTTGAGTCGTGCGTTTGGAATCCTGATCACCAGAGCAGCGCCTTTATTGTTCTCTTTCAAGATGGTGGTATTCATGCTGGCTGCCACCATAATTCATGCAGTTCTTTCGGGGCCGTGGATTTCTTCACTTCCCTGAAGAAGCGATTCGAAACGGAAGGTCGGAAAGGTGCAGCTGAAATAATTCAAGGAATACTAGAGCTGTCGCAAAGTAGCTCCTTTGTTGGATTAGAAGGCGACGCACTTGATCAGAGATTAGCCCAGATCATTCGCACAGAATTTGGACTGGCATCCAGGTTCGTGGCCCGGTATGGATCAATCGCGATGTATGTGGAAGCGTGGCAAAAGTGGATCGCGTTCGATGGCGTTAAGTGGTGCGTATCGGAGTGCTCTTCACGTCGGTTGGCTGAAATGACAATTGAAGCACTGCGGCGGGAGGCCTTCCATGTCCAGTGAATCAATCATACCAAATCCAACGCCAGATGCTGATTTCATTAAGTGGGCCATCAAAAACCAAACAGCTTCCATGACTACGAATTTGCTTAATGTTGCGCGTTCTCAGCTGGTGGTGTCGTCTGAATCGCTTGATACAGATCCGCTGCTGCTGAACGTCGAAAACGGGACAATTGATCTCCGCACCGGAGACCTACACGCTCACTGTGCCAGCGATCTACTCACTAAATGCGCTCCAGTGAAGTACGATCAGGATGCACGTTCACCTGTGTTTGAAGCCTTTGTAGACGCAATATTCAAAGGCCGTGGGAATCTCATCAAATTCGTCCAGAAAGCACTTGGCTACTCGATTACAGGCGATGTTTCAGAGCAAGCATTCTTCATACAATACGGTACTGGTTCGAATGGTAAAAGCACGCTTGAAGAACTGATAGCGTGCCTTTTAGGTGATTACGCGACAGCGTGCCCACCCGGTTTACTCACGCAGAAGAAGCACGAAAGTCATCCAACGGATCTTGCCGATCTATTTGGGAAACGCTTCGTCATGACCAGCGAAGTTAAGGCAGATGCCCGATGGGATGAAGAACGAATAAAAATGTTGACCGGTGGTGACACTGTTCGAGCTCGTCGAATGCGTGAAGACTTTTGGCAATTCGAGCCAACGCATAAACTGTGGATAAGCGTGAACAACAAACCAATCACAAATGATTCAAGTTTTGGTTTTTGGCGTCGGGTACGATTGATTCCGTTCGAAGTTACCTTCCCAAAGAATAGGCAGGATAAGCGATTGCTTGGCAAGCTGAAAACTGAGCTACCCGGTATATTGAACTGGTTAATTGAGGGGTGCCTTGCTTGGCAAAACGAAGGTCTTGGTACGGTTGAGGAAGTCGAAAAAGCCACCGCAGATTATCAGTCCGAATCCAACACTGTAGAGCTTTTCATTGAAGAGCGCTGCGAGCGTGATTCGGATTCTAGGGTACAGTCCAGCCACCTGTTTGGAGCGTTCAAGGCATGGTCGAAAGTGCGTGGGGATTTCCCTATTTCGCCACAAACCTTCAGCGCACGTTTGAAGGAACTCGGCCTCACTACAATTAAAAATTCCGTAAACTTTGTTTCTGGTCTGAAGCTTCGTGTCGAAGATGCGCCGAACATGTCCAGCGAAGAACAGCGTCCTCGTTGGGATTACCAGTTCAGCTAGGGATGACCGGGAGGCGGTTAGGGTCGGTTCCAACTGATCGGCTATACGTTTTTATTGCCGAGTTCTACAGGCTTCAGAAACCGACTCGGTCCTCCTCCCCATCTACCCGTGACCTCCTTCACAGCCACGAAATCCATGTGACTTAACCCGGAAACAAATTCATCCCTAGTGGTGCCCCATAGGCGGACCACATTTCCTAATCAGGAGAAACCATGCAAGAAGCAATATTGAAATTTATCGAGAATCGCCAGAATGTATCAGTAGTGGAATTGCGTCGGGAATTACCAGGTTTTGCAGGCAACCTAGAATGGTATTTCGAGCCGAATGTCGTGATTTGGAATGGCTGTTCTGAGGCTGCCGTCGATGCTATGACTTCCCTGTTGAGGGATGGCAAAATCACATTTTCCATAGTCTCACCACTCGATTATATGGTGGATGGTGAGACACTCGCGATTCCGGTGGTCACGGCCAGTACCTTACGCTCTAAGAAGCCACACTGGCTGCCGGTCACATTCTCGATACCAGACAAGAGCAATGGCCTAAGGTAGTATTCGCCTAGCGAGTATCACAATTGGGTGCGGTTTGCAAGGATGCTTGAATGTTCACTGAGCATCCTTGCTCACCGCATGAGGATACTCCTTGGGTCCGGGTTGAACGATAGGTTAGGCCGCTGGGGGGTAGCTGATTTGGAAAGTAGATCAAGACAATAGAACAAAAAACTAGACTTCAAGCCGCTGACGAATCTCTGGATGTTCGTCAAGCCAGGGTTGGAAAATCGACCATTTTGCAATAGGAGAATTTTCTCTTTGCTGAATAACAAGAAAATCGCCTTGAAGTGCTACCTGGAACTGGTGATTTGTGAAACCATCTGGCGCTGGGCACTCAAGGCCGCCCATCATTTCTGCAAAACGAGCAATTTGTTGATAGAAGATCAATGCTTGCTGTGGCATTAACCCTGGTAACGGCTCTTGGTTGTTGAACTTTCTGACAATATCAACAGCAGCTTGATATGTAGGTGGATGCCAGGAGAATTTTGTCCCTGGAGATTTCGTTTTGGTGCTTGAAAA
>JANYBM010000077.1 GCA_025361125.1 Holophagaceae bacterium | reverse complement strand
CCCGACCCCTGGCAAAAGACCGCGCTGAATTTCTGCGCCGACATCGAATGCGCATGCATGACTGGTGCGAGCTTCCGATGATCCTGCCGCTGGGGCGCGGGGCGGATGAGATCGCCGAAAAGTTGGCGGTCGGGTTAGACTGATCAACCTGCCCATGGACATCATCCTCTCTGACCTGCATGCCAACCTGCACGCGCTTCGGGTGGTGCTCCGTTATGCCAAACGGCGGGCGTTCAGCCGCTTTACGCTCCTGGGGGATCTGGTGGGCTATGGCGCCCAGCCTAACCGGGTGCTGGAACTGGTTCGGGAGCTGAAGCCACGAATCATCGTCCGAGGCAACCACGACAAAGTTTGTGCGGGACTGGAGCCAGCTTTGGCCTTCAGCGGCCCGGCCCGGGGCTCGGCGGAATGGACTCACGAACGGCTCTCCCGGGAGAACCTGCATTTTCTGGAATCCCTTCCCATGGGCCCATTAACCGTGGGTGAGGACTACGAACTGGCTCATGGATCGCCCATGGATGAGGACGCCTACTTGCTGCATCCCCGGGACGCCCTCATGGCCTTTGATTGCTTCCAAGGGCAACTTTGTTTTTTTGGCCACACCCACCTACCCGGCTGTTTCGAACTGAATGAGGAAGCTCATCAGCTCACTTGGATAACCTTTCAGGAGGGGGAGTGGTTCGGCCTTCGCGAAAAATGCCGTTACCTCGTGAACCCGGGTTCCGTGGGCCAGCCAAGGGACCGGGATCCACGTCTCTCCTTCATGACTTTCGATCCATCCAAACGGCGTCTGCGCCTGCATCGCCTGGACTATGATCACAAGGGCGCGGCCCGGGCCATCCGTCAGGCAGGCCTGCATGCGCACTTGGCTGATCGGCTTGCTTTCGGCATTTAGGAACTGCTTTCACCTCATCCATTAGCGAACGAGGACTGACATGAGCGAACCCATATTTCCCGGCGATGAAGAACTGGAAACGATGCTCAGGGAGGCCAAGGACTTGAAGGCCTCTGTGAGCCTTCGAGCCATGGGAACCAACCGAATGCTCGGGGACCTGCACCTGGCTGGCATGGAACCCGGGCTGGCGATCCACCTGCTGGGCGCCAAGCGGCGTGACCTCTTGCCAGACGAGGGAACCATGGTGACGCTCTCGATCATCCTGGGTGATCAGGTGGTCTCGCTAGATAGCCCCGTACTGTCTCCGCTGGAGGCGGCTAAGGGCGACACCGGGTTTCCCCCGGTCCTTCGCCTCGCCTGGCCCACCCGGGGCATTGAACTCAAACGCCGTCGGGACATGCGGATGGCATCAGCGGATCAGGCACCCCTGGTGGGAACCCTTAAGGCCATGGATCAATCCTGGGCAGTGAAGGTTTTGAATCTGACCGAGACCGGCATGGGTCTCGCGCTTCCCGCATCCGCAAATCTTCCTTTGCGGCAACAGGTCCAGGTGCAAACCACGCTTCCAGGCGGTGCGTTGTTCAGCTGCCACGGGGAAATCCGCCACCTGATGCACATGGAGGGGGATGCGCTTCCCACCCGGGCGGGGGTGGTGTTTTGGGGGCAGCCCGGTGAAGGCCAAGATGACCTGCGCCGCTTTATCCAGGACCGCCGCACGGACCGTTCCCATAGCCTGCGCGAGCCGGAAGAACTGGATTGAGGTTCAAACTTTGAAAACCATTTCTTTGCGGGTGGATGTGGACACTTTGGAGGGTTCTCTGAAGGGGATTCCCACCTTGTTGCGCCTGTTGGACAAGCACCAGATGCAGGCCAGCTTCTATTTCAGTTTCGGTCCCGATAATAGTGGCAAGGCCCTTCGACGCCTATTCCGCAAGGGCTTCCTCGACAAGATGCGACGCACGAAAGCGCCACAGATGTATGGCTTGAAAACGCTGCTGTATGGCGTCCTGCTGCCAGCCCCGATCATCCACAAGCAAGCCGCGGAACAGATGCGATCCGCCCGGGAAGCCGGACATGAAGTTGGCATCCACGCCTGGGACCACGTTCAGTACCACGACCTGCTGGACCGGAAATCCCGGGCGTGGCTGCAAGACTGGTACGACCGCAGCCATGAGGCGTTTGAAACCATTTTTGGGTCCAAGGCCAAAGGTGCCGTGAGCCCAGCCTGGCGCAGCAATGACGCCACCTTGGAATTGCAGGAACAATACCGTCTCGATTACGCCGGGGACTGCCGTGGTGAGGCGCCCTTTTATCCCATCGTGCAGGGCCAAGCCATGACGACCTTGCAGATTCCAACCACGCTCCCAACATTGGATGAGCTTTACGGCCTTGATGGCATGAGCGAACAGGCTGTGAAGGAAAAGCTGTGGGACCTTATCCGCGACCAGGCCCTGAACGTGTATGCGCTTCACACCGAAGTGGAAGGCGGGATGCTGCAGGGGATCTTTGATACTTTTCTGCAGGGCCTGCGGGACCGCGATGTGCGTGCCCGCACCCATGCGGATTGGTTGCCAGAGCTGAAGGCCGCCAGCCCGCCTGCGAAGCCCATGGTGCGTCGCGAAGTGCCTGGTAGGGCCGGGTGGCTGAGTTTCGAAGGCTAGGCGTGCTGCTTGAGCTTGTCTTTGCCGCCGAAGAATTTATCCCAATACACCACCACCGGAGACGCGATATAGATGGATGAGTAGGTACCGGTGATGACGCCCACAAAAATGGGGAAGCTCAGATCGCGTAGTGCAGGGCCGCCAAAGACCAGCAGGCAGAAGGCTACGAAGAGCACTGACAGGGAAGTGAGAATCGTTCGGGACAACGTTTGATTGATGGAGTCGTTGATCAATTTTGTGATGGGTACACGGCGGTACTCAGGCTTATGGCTGTTCTCGCGGATGCGGTCGAACACCACGATGGTATCCGCCATGGAATAGCCCATCAGGATGAGAAAGCTGGCCACCACGGGCACTGAGAATTCAAATCCGAACAGCACGAATAGACCAAGCGCCATGAGCATATCGTGGAGCAGCGCCACGATGCCGCCCACGGCAAAGCTCATGGTGAAGCGGAACATGACATAGAAAAGGATCGCCACGCTGGCCCAGAACACTGCGGTAAGGGTCTTGGTGGTCCACTCTCCAGAGATCGAAGGTGAAAAGCTCTCGATCTTGCGAACGGTCATATGACCCAGGCGGAATTCCTTCTGAATCATCTCTTTCAGTGGCGCAGGCAAATTGGCGGGCAGTTCATTGTAGTTTGAGATCGCGCCCTTGATGTCCCTGGCTTCCGTCACCTTTCCGGCCCACCCATCATAGGTGGCGCGTTTGGATTGCTCATCGCCGGTAAGTCCCAACAAGTTGGTGTCATACCACTTTCCTGAGAGGGCCAGGGACGATTCAGTGTTGAGATCGTGGCGCGGATCGGTACTGCTTTGGGGATCGAGTTTCTTGAGCACATCCAGGATCTTATTGATCTGGATCGTGGAATCCTTGACGTCTTGCCCCTTCTTGGCTTTCACCTTGATTGAATAATCCTCGTTGCCAGCAGGCGCCGTGTAGCTCACCAGGGCCGCATCGTTGACGCCCCCCTGTTGCAGGGCTTTACGGATCTGGTCGGTTTCCATGGGAATACTGAAGCGCACCATCATGTCAATGCCGCCGGTGAACTGCATGCCAACCTTCACACGGCTATTGCTGCTCCATGGCCGGGCCAGCAGAAAGCAGATCACGATGATGCTCCAGGAGATGGTGAGGGCCACGCCCTTCCATTTCATGAAGTCGAAGTGGGGGAGATGATGAAACATGCGCATAGGTGATCTCGAATAAAGGTCGGTGGCTCTCAGCTAAACCGAAAGGGTCTTGGTGCCCGGATGTTGCTCCAGCACCCAGTCATAGATAAAGCGGCTCACGTAGATCGAAGTGAACAGCGAAGCCACCACACCCACGGTCAGTGAAACGGCGAAGCCCTTGACCGGACCCGTCCCGAAGATGAAGAGCAGCAGTGCCGCGAAGAGCTGGGTCACATGGCTGTCCACGATGGTCCAGAAAACTTTGTCGAAACCCATCTGGATGGCGCCCGGCACGCTTCGACCGGCGTCAAGTTCTTCCCTGATTCGTTCGAATATGAGGATGTTGGCGTCCACCGCGATACCGAGGGTCAGGGCAAAAGCGGCGATGCCTGGCAGGGTGATGGTGGCCTGGAAGGAACCCAACAGCCCGAGCATCACGATGAGATTCACGGTGAGGGCCACGATGGCGTTCAGGCCCGACCACTTGTACCAGAGCACCATGAAGATGATGATTGTGCCGAATCCGATGATTGCCGCGGTGATGCCGTGTTTGATGGAATCAGCTCCAAGGCTGGGTCCCATGGATTGTTCTTCCAGGAATTTCATGGAGGCCCGTAGGGAACCGCTCTTGAGTTTCAGCGCCAGATCGTCGGCCTGCTGTTGGCTGAAGTTGCCCTTGATCTCCACGCCGCTGCCGATGATCTTCTGCTCTGAATGCAGCACGCTGATGACTTTGCGGTCCAGCAGGAACGCGAATTGACGATTTTCATTGGAAGCTATTTCCGTGAGCTTGGCGTTGGCATCGGCCCCTTCGCGATTCAGGGTGAAGTTCACCGTATTGGTGTTGAATTGGTCCTGGCCACGGCTCGCGTCAGTGATGGCGCCGCCTTCGTAATAGACCTTGCTCTCCAACAGCACCCATTGCCGGATGTTGTCAGTTTTTTTCTCGCCGGGTTTGGCGGCGCGGATGGCGGCCTTCATTTGATTGGTGATCACCGCTGATTCTTCTTGAAGCTCGGGAAACAATTCCGTGCCCTCAGGCAGTTGCCCACCAAGGGCGGCAAGGGCCTCGGCTTCAGTTTTTACCGGGATCTGATTGGGTTGCTTCTTGGAAAGAAAGCGGACCTCCAGTCGGCCGGGAGTGGAGAGCAGCGCTTTGATGCGTTCGCGCTCCGCCTCACCCACGCCAGGCAATTCCACGATGATCCGGTTGCCTTCGGCGCCGCTGGGTGTGATTTCGGGTTCCGCCACGCCGAACTGGTTGATGCGGTTATCTATGATCTGCTGGGCGCGCTTGTTGGCATCGTTCTTCAGCGCTTTCTGATGGAGTTCCTTCTGGGTGAGAATCCGCGTGGAACCCTGCTCAGCCACAGAATAGCCGCCCAAGGTGGCCAGGATTTTTGTGACCGCCGCCTGATTCTCAGCCGTGACGCCCTCTACGCGAACTGAGGTGGTGTCCGACTTGACGGTGATACCGGCGATGGCCTTTTCCTGGATCCGCTCTGAAATCCTGTCGCGGGTGTCCCGAAGATCGGCTTCCAGGGCTTCATGGCCCTGGACTTCGAGTTCGAAATGCACACCACCGCGAAGATCCAGGCCCAAGCGGACCTTGGAGAGGGGAAGGAAGAAGTAGCCGCAGGCCGCGCAGATCAGCAGCGTGGAGACTAGGCGGATGAGGGACCGTTTGCTCACGGGTTGAGTTCCTTTAAACAGGCATCAAGCTTTAAAGAACCGATAGGGTCGGGGGGTGGAGCTTACCCGACCTGGCGCTGGAAAATCAGCTGGGCGAATCCGACTTGGAATCCGGTTCCGAAGCCAGGGCCACCACCGCATGGCGCTTGGCCTTTACGGTCGTGTTGCCGAGCTTCAGCCAGATGACTTTTTCATCCACGCGATCAATGGTGGCGTAGAGGCCGGAACTCAGGATCACCTCATCGCCGGATTTCAAGGTGGAGAGGCGGGCTTCCATTTCCTTGCGGGCCTTCTGCTGGGGCCTGATCAGAAGAAAGTAGAAGAGCGCGGCCATGCCGCCAAAAAGCAGGAACTGCATGGCGGCAGGTGGTCCACCAGCGGCGGCTTGAAACAGGGCGAATTCAAACATCATGGCTCCTCGGTTTTCCATCTCTCCCGTGCTGCGGACGCAAAAGCCGGAAATCGGCCATCCAGCAGGGCCAGACGTGCGGCGCGGGTAAGCCCTACAGTGTAGCTTAGGTTGTGGATCGTGTTGAGTGTGAATGCCAACAGTTCCCCAACCCGGAAAAGATGATGCAGATAAGCCCGTGAAAAAGTACGGCAGGTGTAGCAGCTGCAGTCCGGATCCAAAGGCATGTCGGCTTCACGATGCCGGGCGTTCTTGATATTGAGCCGACCCCTGGAGGTGAGCAGCCTGCCATGCCGGGCTTCCCGGGTGGGCAGGACGCAATCAAAGAGGTCCACCCCTTGTTCAATGCCGAACAACAGGTCTTCGGGCGTGCCCACGCCCATGAGATACCGGGGTCGGTCTTCGGGCAGCTCATGAACGAAGGCTGCGAGAGTCTCATTCATCAGCGCTTTGGGTTCCCCCACGCTGAGGCCGCCCACCGCAAAACCTTGGAAGGGTGTCACGGCGTCCAGTTCCAGAATTTGCTCTAGGTGATCCCGCCGGAGATCCAGATGCGTGCCGCCTTGATTGATCGCAAAAAGGCCCTGCCGCGCTTCCAACGGGAACTCCCGGCAGCGCTGCAACCACCGCGAAGTGCGCGCCATGCTCTTTGCAAGTGGACCGCGATCAAGGCCGCCCGGTGGGCATTCATCCAAGGCCATGACGATATCGGAGCCCAGGTTGCGCTGGATTTCCATGGCGCGTTCGGGGCTGAGGAAATGGCTGGAGCCATCAATGTGGCTTTGAAAAGCCACGCCTTCTTCCGTGATCTTTCTCATGGATGCGAGCGAAAATACCTGAAAACCACCGCTGTCCGTGAGGATTGGGCCACTCCATCCCATGAAGGTGTGAAGCCCGCCAAGCTTAGCTATCAGCTCATCTCCGGGCCGCAAACTCAAGTGGTAGGTATTACCGAGAATGACCTGTGGCCCAATTTCGCGCAGCTGCATGGGCGTGATGCCCTTCACGGTTCCTTGGGTTCCCACGGGCATGAAAGCGGGAGTCAGGACGTCGCCATGGGCGGTTTGAAACCTTCCCGCCCGGGGCTGGGCACCCTGAAGTGGAGTCGGGGGTATCTCAGTGGCGAAAGAAAAATAAGCGATCGGTGACATAGCGGTGACACAACCTCGTAATGGAACCCAAAGAGTCATGAATTCGTGACGTTAGGGGGGCTCATGTCATGGGAATTGAACAATCGCCAAATGTAATGGTGGTGCGGAATTCCGTTGAATTTCACCCTTGACGGGAAGGACTCCAGTTGTCATCTTAGCCTTCGGGCCTGCCCCAGATCTTTATCCTTTCTCAAACAAAGCCGAATCTGCTTTCTTCATGCGGATCCGGCTTTATTCCTTTTCACTTAGGGACTTTTCAGGGAGCCGCATGAGCAAAGATTCCAAACCTGCGTCCGCCCCGGCCCAAAAGCCGGAGACGCTGGAGGATGCGGTCTACAAATCATCGCTGTCAGATGGCAACAGCGGAGTCCAGCGGGCCAATCCGTTGGTGACCATCCCCCTCACGCTTCTCACGTACGCGTTTTTTGGTGGGGGAGCGGTCTATCTGGCTTCCCAGACCAAAGCCGGTCAGAAAGCCATCAAGTCCATCGCGGACGTGATGCTGGATCCGGCCGACGCGGCACCACCCCCACCCCCACCGCCTCCACCCCCGCCCCCTGCGGCTCCTGCCAGCAGGCCTGAGGCTCGGGATGAGAAACCGGTGGACCCCAGAATGGATGTCGTGCCGGAGACACCCAAGGAACTGCCCAAAGAGGACCGATCGCATAGTGTGGCCAGTGGCGCCGCTGGCGGTCAGGCCGGTGGTCAGATCGGCGGCGTAGTCGGTGGCGTGATTGGTGGTGTCGTGGGTGGCGTCGTGGGCGGCACTGGCAAAGTCATGGAAGTGGACTTCAGCCAGGTTAAGGTCCGCTACCAACCACCCGTCCTGCAATATCCGCCTCTGGCCAAGATGGCCAAGATTCAAGGCACGGTGGTGGTCGAGATCACCATCAAGCCTGACGGTACCCCCAATGAGGCCGTGGCGAAGGAAGGCCCCATCCAGCTGCGTGCCGCAGCTGAAAAATACGCGATGGAATGGAAGTTCGAACCGCAGAAAGAAAACGGTATTGCCCAATACAGCCGTTTCCGTCTGAACATCGTCTTCCGCTTGCGCTAAAGAATGACCATGAACCAGACTCCCGCCCAGCGAACCATCATCTTTGGAACCAGTCTTGCCACCATCCTGGTGCTGGCCATTCTGGTTTTCACGGGCGGTGGCAAGCCGACCCCGGCACCGATTCCCGCTCCGGCAGGGGAAGCGGCCCTGCCGATGCTGGAGGGTGTGAACACCACCAACCAGCCAGTTCAGGTCAATCAAACACCTGTCCAGGCCGAATCCAAACCAGACTCCCAAGCTCCCCCAACCCGCTAGTTCACCTAGTTTTTCTCCATCCAACTCCACCATGAAGGGATGACCATGAACCTCATCAGCAACTTCCTGAATTTCGGCCTTCTCGAAGGCGCAGCCGAAGGCAGCTTCGGTCCTGCCGCCATTTGGGTCTCGGCCTCCATCCCCAACAAGATCATCATCGTCATCCTGTTTCTCCTGCTGGCCTTGCAGATCTATACCGCCATCGAACGCGCGGTGATGTACAGCCAGAGCAACGCGGCTTCGGACAAGTTCCTCAAACTCTTCATGGATACCTTGCGT
Organism: Holophagaceae bacterium; assembly: GCA_025361125.1. Classification (GTDB taxonomy): domain Bacteria; phylum Acidobacteriota; class Holophagae; order Holophagales; family Holophagaceae; genus JANXPB01. The sequence continues at coordinate 3,303 of JANYBM010000077.1, read as the reverse complement.
CGCGGTGACTTCGAAGCCGCCAAGCGCGCCGCCACCACCCACAACAAGAGCCACGTCGCCCTGGTGCTCAAGCACGGCCTGGACATCTTCCAGTACGAGAAGCAGCTCAAGGCCATGAATTCCAACCACGACGTGATCCAGCCCGTTGAGCGCGCCATCCTGCGCGGCACCGCGGAAGTCACCGAACTGCTGAAAAAAGGCATGAACTCCCTGGCCACCATCGGCGCCCTGGCCCCCTTCATTGGCCTGTTGGGCACCGTCATCGGCATCATCCGCGTCTTCAGCGACCTGAAGACCAAGGGCGCAGGCGACATCAATGCCTTGGCCGGTTCCATCGGTGAAGCTTTGGCCACCACCGCATTGGGCCTCATCGTCGCCATTCCCGCGGTTTGGATGTACAACCTGCTGACCAACAAGCAGGACCAGGTCATTACCCACATCAACAATGCTGCTTCTCAGATGATTGATGAATTCATCCGTCGCGAGAGCCAGGCCTAATCCATCCACTCAAGGCCGCGGGGCCGAACCCCCGCGACCCCTTTCTAAAAGGAGGCCTCCATGGATGCAGGCGGAAAGAGTGGCGGAGTCAAATCCGACATCAACGTCACCCCTTTGGTGGACATCGTGCTGGTGCTGCTGATCATCTTCATCGTGATCACACCCGCCGTGAACGACAGCGTCAGCCTGCCGCTCGCCAAGCACAGTCCCAAAGTGGAGAAGAACACCGGCGAGAAGTACATGCAGATCACGTACCAGGCCAAGTCTGATGGCAAAGGCGGATGGGTGCCGGGGAACGTCACCACAGACGATCCGAAGGCCAAGGATGCTGTCTATCACATCTTCGATCCGGCCTCGAAACAGAAGTTTGTGGATTCCATCACCGCCAGCACCCAGACGCTCAACTACCGCCGGGTTTTCGTCAAAGCGGACCGCAATCTTCCCTATTCAGCGGTGGACAAGCTTTTCCAGGCCTGTCGCGAGGGTGGTGCCGATGAGGCGTCCATCGTCACTGCCGAGATAAAAGAGAGCAAGGAAGGGGGCAAGTAATGGACGCTGGTGGAGCAAGAGGAAAAGCAAAATCCGATATCAACGTCACCCCACTCATCGACATCGTGCTGGTGCTATTGATCGTCTTCATCGTCATGGTGCCCGGCCTCACCAAGGCCCAAAACGTCACAGTACCTCAGGTGGTGACGGCACCTCCTCCCACGACCCAACCCTTGAATCCGCCCCTGGTCATTTCCGTTGACAAGGATGGAAACTACATGCTCCAGAGCGACAAGATTCAACTTGCCGATATGGCTGAAAAGGTTCAGGCGGCTGCCGGTCTGCAGGAACGCAATTCCCGAAAAGTCTACCTGAAGGTGGACGAGGAAATGCCTTTTGGTAAAGCCGTTGATGCCATGGACCAGATCCGACTGGCTGGCGATCGGCTCAAGGTTGAATCCGTCAAGAAATTCCCGGATGGAAATGATGGTGGTGACATCAAAGTTTCCATCACGATCAAGCGCCGGACCTAAAGTTTGCACGATTTGAACCACCAAGCCCCGCCTCGGCGGGGCTTGTTCGTATAGAAAACACTCACCGCAGAGGCCCGGAGAAGACCGGTGGCCCGGGCCGTGGTGCCTTCGCCAGCGGGCACGATTGCCAGGCAATAAAATAAATCGGAATGATCCAACCATGACTTTCGCGCAATCCATGACCAACAATTCACAAGGCCGTGATGGCGCGTGACGAGTGCTGGACGCAGCCTTGGGCATCCCCTCCAGGAGGCTCAAATGCAGGCTGAAAGCCGAACTCGGCGTGTCGCGGAGATCAATATCACACCGCTGATCGATATCGTGCTGGTGCTGCTCATCGTCTTCATCGTGATGGTGCCCCTGACCGGTCGGCACCATCCCGTGCTCGTACCAGCCACTAAGATCGGGACCTCCATTCCCCCGACCTTTCCCGTCATCACCCTTGCAAGGGATGGCCGTTGCCTTCTTCGGGGAGAATGGGTCACGCTGGACCAACTCACCCGTCGGTTGATCCCAGAGGTGCTGCTCCAGCCAAGGCTGGCCCGCCGGGTGCAACTCAAAGTGGATGGGGCCGTGCCCATGCACCGCACCACGGAGGTCCTGGATGCCATCCGCATGGCAGGAGACGCGGCTCGGCGCGGGACACCTGGCTACGTCCCCAGCCTGGACGAGGGCGACAAGCGGCACGAGGACGACATCAAGATCGCCATGACCTTGAAACCGGTTATCTGAATCGGTGATCTTCAGGCCGTTGGGCCAAAAAAGCTGGTTGTCCTACGAACGCTCCGGCATAGAGGCTCCAACTCTGCGAACGGAGTGAGCAGGAAGGCGAACTGCGTCTGATAGCTGGAGGAGCCGTAATAAAATACCCGGAAAAATACTGGTTATTTCGTAACGGCTCCTAAGGGTTGTAGGCGCCCTGGGGGAAGTTCAGACCCGTAGTATGGAAGACTTTTTGTAGGTCCTTGCCGCTGAAGCCCGCAGCGATCTCGGCGGCTTCCAGATGATCCAGAAGCTGCGAAAGGTTGGCGCCACTGGGCACTACCGGCGTTTGCAAATCCGCCGACAATTCATCCAGGGTCATGTCATCCAGAAAGGTGCCTTCGGCCCGCGCCACCGTGACGCCATGGAGGGTGTACTGATCCGTGGGGCCGGTGTGGGTGCGCAGGCTCGCGCTGGGCACCACCACGGCCTCCACAGAACCCTTGGCATCGCGATCCGCGTGGGCCGCGTACATGAGATCCTGTCCCGTCAACAGGCCCGCCACCGTGACGCTTTCGCCGAAATCGTTGTTGCGTACCGCCACGGCGCGCAATTGGCTGCCCACTTCCCGGTTCAGTTGGGCCAGCACGCGATTCAGGATGGGCGCGAAGCTGGAGCCCGTGAGCAGGAGCGCTTTGCGGCCTTTGAAGCGCTTCGCCTTGTCGCTCTTGATGAAGCGGCGGGTGTGTTCCAGGAATTTGCGCACCAGGCCCACACCATTCTCCAATTGCGCCCAGGACTGGCTGTAGAATTCACGGCCTGGTACCTGGACGTCTCCCCGCGTGAACCATTCATCCGCCAGCAGGAGCCAAGGCTCGCCGCTGTTGGCTTCTGCATAGCGCCGGGCTGCTTGCATCCAGCGCTGCACCCAGGCCTTCGCGTAGTCGGCGCTCACGTCCTGCACATCCGGCAGGTTCTCACGGTGGGCCGTGAGCCCCACGGGCACGCAGGAGAGGCTCAGCACGCCGCCTTTGCCGGCCCAGTTGCCCTCGGTTTGATAGGCGCGGCGTTCCCACAATTC